>JAJYTH010000076.1 GCA_021793175.1 Actinomycetes bacterium
TCGTCCGCGCGATGCCTTCCTGGGAACCGAACTCCCCCACGTGCGCGCTACCGACGTTGAGCACCACCCCGATCCGCGGCGGTGCGACCGCGGCCAGTTCCGCGATGTGCCCCGGCCCACGCGCCGAGAGTTCGAGTACGAGATGTCGGGTCTCCCGATCGGCGCGCAACGCCGTCCACGGGTGGCCCAGCTCGTTGTTGAACGAACCCGGCGGTGCCACCGTGGGGCCGAGCGGCTCGAGCAACTGTACGATCAGGTCCTTCGTGGACGTCTTGCCCGAAGAGCCGGTGACCCCCACGACCGTGAGACCGGTCTCCGACAGCCGGGTCACGACGTGCCGGGCGAGCGCGGCCAACGCGGCGAGCACAGCGGCACCGGAACCGTCGGTGTCCCCGGTCAGCGCCACGGACCCCTCGTTGGCCTTGCCCGGCGGCAACGGCGGCACGATCACCGCGGGAGCGTCGACCTCGCGCGCCGCGAGCACCCCGGCCGCGCCCGCGGCCACGGCGGAGGCCGCGAAGTCGTGGCCGTCGGCGCGCTCACCCGGCAACGCCACGAACAGTCCACCGTCCGTCAGCTTGCGTGAGTCGAACTCGACCGACCCGGTGATTCGCTCACTGCCGTCAGCACGGTGCAGTCGACCCGAGACGACCTCGGCGATTTCGGCGAGAGTAAGTTCGATCATTGCGTCACACCGAGCCTTTCCCGAATGGCCGCCTCGAGTTCGTCCCGATCGGAGAACGGGTGCACGACGCCGGCCACCTCCTGTCCGCTCTCATGGCCCTTGCCCGCGACGAGGACGACGTCGCCCGCCTCAGCACGCTTCACCGCCTCGGTGATGGCCTCGCGGCGATCACCGATCTCCAGCACCTCGCAGCCCTCGGACGGCCCGACGGCCCGAGCACCGGCCAATATCGCCTCTCTGATGGCCGCGGGATCCTCACTGCGCGGGTTGTCGTCCGTGACGATCACCAGGTCACTCCCGCGTACGGCGGCTTCTCCCATCATGGGGCGCTTGGCCGTGTCGCGATCACCACCGGAGCCGAGAACGGTGATGAGGCGGCCCTCCGTACGCGCGCGCAGTGCCTGCAACGCCTGCGTGACAGCGGCGGGCTTGTGCGCGTAGTCGACCACGGCGGTGAACGGCTGCCCCAGGTAGACGCGCTCCATCCGCCCGGGCACCTCCACCGTGGCGAGCCCTTCGACCACGTCGTCGAGGCCGACCCCGACCGTGTCGAGGATCGCGGCGGCGAGTACGGCGTTGGCCACGTTGAACTCGCCCGGCAGCGGCAACACCGCCTGCGCCTTGCGTCCGTCGGGAGCGTGGAGCACGAACGACTGTTCCCCTCCGGGGGTGAGCGTGATGTCGGTGGCACGCCACCCGGCGTCACTGTCGGGCTCCGTGGACACCGTCACGGTCCGCGGCGTGACCAGTGTCTGTCCCCAGGCGCTGTCGACCACGACCACCTCATGGGTGGAACGGCCGTCGAACAACAGCGATTTGGCGGAGAAGTAGTCCTCCATGTCGCGGTGGAAGTCCAGATGGTCCTGGGACAGGTTCGTGAAAGCCCCCACGGTGAAACGCGTGCCGTTCACCCTGCCCAACGCCAAGGCGTGACTGGACACCTCCATCGCCACGTGTGTGACCCCACGCTCGACCATGTCGGCGAACAGGGCCTGCAGGTCGGGCGCCTCGGGAGTCGTGAACGCGCTCGCCAGACGTTCGGCGCCGATCCGGGTCTCCACCGTGCCGATCAGCCCGGTGTGGTAGCCGGCCACCCGCAGGCCGGACTCCACGAAGTAACTCGTCGTCGTCTTACCCGATGTGCCCGTGATGCCGAGCACCGACAACGTCAGCGAAGGCTCTCCGTAGATCCACGCCGCGACGGCCCCGAGCACTCCGCGCGGGTCCGGATGGACGAGCACGGGAAGACCCGAATCCCGCACGGCGGTCCGGGAGGCACCCTCTTCGTCGGTCAGGACGGCCACGGCTCCGCCCGCGACGGCATCGGCCGCGAAGTCCGCGCCGTGCACCCGCGCACCCGGCAGAGCCGCGAACAGGTCCCCGGGAAGCACGTGTTGCGCCCGCAGCGTCGCCCCGGTGACCGCCACGGACTCGGCCACGGCCGGGTCCGCGACGAGCCGCGCATCGGCACGCGCGACGAGCGTCGTCAAGGGAACGGGTTCGATCAGGTGCGGGCGGGGTGGTGAGACGGCGACCCGGGATTGGTTGTCCTGTCGTGATCGTCCCCGCACGAGCGCCTCATCGTTGTTCACAGACACGACGGAAGGTTACCGGCGGGGTTCGCGAGCCGCTGAGCCGCCCGCTCGGCCGTGTACACACAACGCTTCACCCTCTCGGCTCGTCCAGTCCTACCATCCGGTGCGCAGGCGAAAGGCGGGACTCCTCCGAATCAGCGAATACGCCGGACTTCTACGACAATTTTTCACCAACTAGCCGCGAATCCGGGCGGCGACCCCCTACCGTTTTCACATGAGACGACGTCGAACCACACCCACCTCGCTCGCCGTACTGGCCACGGTCACCGTGGTCACCGCGGTCACCGTGGTCACCGCCCCCGCGGCGGCCGCCGACCCCGTCGCACTGCCCGCCGAGCATTTCCGGCTCGCGGAAAGCCCCTACAATCCCACCATCTCCCAACTCGACGAGCTGTTACCCGTCGAATCCTTCTCCGACGTGCTCGCCAGCGCCAACAGAGCGGCCACCGACTGCCCCTCCGGCGCCGAACACCAGGTCGCCGCGTTCTGCTGGAACTCCGGGGACAACGACACCGAGGACTGGTACCCGCAGGGCATCAGCTCCACGGCCGACTCCTACGGCGAAGGCACCTACGAGGGAGAGACGGCCCTGTTCGTCAGCTGGTACTACCGTCACTCCTCCCCCAACAAAGGCGCTCGCATATCCTTTGTGGACTACTCGACGCCGGATGAGCCAGCCTACCGACACGTGTTGTTGGTCGAGCCGTACGTCAACTCGTCGGGACAACCGGACTTCCGGCCCGTCACCGTGCACGCGGGCGGCATCTTCTCCTACGGCCACTTCCTGTACGTGGCCGACACCTGGGGCGGCTTCCGCGCCTTCGACCTCCGCCACATCTGGCGTGTCACGACCGGAGACAAAGACCTGATCGGCCGTCAGCCCGACAGCTCCTATCACGCGTACGACTACCGCTACGCGCTACCACAGGCACACACGTTCACGGCGTCGACCACCGACTCCACGGAGCGACTCCGCTTCTCCGCCGCGTCACTCGACCGCACCAGCACCCCCGACAGTGTCATCGTGCCCGAGTACAACGCCTCCGGAACCGGTACTCGCGTCGTGCGCTTCCCCATCGACTACACCGACCGCAAGTTCAAGGAATCCCCCGACGGGTACACGCACGCCACCGAGGCCTACCGGGTGGACATCGCCAGCATGCAGGGCGCCACGGCCATCGACGACAAGTTCTTCGTCTCGGCCAGCGCGGGCTCGAACGCCCGGGGCTCCTTCTACACGTTCACCGCGACCGATGACCCCACCCAGCACCCCGGCGCACAACCCATAGGCCCGGAGGACCTGTCGTACTGGGGACCGCGCGACCAGTTGTGGGGACTGGCCGAATATCCGGGCCGACGCTCCGTCTACGCCGTCGACCCGTCCGGGTTCTGATCCGGCTTCCGGCCTGTCATCGGTGGGGCGGCGGGAGCGTCGATCTCCCGCAGTCGTCGCGGCCCGGTGTCGGGCCGCGACGGCGGCGGACCCAACACGATGCGGGCGTTGGTGACGAACGCGCCCTCCGGCGAGGCGAGCACGGGGTCGAGTGACAACGACCGCACCTCGGGGTGGTCCTCGGCGAGCGCCGAGACACGCAACATCAAGTCCTGCAACGCGGCGAGATCTGTGGGCTCATCGCCTCGGTAGCCCATGAGCAGCGGCGCGGTGCGAGGCTCCCGCACCAGGGTGGCCGCGTCCACATCCGTCAACGGCACCGCCCGGAACGCCTGATCACCGAGCAGAGCACTCACCACCCCCGACAACGAGAACGACACGAGCGAACCGAACGACGGGTCGTCCTGCAGCCCGATGGTGCACGACACGCCCTTGGGCGCCATGCGCTGCACGTACACCTCCGCACGACCGGAGACCTCACGCAGATCGCGATACGCCACCCGCACCGAGTCCGGTGACGAGAGGTCCAGACGCACCCCCGCGAGGTCGGGCCGGTCCCGCAACGTGTCGTCGAACGCCTTGAGCGTCGTCGGGTAACCGAGCTCGTCGGCGGCCGCCACCGCGTCGTCCTCGCCGGACACCACCCGAAACGGCACGACCTCGATGCCGTAGCAGTCGAGCAACCGCACCATGTCGTCCACCGGCAACACCACGTTGCTCTCGTCCACCATCTCCCGCACCAGGCTCTGAGCACGTTCGACGTGCAACCCCTGCGGCCGCACGACCGTGCCCTGCGGGTGCCGCCGCCACTCGGCATAGCGCGCGACCCTCGCCACCGCGTTCACTGCGCGCTCCGGACTCGGGTACGACGGGATCGACCCGAACGCCACGGTGCCGTCGTCATCGGTGACGGCGAGTTCGTCGGGCACTCCCTCCGCGGCGAGGAACGTCGAGACGATGGGCTTATCCGGAGTGGGAGAGGCGGCCAGCACCGTCTCGCGCAACGCGCGCGCGTACGCGGTACCCGGCGTGGCCACCGGCGGCACGAACACGACGACGAGCGCGTCCACGTCGGGCGACGCCAGGGCCCGCCCCACCGCGGCGGCGAAATCCTCCGGCGGCGCCTGCGAACCGATGTCCACGGGTTCGATGCCGAGGCTCAGCCCCTGTGCCCGCGCCGTGTCGGCCGCGAGCAGCGCGATCGCAGCCGAGTTGCCGACGATCCCGATCCGGGAACCCTCGGGCAACGGCTGGTTGGCGAACACCAGCGCCGTGTCGAACAACTGTGCCAGCGTGTCCACGCGCACCACACCGGCCTGCTCGAACAACGCCTGGACACTCGACTCGTCGATCTCGGTGGAGGTCGCCGCGAGCTGTGGGCGTACCGCGTGCCTGCCCGACTTCACCGCCACGATCGGCTTACTCCGCGCCAGCCGTCGCGCCAACCGCGCGAACTTACGCGGGTTACCGAACGACTCCAAGTACAGCAACACCACATCGGTGCGCGGATCGGTCTCCCAGTACTGCAACAGGTCGTTGCCGGACACATCGGCGCGGTTACCGGCGGAGACGAACGTGGACAAACCCAGGCCACGCGCCTCGGCGTCGGCGAGGATCGCGATACCCAACGCCCCCGACTGGCAGAAGAACCCCGTGCGCCCACGCCGTGGCAACCTCGGCGCCAACGTGGCGTTGAGGCGCACCGCCGGATCGGTGTTGAGCACGCCGAGCGCGTTCGGTCCCACCACGCGCATTCCGTGCGCCCGAGCCGCCTTCACCAGCCGCAGCTCGGCATGCAACCCGTGCGGCCCGGCCTCGGCGAACCCGGCCGAGACGATCACCAACGCCTGGACACCCTTGGTCAGCGCACCGTCGAGCACCGCCTCCACCTCGTTGGCCGGCACGGCCACGACGGCCAGATCGACCGGACCCGGAATCTCCAGCACCGACTTGTAGGCACGCACCCCCCGCACCGACACGTGCTCGGGGTTCACCGGGTACACCGGGCCGGTGAAATCCGCGGCCAGCAGGTTCGACAACACCGCGTAGCCGACCTTGGTGGAGTCCGTGGAGGCGCCGATCACCGCCACCGAACGCGGGTGCAGCAGGTTGTGCACACTGCGCGCCTCCGCCGCCTGTTCCCTGGCCCTCGCCACGGCCAGCGACTCCTCGGTGGGGTCGATGTCGAGCTCCAAGTGCAGCAGCCCCTCCTCGAAAGCCCGGCTCACCCGGTAACCCGCGTCCCGGAACACCCTCGTCATCGCCGTGTTCTCGGTCAAAACCTCGGCCACGAACCGGCGCAACCCGCACTCCGAGGCCGCCGCCGCGAGATGTTCGAGCAGGATCGAACCCAACCCCCGCCCCTGGTGCGCGTCGTCCACCACGAACGCCACCTCCGCCGAGGCCTCGTCGATGCGCTCGTAACGACCGACCGCCACGATGTCGTCGCCCAGCAACGCCACGAACGCCACCCGATCGTGGTGGTCGACCGTGGTGAACCGCTTCAAATCCCGTGCCGGAATGCGCGGATAGGCCCCGAAATAACGCAGGTACCGAGTACGTTCGGACAACCGAGCGTGCAAGGCCACGATGCGCTCGGCGTCGGTGGGCACGATCGGCCGCAGGTGTACCGTCCTGCCGTCGACCAGCACGACGTCGGCCTCCCAACGCCGGGGATAGTCGAACGGGTCACGCGCCCCCGTCTTCTCGCCCTCCGGCACATCCCCCGCTGCGCCATCAGCCATCGGGGCCATGTGTTCCACCTCAGTCCCTCGGGTCGTAGGGGTCCAATCCATGCATCGGGAACACCGCCCGGCGCGTGTCCCTGACAGCGATGTCCACGGGCTCGTCGAAGCCGTCGCCCCAGCGAGAGAAAACCGGCTCCGCACCGTCCGAGCTCTCGGTCATGCTCGCGGGCACCTCCGCGTTCGGCGTCATCGCCAGTACCTGTTCGGTCCACGTCCTGGGCAGTGGCGTCCTCGGGTCCACGTCACGATCCAACACCGTGGCCAACAAATGTGTCCACGACCGCGGCACGACCCGGATCAATTGGTAACCACCGCCACCCACGGCCAGCCACCGGCCCTCGGCGTGGGTGTCCGCGAGCTCCCGCAACGTCCGGTAGATGGCACGGTGTCCGTCCACCGTCAACGACAGGTCGGCCAACGGGTCCTCCTCGTGCGAATCCACGCCACACTGCGTCACCAGGATCTGCGGACGGAACGCCGCCAACACCGACGGCACCACCGCGTGGAAAGCCCTCAACCATCCCGCGTCCGTCGTGCCGGGCGGTAAGGGGACGTTGACCGCGCTGCCCGCCGCTTCTCCCTCCCCGACCTCGGACGAGTACCCCGTGCCGGGAAACAACGTGAACGGGTGTTGATGCAGTGAAACGGTGAGCACGCGAGGATCACCGTAGAAGGCGGCTTGCACGCCGTCACCGTGGTGGACATCGGTGTCGACGTAGGCGATGCGGTCGAAACCCTGGTCGAGCAGCCAGGAGATCGCCACCGTGCAGTCGTTGTAGACACAGAATCCCGCGGCGCGGTTCCGCAGGGCGTGATGCAGACCGCCCGCGATACTCACCGCCCGTCGAGCCTTGCCCTCCGCGATGCACCGCGCTCCGAGGAGCGTCGCACCGACCACGAGCGACGAGGCCTCGTGCATGTCGGTGAACACCGGGTTGTCGGGCGTACCCAGTCCGTGGCCGACGTCCCAGCCCGCCATCGGCGCCTGTTTGACCGCCTCCACGTACTCGGCGGTATGTGCGCGGTACAGCTCCTCGGCCTTCACGGCGTCCGGCACCAGCAGCGGCACGTCCTCCAACACGCCGAGCGCGGTAGCCAACCGGATGGTCAGGTCCAGGCGAACGGGATTGAACGGATGGTCGTTGCCCAGGTTGTAGGCGAGGAGTGCGGAATCCCAGACAACGGCCGAGCTCGACATGGCACCCGAGCTTAGGCGTGCACCCCCCCCCGTTCGGCCATGAGTTCCGTCGGTGTTCCTCAGCAGGGTTCGGGGCCCGTGGCGGCCGGCCTGGAGGGATCGGCGACCCAGTTCGACCACGAACCCGCGTACAGGGCCGCGGGCCGCTCGTGACCCGCGAGGTCCAACGCGAGCACGACCGAACAGGCCGTGACTCCCGAACCGCAGTACACCCCCACCGGCGTGCCCGGTTCGACACCGAGTTCGGCGAAGTGCCGCGCCAGTTCCTCCGCCGAACGCCACCGACCGTCCTCGCCGACGTACTCGGTGAACGGAGCGTTGATCGCCCCGGGCACATGCCCCGCCCTCGAGTCCACCGGTTCTGTCTCGCCCGTGTACCGCTGCGGAGCGCGAGCGTCGAGCAACATGCCGTGGCAAGCGATCTCCGCGGCACCGGCGGCGTCGAGTACGGGCAGCGAGCCCGGCCGGAGCACGACATCACCTGGAACCGGCCGGACGACGTCCGCGTCGAGTGGACGCCCCTCCGCCTTCCACGCGGCGAAACCACCGTCGAGTACCGCTACCCGGCTGTGCCCACCCCACCTCAGCAACCACCAGGCCCTCGCCGCCACCGAACCGTCCCCGTCGTCGTAGGCCACCACGGGTCGCGAACCGCTCACCCCGGCGGCACGCAACGTACGCTGCAAGGACGCAGGGTCGGGCAAGGGGTGGCGCCCTTCGGGTCCCGGCTTTCCCGACAGCTCGGTGTCCACGTCCACGAACACGGCTCCCGGCACGTGCTCTTCCTCATAGGAATCACGTCCCGGCGGTCCGGTGAGGCGCCAACGCACGTCGAGCACTGTCGGAGGGTGCTCGGTATTCAGGAGGTCGGCGAGTTCGGCTGTCGAGATGATTTGGCGCATATCCCCTATCCTGCCTGCACCTCCCTGGTACTGGTGGCGCACGGGAATGTCGCTCGCCTGCCCTCAGCACCAGTACCAGCGACTACCATGAGTAAGGCGAACAAAGGGGACAGGCGTGAACGATCTCATCGACACTACCGAGATGTACTTGCGCACCATCTTCGAACTCGAAGAGGAGGGGGTCGTACCGCTGCGCGCCCGCATCGCGGAGCGTCTGCAGCAGAGCGGCCCCACCGTGAGCCAGACGGTGGCGCGCATGGAACGTGACGGATTGGTGATTGTTGCCGACGACCGGCATCTCCAGCTCACAGAGCACGGACGCGAGCTGGCGGTCGCGGTCATGCGTAAGCACCGGCTCGCCGAACGGTTGCTGGTCGACGTCATCGGGCTGGAATGGGAACAGGTGCACAACGAGGCGTGTCGTTGGGAGCACGTGATGAGCGAAGCGGTGGAACGCAAGCTCGTCACGTTGCTCGGGAACCCGACGACGTCGCCGTACGGTAACCCGATTCCGGGTCTGGACAAGCTGGAGGCGGGCGAACCTGCGCCGCCCGCCGAAGCCGACCTGGTCCGCCTCGACGAGATCGCCAAGTCGGGGGGTGGCCTGGTGGAGATCCGGCGCATCGCCGAACACGTACAGCTCGACGAAGAGCTCATGGGCAAGCTGCGGTCGGTCGGCATCGTGCCCGGACGCACGGTGAAGGTCGGCAAGGCCGTCAACGGGGACCCCACCGTCGAGGTGTCCGACGACGTCACATCCGCACGCATTCCCACGTCGGCGCTGCATGCCGTGCTTGCCCAAACCCGGTAGAGAATCGGTACAACCTACCCACGGATTCTTCCGGTCCGTGCCGGCCGGGATCCGAACGGCAGGTGCCGGATCCCGGCCGCACCATCCCTTCGACACTCTCACCGCTCACTCGTCTCGCTACGTCACCGACGACGAACGCACCTGCTCGCATCGGCCCACGGTGACTGGGTAAGACAGCCGGCCGAAACGGCGACATCGTGGCGATGTCAGAAACGCCGACAGACAACGGCGAGCGCCTTCCGTCATCAGCTCCACACACAGCGCAATCGCACCCAGCTCAAGCCACACAACACAACGGCTTCGACACCCACGACACCTCTACGACGACAACCGCCGGCCGTCGACCACCGCACCACGTAGAGCGCCCAGCGGATCACACCAGAGGCTTCGTCGAGCGCGCACAACGTCACAGCTCCACGAGTACCGGGCGCGCCCAGTGACCCCATACGACATCTCACGACGCTTCGCCTACCACCCCGCTCCCTGGGAACATAGATAGTGGGTGCACACTGTCGCCCCGTAGAGACCGAAACGTTTTCCGTTCGAGAAAGGGCCCGCACGAATGCCCACCGAGAGCACGACGTCGAGCACACCCATGAAGCTGGTTGTTACGGGTGGCGCAGGCTATATCGGCAGTGTGTGCACGGCTCGCCTACTCGAAGCGGGACACGAGGTCACGGTCGTCGACGACCTGTCCACGGGTCACGCCGACGCCGTCCCCGAGGGCGCTCGGTTCGTGCAGGGTGACGCGGCCGAGGTCGCGAGCACGTTGCTCGCCGAAGGTTTCGACGGTGTTCTGCACTTCGCCGCGAAGAGCTTGGTCGGCGAATCGATGCAAGACCCCGGCACCTACTGGCGCGGCAATGTACTCACCTCCCTTCGTCTCCTCGAAGCGATGCGGACACACGGCGTACAGCGGTTGGTGTTCTCCTCCACAGCGGCGACGTACGGCGAGCCGGAGACGACACCGATCCCGGAGACCGCACCCACCGCTCCGACCAACACCTATGGCGCCACCAAGCTCGCCATCGACCACGCCATCACCAGCTACGCGCGTGCCCACGGTCTCTCGGCCGTGAGCCTGCGCTACTTCAATGTCGCGGGCGCCTACGGTCCTTACGGCGAACGGCACACCACGGAGACGCACCTGATCCCGTTGATCCTGCAGGTGGCGACCGGACACCGCGACCAGGTGCACATCTACGGCGACGACTACCCCACCGAGGACGGCACGGCCATCCGGGACTACATCCACGTGGTGGATCTCGCCGACGCGCACCTGCTCGCGCTCACTCACGCCGAACCAGGTACGCACCAGATCTTCAACCTGGGTAACGGAACCGGTTTCTCGGTGCGTCAGGTGATCGACGCCTGCCGTGAGGTCACGGGACATGCCATCCCGGCCGTGGTGTCACAGCGTCGCGCAGGCGACCCCGCCGTTCTGGTGGCCGCCAGCGACAAAGCCCAGCAGGCGCTCGGATGGACTCCGCAGCACACCGACCTGGCGGGCATCGTCGCCGACGCCTGGGAGTTCACTCGCCGGCGTCTGGAGAAGCAGTAGGCGGCCTCCGCGCCTGACCGCTACCCGGGTCGCCGTCCCCATCCCGTGACGGACGAGTACCGGTCCCGAGGCTCTCGGATGGCGCCGTCCAGATCGGGCCCGTGTCACCGGACCGAGCCAGACCGGCGAGTGTCTCCGGCGGCAGGCCATGGTCGAGCGCCTGGCTGAGCAACCGCGACAGCAGGTGGTCGGGGTCGGCGGCCCGCGCGGCCGACAACGCCATTCCGGCGAGGGCACCTTCGCCCCGTACGTAGGCCGAGTACGCCAGCAGGGTCGCCGGCTCGGCGCGTTCGGGCGCGGGCGTGTGCCGGGTCAGCAGGAGCCACACGCGTTCCGCTGTGATGGAGTGGGCGCTGCCGACGGGGACAGCCATGGCCAGGCAGGCGTCACGGACAGCCGGCAACGTGAGGCCGAGCGCCGACTCCACCACCTCGGTGTCGGACAGCGTCGGTGTTCCCTCCCACGCCCGTGTCAATATCCCGCGAATCGCCGCACGTCCTCGGCTGAGCGCCGCCGGTTCCTCGAGGCCACCCGTGGTGACCCGGCGGTTGAGCATCACCGCCCTGCGAGCGAGGACATCGCTCCCCACGGGATCGAGCTGACGTTGCATGGCGGCCCGACTGCTGTGGGTCACCAGTCCGGCGTGGGTGGTCACAGCCGCCAGCACCGTGCTTCGCGGGTCGGGCAGATGTCCCGCGCAACAGTCGTCGTCATAGCACTTCCACGGGGCGCCCGCCCGTATCGCGGGCACCCAGAGGGCGTGCTGCACAGGTGTTCCCGCGCGGCCGAAGACATCTTTGACTGCGGCGACGACGGCGCCCGCAGGTGGGCCCGTCGTGCCGGTCATCCGCCGTCCTCCCACGACAACGACGGTGACGGCGACCGAGGCGTGCGCCAGCGGGTCCACCATCTGCGCGGCCAACGCGGTCTCGCCTCCGGGCAGGGGCAGATCGGCTCTCACGATGTTGCCGATGTGCGTTCCCGCCTCTCCCCGGTGGCCGATCAGCACCACCGAATCACTGGGTTCGAAGCCCAGCAAATGAGGTGTGGCCGCAAGCAGGTCCCCCGGGTCCCTGAGGTCGATCGTGGTTGTGTCCGTCGTGTTGCCCGTCGAATTCGGGCCCATCGTGGAAGCCATGTCTCCACAATGGGCCCGAAAGGAACGGTTTCGGGGACGCAGCCGGAATCTGTGGACGGTTCGACCCCAATGTGGACAACCGGGGCCGCATCAGCCCCGATGCCGCTGAATTGTCGGCAGGGTGTGCTATGCGCACTCGTCAGCGACGAGGGAACGCCTGCCGCACCGCCGCCTCGCCACCCACCACGGGCAACGTCACCTTCGACCTGGTCAACTCCAACCCCACACCCGTGCCGGGGCTCGGCCGCAGGGTGAAGTCGTGGTCACTGGACAGCAGCACGAACTCCAACCGGTGTCCCCTGTCCAGCACGTAGTCCTGGGGCTGGAGTTCGAACGTGAGCCGATACGGCACACCGGGCCGTATCGGCTGTGTGCGCGAGTCGCTGTTCCGGTTCTGCGGGTCGGCCCAACCACGAGTGATGACGTGGGAACTGCCGTCCGGGGCTCGGTCCACGAGAACGGCCGTCACGTTGGCCGCGGGACGATCGAACATCAGCCGCAGGCGCACCGACGGGGTGCCGCTCACCCGGACCGGTGTACGGGCGGCCTCGGTGGCATAGGAGAGCCGGTGTTCCGACGACGACGCGTCCACCAACTCCTCCACCGTCTTACGCGCGTCGTCGGTCAACCACTCGAACACGGGCCTGCCCCGGGACGGTCCGGTGCCCAACCCACCGCGCTCATCGCCACCCGGACGCAACGACAACGTGGCGTCCTGCGCGCCCGGAGCCGGCCAGTCGGTCTCCTCGGTCCACGAGCCGTCCTCACGCTGGATCGTGGCTCTCGGCTCGTTCTCCACACCGTTGTCGACGTCGTACAAGTAGCGGCTGAACCAACGGTTCAAAGTGGTGAGCCACTGCTCCTTGTGCAACGAGTACGGGTCGGTGTGCCCGGATTGGTGCAGCCAGATCTTGCGTTCCACGCCGTGTTCGGCGAGCGCGGCGTACCACTCGGCAACCTGGCTGACGGTCACGTTCCAGTCGTCCAATCCGTGTACCGCGAGCACGGACGCGTCGATCCGGTGCACGTCGTCCAGGTAGTTCCGTTCGTGCCAGAAGTCGTTGTAGTCACCTGTGAGCCGGTCCTGTTCCGACGCCAGCCGGTCGATGACCGGGCGGCAGATCTCCTGATCGGCCCGCGTGTAGACGTACTCGGCTAGCACATCGCTGTCCTCGCCCTGGTATCCGCCGGGTGCCACCACTGCGCCGTTCTCGCGGTAGTAGTCGTACCAGCTGGAAATCGCGGCGATCGGGACGATGGTCTCCAGCCCTTCGACACCGGTGGTGGCGACGGCATTGGGTAGTGTGCCGTTGTAGGACACACCCATCATGGCGGTCCGCCCCGTGGTCCAGTCGGCGTCGACCTCGGTACCGCCCGCGTCACGTGCCTGCGCACGCCCGTTCAGCCAGTCGATGACCGACTTCGCCCCGAGGGTCTCGTTCTCCCCGCCGATGGTGGGGCAGCCGGTGGACTGCCCCGTGCCGAGCGATTCGGCGTACACGACCGCGAAGCCGCGCGCCAGGAAATAGTCCTGGTAATGCCACGTGATCTCGGCGGACGGCCGCGTCGGCACATACAGCTCACGATCGACGTCGTGGTTGGTGACCGGGTTACCACCCGCGAAGTAAGGGCTGGCCTGGTACACCACCGGTACCCGCAGGCCCTCTTCCGTTTCCCGAGGCCGCACGATCTCGACGTGCACCACGTCCTCGACCCCGTCGTGATCACTGTCCACACCGGCCTCGACCCAGACGTCCTCCCTCACGACGTCGGAAGGGTCGTACACGGGCTGCGCCTGTCCGTCCACGAAGACGGGTTCCCGGACGGGATCGGCAGCCGCGTTCACAGCGACCAGCGGCAGCACCACCACGGTGGCGGCCATCATCATCGACACACGCTTGAGCCTCACGAAGCCCCCAGATCGGACGGCGGCGAAAAGATTGGTGTTGACCTTTATCCCAGGCACCGTCCCTGTCAAGCAGAGATCGACACGTTCCGACGAACGCCGGGCAGGGTTTTACCGAGAGGATGGGTCGGGGATCACCGTTTCACATGACCTCCACCCTCGGTCGAGTGACCCAAACGCCATACCAGTCACTTTGCGTGTCGCCCCTGGTGTCGAGCAGGACGTCGCCGTCCGGAAGACACCGAGCAGGCTGGCAGACTGGCCGCCATGAACGAGCTTGACCCGAGTGTGGAGTCGGATCCGCACCATTGGCTGGAAGACGTCATCGGCGAGGCCGCCCTCGAATGGGTGCGAGGGCACAACGCCGAGGCCGTGCGCCGCTACGCCGAGGGCGACCGTTTCGAACGGCTTCGCGACGAATTGCGCGAGGTGCTCGACGCGGACACCCGCATCCCGTACGTGCGCCGTCGTGGCGAGTACCTCTACAACTTCTGGCGTGACGCCGACCATCCCCGAGGTGTGTGGCGGCGCACCACCCTGGATTCCTACCGTACTCCGAAGCCCGAGTGGGACGTCCTCCTCGACATCGACGAACTGGCGGCGAAGGAGGACGAGAACTGGGTGTGGCAGGGCGCCGTCGTGCTGCGTCCGAGCTTTCGCCGGTGTCTGGTGGAACTGTCCCGAGGCGGCGCCGATGCCACCGTGGTACGGGAGTTCGACCTCGAGCGGCGCGAGTTCGTCGACGACGGCTTCACCCTGCCCGAGGCGAAGAGCTCGGTGTGCTGGATCGACGAGGACCGCGTCTACGTCGGCACGGATTTCGGTGAAGGCTCGCTGACCAGCTCCGGTTATCCTCGGCTGGTCAAGGAATGGCGTCGGGGAACCCCGCTGGAGGATGCCACCCTCGTGTTCGAGGGCAAGCCCGAGGACGTGTCCGTGCGAGCCGTGCACGATCCGACCCCGGGCTGGGAACGCGACGTCATCCGCCGTGCCGTCGACTTCTACTGCTCCGAGGTGTACCTGCGCACCGACACCGGGTTCGTGAAGATCGACGTACCTGACGACGCCGTGCCGACGTTGCACCGCGAATGGCTGCTCGTACGCACTCGGAGTCCGTGGACGCTCGAAGGCACGCGGTACCCGGCCGGAACTTTGCTGGCTGCCAGGTTGGACGACTTCCTCGCCGGTGACCGGTCGATGACCGTGCTGTTCGAGCCCGATGCGCACACGTCGTTGGACTACTACGCCTGGACGCGCAACCACCTGCTGCTGGGCACACTCGTGGACGTGACGACCCGGATCCGGGTACTCACGCCCGGCGCCGGCGGCTGGACCGACGAGCCGCTGAGCAGCGCCGTCGAGCCCGGTACCGTCGTCGACTTGGTCGCAACCGACCCCGACGACAGCGACGAGTTCTTCCTCGAGACCACCGGATACCTCGACCCGCCCGCGCTGTCACGTGGTGAGATCGGCGGCGAACTGGAGACGGTGAAGAGCACCCCCGCGTTCTTCGACGCCGGGGATCTCGGTGTCGAACAGCACTTCGCCACCTCCGACGACGGCACCCGCATTCCCTACTTCGTCGTCGGACCTCGCGAGCGGACTTCGGCCTCGCCGACTCTGCTGACCGGGTACGGCGGGTTCGAGGTGTCGCTGACCCCGTCGTACAGCGGCGTCGTCGGCCGTGGCTGGCTCGCCCGCGGCGGGACGTATGTGGTGGCCAATCTCCGCGGTGGCGGCGAGTACGGCCCGGACTGGCACAACCAAGTGGTCAAGACCAACCGGCTGCGGGTGTACGAGGACTTCGCCGCGGTGGCACGGGATCTCGTGGCACGCGGTATCACGACCCCACAACTGCTCGGTGTGCAAGGCGGCAGCAACGGCGGTCTCCTGACCGGCGTGATGCTGACCCGGTACCCGGAACTCGTCGGTGCGGTGGTCAGCCAGGTGCCGCTGCTGGACATGCGCCGGTACCACCGACTGTTGGCCGGGGCATCGTGGATGGCCGAGTACGGCGATCCCGACAACCCGGAGGAATGGGCTTACCTTCGGCAGTACTCGCCGTACCACAACGTCCACAGTGACCGGACGTATCCACCCACGCTGTTCGTGACGTCCACTCGCGACGATCGAGTGCATCCCGCTCACGCCCGGAAGATGATGGCGAAGATGCACGCCGACGGCCACGATGTCGCCTATTACGAGAACATCGAGGGCGGCCACGGCGCGGCCGCCGACAACGCCCAAATGGCGTTCAAGTGGGCGTTGGTATTCGAGTTCCTGTGGCAGCGACTCACCGAAGAGGACGCACCCGCGCGTCGAGGTAGTCCTGAAACGTGATCGTGCCCGCGGCATTCGCGGGCGTCAGATGATGGCCCGCGCGATAGGCCTCGTACACGGAACCGAAGAGCCTGATCGGGCGGATACGACGACGTCGTCCGGTGGCCTCCAGATACCACCGCGCCAGGCGGGGCGCGGCAACGATCTCGGGCCCACCCAGATCGGGCACCCGTCCGGCAGGGCGCGCGGCGGCCAGTTCGGCCAGCCGCGCGCCCGCCTCAGCGGCAGCGATCGGTTGCATGGCGATGTCCGGGATCAAGGCCAGCGGCGGGCGCGTCAACCCGTTCAGCAGGCGCACGACGAGCTCGTGGAACTGGGTGGCCCGAAGGATCGTCCACGGCAACCCGCAGTCCTCGACGAGTCGTTCGGTTTCGAGTTTGGCCTGGTAGTACCGAAGCGGTATGCGGTCGACCCCGACGATCGAGATGTAGACCAGGTGGCCGCAACCCGCGCCGCGGGCGGCGTCGAACACCCGACCGCCCAGGTCCACGTCACCACCCTGCTGGCCGGCGAGTCTGGTCGCGCAGTGCACGACTGTGTCGGCCCCTTCGAAGGCAGCGCGAAGCGCGACGGGTGAGTGGTAGTCGACTCGGACCGTCCTGACTCGGTCCCGCACCGACGGTGGCGCCTTCCGGCTCGTGATGACCACGTCGTGTCCATCGGCCTGGAGACCGCGCACGACCTCGCGACCGAGCGTGCCGGTTCCTCCGGTCACAACCACCGTGCTCATCGGCGCTCCCTTGGCGGGTGGCTCGTCCTCGACTTTCACTGTGGCACAGGACGCGGGGCTTCGCCTCCGCAACGAACCCGTCCAATCCGCCGCTTCCCTGAAAGACCGGTCTCCGCGACACCCTTTCCGAGACGACGAGGGGAGCCGACCCTCGCGGCCGGCTCCCCTCACGGTTCCTTCGAAGAACCGTCAGCTGCAGCCAGAGGTGGCGCCGCAGCCCTCACACGCGTAGCAAGAACCCGCGGGACGCATCTTCGTACCGCACGTCATGCACAGCGGTGCGTCAGCCTCCTTACCGAGCTGCAACTCCACCAGTTCGGTGGTCGTGTGCGCCTCCCGGCGTGGCTCCTTCGGCGTTTCGTCGTCGGACGAGTCGGAGTCGTCCTCCTCGACCTTGCGCTGCCCGGTCTCGACGGTGCTGCGCAAAGCCTCCAGGTCGACGTTCGGTTCCGTCGTCGACGAGCCGTAGTCGCTGTCGGCCTGCGCCGCGCGCTCATCGGCCGTGAAGATGCCCAGTTGAGCACGCTTCTCGTACGGCAGATAGTCCAGCGCGAGCCTGCGGAACAGGTAGTCGAGGACGCTCGTCGCCATGCGGACGTCCGGATCGTCGGTCATGCCCGCGGGCTCGAAGCGCAGGTTCTGGAACTTCTGCACGTAGAACTCGAGCGGGATGCCGTACTGCAGACCCACCGAGATCGACATGGAGAAGGCATCCATTACCCCGGCCAGGGTGGACCCCTGCTTACCCAGCTTGACGAAGATCTCACCGAGACCGTCGTCCGGGTACGACCCGGCGATCAGGTACCCTTCGGCCCCGCCCACGGTGAACGAAACCGTCTGGCTCGGCCGCTTCTTCGGCAGCCGCTTACGCACCGGGCGGTACTCGACCACCTTCTCGGGTTCGGCCTTGGCCTCGGACTTCTCCTTCTTGCCCGTCGACAGCGGCTGGCCCACCTTGCAGTTGTCGCGGTAGATGGCCAATGCCTTAAGACCCAACTTCCAGCCCTGGAAGTAGATCTCCTCCACGTCCTCGACGGTGGCCGACTCCGGCATGTTGAC
>JAJYTH010000077.1 GCA_021793175.1 Actinomycetes bacterium
AACCGAACACGCCGAACGGGGTGAACGGGGCGAACGGGGCGAACACTGTGCCGAATACGGCGCCGAACGTGGCGGCGAACACGGAGCCGCCGGACTCAAACCCTCCGCGAACGAAGATACTCATCCACCCCGAAGACTCTCCCCGCAAACCACGAATGATCCCGCTCCACCGCTGACCGTTTCCCCCACCGGCGTGAAGTCGATTGCGACGACTTCACGCAACGAACCACGTATGAGGCGCACTCTTCGTTGCGGCACAAGTGCACCCGGGAGCGAAGCCAATACGTCGCCGCGCCGCGTCATTTCGTTTCCAGCGCAGGGCCGGTTCTGTCATTACTCTCACTTCTGTGACCGAATCGACTTCCACCAGTTCCAGCCGTTTTTCCGAGCGACTCGTCCCGCGCGTGGACAACGAGGTCGGGCCTCTGCGGACCGTGCTCCTACACCGTCCCGGCAACGAACTCCGGCGACTCACGCCGCGCAACAACGACCAGTTGCTGTTCGATTCCATTCCGTGGCTCGACCGGGCTCAGGAGGAGCACGACGCCTTCGCCGAGGTACTGCGGCTACGGGGAGTGGAGGTGCTGCTGCTCGCCGACATGCTGCGGGCGACGCTTGAGGACCCGCGCGCGCACGCGGCGGGCGTGCACGCGGCGGTCGACGGCAGGCATCTAGGGGACGAACTGGCCGACGCGCTGCGGTCACACCTGTCGAGCGCGGATCCCGCCACTTTGACCGACGTGTTGATGTCCGGCATGACGTTCGAGGAGCTGCCCGCCTCGGAAGGCGGCTCGCTGGTGCGTCGCATGCACCGCCCGCACGACTTCGCCGTCGACCCGCTGCCGAACCTGCTTTTCACCCGCGATTCCTCGGTGTGGATCAGGGACAGGGTGGCCATCTCGTCGCTGGCGATGCCCGCCCGTCGCCGGGAGACCGCGCTCGTCGACCTGGTGTACGCCTATCACCCGCGGTTCCAAGGGGCCATTCGCGCGTACGGCGCACACTCCGCCCCGGTGGAGGGCGGCGATGTACTGCTGCTCGCCCCCGGTGTGCTGGCGGTGGGGGTCGGTGAGCGCACCACGCCCGCTGGAGCCGAGTCGCTGGCGCGCTCGGTATTCGCCGACGACCTCGTCCACACCGTGCTCGCGGTACCGATCGCCCAGGATCGCGCGACCATGCACCTGGACACGGTGTGCACGATGGTGGGCCCCGACGCCGTGGTGATGTATCCCCTGGCGCAGGACTCCCTCATCGCCTACACACTCACCCCGGACGACGAGAAGGGCGTGCGAGTGAGCGGTCCCACGCCGTTTCTGGAAGCGGCGGCCGCGGCCATGGGCATCGACAGGCTGCAAGTCATCGACACGGGCCTCGACCCTGTGACGGCCGAACGGGAGCAGTGGGACGACGGGAACAACACGTTGGCGCTCGCGCCCGGTGTCGTCATCGCATACGAACGCAACCTCGAAACCAACGCTCGTCTGGAGGAAGCGGGCATCGAGGTGGTGCGCATCGCGGGCTCGGAGGTCGGTTCGGGCCGGGGCGGGCCGAGGTGCATGTCGTGCCCGATCACGAGGGAAAGCGTGGCCGCGACCGATGCTTAGGTAAGCCTTTTCTCAATTAACCAAGGCTTAATTAAATTAGCGAAACCTTAGCTAATAAATTGCAGAAAAATGGGGCCAAAATCACCGAACAAAGGTGGATCAATACACGATTCCACACGTATGGTGAAGACATGGCCAGCCTCAAGAAGAAACCAGTGTCGAAGTTCTACGAATTACTTCAGTCGCAGATCCGGAACGAGTTCCACGCCTCCCAGCAGTACGTCGCGCTGGCGGTGTGGCTCGACGGCAAGGACCTGCCCCAGCTGGCCGGGTACTTCTACCGGCAGTCGCTGGAGGAACGCAATCACGCTATGGCACTGGTCCAATACATGCTGGACACCGACCAGCATGTCGAGATCCCCGAGGTACCACCGGTGCGCAACGACTTCACCGACGTGCGCGAACCGGTCGCCTTGGCACTCGAACAGGAAAAGGAGGTCGAAGCCGACTTCAGGCAGCTCGCGAAGGCGGCCCGCGAAGAGGACGACTACACGAGCGAGCAGTTCGTCCAGTGGTTCCTCGCCGAACAGGTGGAGGAGATCTCTTCGATGAAACGGTTGCTCAACGTGGTGGACATGGCCCAGGGCAACGTGTTCGACATCGAACAGTTCCTCTACCGCGAATCGGTGGGCGAGGAGGACGACCCGACGATGCCGCCGGTGGCGGGCGGCAAACTGTGAGACCGGCCCGCGCCGTCGGCGCAGAAAACCCTCACGTCTTTCTCGCTGTTTCCGGGTGCCGCACGGGAAAGGAGAATTTCTCGCGCGGCACCCGGTCGATTCAGCAGTCGTACGTGTGCGCCACCAGCCGAAGGCCGCTGACGGTGCCGTCGGAAATCGTGAACTCGTACTTGCCCGCCCCCACATCGACGTTGAAGGCCGTCTCGTCACCGCTTCCCGCCGGATAGCGGTCCTCGACGTCGTCGGCCGGACTTCCGACACCGACCCCGTCGGGGGTCATGGCGCCCTCGGCCGTGATCGCCACCAACCCGTGTTCGGCGGAGATGGTCACGTTCTTCACCGCGGCGTCGCCCTCCACGAGCGGGTAGTCGGCGCACCTCTTTGGTGGTGGGGATTCCCCCTCGACCATGAGTAGGTCCGTCTCCACGGCCTCTCGGAACGGCATGCCCAGCTCCAACCTTCCGTAGCCGGTGGAGTCGAGCACGGCCGAAGCCATCGTCACGGAGTCCGACTGTGGAGGTGTCGAGGTCTGCGGAACCGGCTGGTCCGGCGGCACCGCCGAGTCCGAGTCGACGGATTCGGCTCCGGGGTCCTGCGGCATCTCGTCCGAGCCCGTGTCGTCGTCCCTCGACGGCGCGGTGAGCATGGGCGCCGAGTACGTCTCCCGCGGATCCGGCGAAACGGCGACGGCCGTACCGTCGCCCTCGCCGGGGGTACGGGAACCCAGCACGGCGAAACCCGCCACGGCGACCGCGACGACGGCGAGCGCGCCGCCACTGCCGGTGAGCGTGGCTCGGCGTCGGCGACGCCGCCGAGCCCCCGCGACGATCTCCTCCTCCACCCGGGGGAGAGGGACCACGTCGAGCCGGGTGTCGGCGAACAGCTCTCGCAGCCGGGTGTCGAGTTCGTCGTCGTCCACGTCGTCCACATCGTGGCCGGAGGCGTTCATACCGCTTCCCTCCCTTCGCTGCCCTCGTCGCGGCGTAACTTGCCTCGCAGTGAGATGAGCGCTTTGCTGGCCTGGCTTTTGACAGTGCCCTGGCTGATGCCCAACGAGGCAGCGATCTCCGCCTCGCTCAGACCCTCGTAATACCGCAGCACGATGACGGCCCGCTGCTTCGGAGGCAACTCGCGTAGCGCCTGCCACAGGGGTTCGTGCTCGAACGGGTCGGCAGGTTCCACGGAGGCGGGCTCGGGAATGTCGGCGACCAGGTTCTCCCGTCGGAGCCGGCGCCACCGGCTGATGTGCGCGTTGGCCATCGACCGGCGGACGTAGGGGAGCGGATCGGTCGTCTTACGCAGGATCGCGTTCCACCGGGACCCGATCTTCTCCAGCACCGACTGCACGAGGTCGGCGGCATCGTGTGGGTTGCCCGTCAGGGCATGCCCGTACCGCAACAATCCGGGCAGGCTGGTCTGCACGAACTCGGCGAAGTCCGTGAGGTCGCCAGACACGACCGTTTCCTTCCTATAGCCGGTGGCACCCGCCCAGACGCTATCGTGGGGGGCTGTGCATACGGTGGGTACGAACGCGGTCACCGTAGTCCCTCCCTCACGCTGCCGTGTGCCCGGCCGACGAACTTCACCGGTTGAGAAGGTCACGCGTGAGGAAGCCGGAAGGTTGCCCGGCTGTCGAGAATCGGTCACCGAGTGTGGGGTGGTCCCGGAACCGGCCGGAAGCGTCCGTCGAGATCAGGTGGGAACGAGTGCACCGCCACCACGGCCGATGTCGGAACAGGGCCGTAGACGTGTGGGAACCACGGTCCGTCGGGTGCGGACGCGTCTGCGGGCTCCCATCGCACCGGCACGTCCAACCGCCCCGGGTCGATCCACAACAGGACGAGGTCGGTGCGGCCCGCGCACAACGCGTTGGCGGGCAGATGCACCGTTTCAGGGTCGGAACAGTGGATGAACCCGACGTCGTCCAAAGACGCCGCCCGGTAGGTCCCGCTGTCGGCCGCCGCCTCCCAGTCGGCGGCCGGACAGAAATGCAGAATCACGCGTCGGTGTGCGGCCGGGTCACCGCAGGGTCAGTTGCCGGCCGATCAAGCCGTCCCGTGCTCGTCGTTCCTCGGCGTTGAGCGGCTCGTCATCCAGCGATTCCAGCGCCTTGTCCAGCCGCGCGGCGAACTGCTCGGCGGGTTCGTCCCATTCCCTGGCGTGTGCCTCGGGGTCGAGGTCCCACACGGGCACGAGCAGTCCGTGAGCCCGGAACGAGCCCGCGTAGCGGGACCCTTCACCGAGGGACAGCTCACCGGCCGCCGACAACCGAGCGAGCCCTTTGAGCAGCTTGTTCTCCTCGGTGGGCCAGACCCAACGCAGGTGCGCCCTCTCGCCCGCCAGCGTCCAGTACGCGCCGGGGCGGACCCTCTCGGTGGGCATGATGGCGGCGTTGGCGCGTTCCAGCGACATCGCCACCTCGCCGGTGGGTTCGGTGTCCTCGCCGAGCCACCAACCGAAATCGGAGTGCAGTTCGACGTCCAGTTCGGCGTCCGGCTCCAGCAGGTCCTGCAACCGCTCGCCCGGCTGAGGTTCGCTGGTGGTGTCGGGCACGGACAGCACCTGGCCGGGTTCGGCATTCAGCGCCCACCGCAGTGCGCGGCCGAGGTCTCGGCTGACATCCGACGACCTCGTCTGCACCTGCATGCCGATGAGGACCTCACCATTGTCGGCCCGAACCATCGCCGCAGCGGCCACGGGCAGCACCGAGGCGAGGGTGACCGTGCGGTCGCCCGCGTCCTTAACCGGCAACGGCGCGGTGGCCGACGGCACGAACTCGCGCAGTGCGATGAGCTCCGGTTCCGCCGCCAGTCCCTCGAAGGGACGTGCTACGAAGACGTCACGGACCTTCCGCTTACCGCCTTTACCGGGACCCTTCTTGCGTGCGCCCTTGCCCACGATCGCCCTCCTGCATGTTCGGTTGGTTCGACGCTACTCGACCCACGTCCAGACTAAGCGTGACGGGGGTTTGTCGCCTGTGTGACACAGCGTCAGGAAACGTCGAGAAACGTCGGGAAGCCTCAGGCGGGCCGGGTCTCCTCCACGACCCACGACAGGTAGTCGGCACTCCCACCGACGATCGGTGTGGTGATGATCTCGGGCACGTCGTAGGTGTGGTGCCGCTTGATGTGCTCCACGAGCTCCTCGGCCTTGTCGTCGGCCGTTTTGATCTCCACCCGCCACTCGGGGTCGGTGTGCACGCTGCCCTCCCATCGGTACACGCTGGTGATCGGGCCCACCACCTGGGCACACGCGCCGAGCCGAGCCTCGACGGCCTTGGCGGCGAGCTCCCGTGCCGCGGCTTCCGAATCCGTCGTCGTGGACACAAGAAGATGCTTCGAGACCATGTTCGCCAGGCTAGCCGCGGAAAGCCGCCCCGTGGAGAACGTGCGACAAAGACCTGGCCACGTTCTCAGCGGTTCTCAGCGCGCCGCCGTTTTCGGCCGTGCCCGGCGCGGCACCTCCGGGGCTCCCTTGACCTCCAACACCTGCAGCGGGCGGACCAGCCGTTCCTCCATCGGCGCCAGCAACCGCGTGAACCTGCGGATCACCTCCGCCGTCAGCAACGCGAGCGCCACCGCCGACAGATCGGTCAACGCGGAGAGGAACACGGCGTCCACCTGGGCCTGCACCCCGTCGCGCGAACGCCACATCACCGTGAGCGTGAGCAGTACCGCGTTGACGATCCACGCCGCCCACCAGCCCAGCACCAGCCGGGAGGGCTTGGGCCGCCGGTTCGCGGGCTGACGGGTCGCGGCGTGTTCCAGCTCGGCCAGGATCGACCCCGCCATCGCCAGGTTCAGCCCCGGCACCAGGATCCCCACGAGCACCTGCCAGCTCTGCCGAGGCGGTTGCTGCCCGGCCTCGTCCGCCGCCGCTGTCCGGGCCACGAACAACCACCACAGCGTCACGGCGAACGCGAACACCGACATCACGAAGGTCAACAGCGAGAACGACAGCACCAGCGCATCGGAGGCCCCTACCACGGCGGGGCTCAGTGCGGTGTCGCGGCTCAACACCAGCAGCACGTAGCGCCACAGCTCCGCGCCTCCGGCGACAGCGACCAAACCGGCCAGCGCCCACAACAACGTCACGACGTTGCGCGCGATGAGCAGCAACCGCTGCGACGCGACCGGCACGGCCGTCCTGGTGCCGGGCACAGCCGTCGGCCAACGCCACGCCACCTGAGGGAAACCCCAGCGCGGTGGAACGTCGTACGCCGGAGGACCCGGATAGGGGACGCGCGAACGTGCCTCTTCGGACGATCGTCGAGGCCGCGCGCTCTCGGGCACCGTGGCGACCCACCGCACGGTGGGACGGGAAGGGGGACGGAAATACCCAGCCCGCTGTCCCGGTCCGGGACTCCACCCGGGTGCCATCGGATTCACCCGTCCTTCCCCGATCTCCCCGAGGCCCTCGAAAAGGTCACAGCACCTCGGGAGGCACGTCGTCGTAGTCGCCGACGAGTGGGTGTCCCGAAGTCGCCCACGACTTCATCCCGCCCGCGATATTGACGGCGTCGACGACACCGGCCGCGTTCAACCAGGCGGTCGCCCGCTCCGACCGGCCACCGGTACGGCAGACGACATACACGGGACGGTCGTCGGCCAGCTCGGTGAGCTCGGCGGCTCGCGCCGGCAGATCGCCCAACGGGATATGGACAGCGGAGGGCGCGTGACCCGCCGCCCACTCGTCCTGCTCCCTCACATCGAGCAGCACATATCCTTCCCCGGAAGGGAGATCGTCAACCGAAACCGTGGGTACATCGGCGGAGTGGTTCACGCTTCCATCGTCGCATGCCCCTCTGTGCGACGCCCATGAGCCTTCAGCTCCTGTGACGTCGATCGGTGTCGTCCCACCGTCGCACCGTGGGCCCACCACCACGTCGATCACACATGAACCCGAGCCGGTCGGGAGCGTGTAACTGAAGCATCACGACACCCGCGTCGTCCGGCACACGCCGAGCGGTGGCGAGACTCACGATCACCGTGGTGAACAGTGCCGCGGGCACCGTCAACAGGGCGGGCTGCGCCACGAACCACGGCACCGATTCCCCGTTCACCCGGGACACCACATAGAACACGACGGCCGTGAGCACCCCGGTGCCGCCCACCAGCATCCCCAGCAGCGCGCCGACCCACGTCAACTTCCGCCACCAGATGCCGAGCAACAGCACCGGACAGAACGTCGACGCCGCCAACGCGAACGCCAGGCCCACGGTGTGCGCGAGGTCGTCGTGAGGCAGCACCACGGCACCGGCCGCGGCCAGTCCCGACACGACGAACACCACGATGCGGAAGTCCCTCGTCTTGTTCCACAACAGATCCGTGGCGACCATGCCGGCCACACTGACCAACAGTCCCGACGACGCCGACACGAACGCCGCGAACGCGCCCGCGGCCAGCACCGCGACCACCACCTGACCGGCCACGCCCGGCAGCATGGCGGTCGGGAGCTCCAGCACAGCCGCGTCGGTCTCGCCCGTCACCAACAACTGCGGCACGTACAGGCGGGACAGTGCCCCCAACAGGATCGGGAAGAGGTAGAACACGCCCAACAGCAACAACACCTGCACGGTGGTGCGGCGGGCGGCTCTGCCGTCGGGGTTGGTGTAGAAGCGGGCCAGCACGTGCGGCAGCCCCATCGTGCCGAGGAACATCGCCGTGATCACCGAATACGTCCACCACAGGTCGTCCGCGTCCTTGGCGGGGCGCAGCCAACTCGCGTTGTCCAATTCGGCGTCGCTCACCACGGGCACGAAAGACCCGGCCGGGAACAGCAACCGCTGCCCCTCGCTCACCGGGTAGTCGATGCTGGGCATCCACACCGTCGGCTCCGGCGAGTCCTTGTCGAGCTCGTGCACCGCCGTCGGCTCACCCACCCGCAGTGTCACGTCGGTGCCCACGGTCACCGTGGTCTCCTCGGTGAACTCCGGAGGTGCTTCCGCGCCGAGACCGCCGGAGGCACCCTCGCCCCCGCTACCCAAAAACACCGCGCACAACAGAAAGGTCGGAATGGCCAGCGCGAAGAGTTTGATCCAGTGCTGGAATGCCTGCACCAGGGTGACGGAACGCATGCCACGCCGCATGACGTTGGCCACGATGAACGCCACCACGACCGTCGAACCCCACCAGCCCTCCACGCCGGGGACGACCGACTCCAATGCCAGACCGACGCCCTGCAACTGCGGCACCAGGTAGATCAGCCCCAACGCCGCGACGAAGCACGTGGACGTGCTCCGCAACACCGTGGCCCCCAGTCGCGCCTCCAGGAAGTCGGGGATCGCGTACGCACCCGACCGGCGCAACGGCGCTGCCACGAAGATCACCAAAGCGAGGAAGCCCGCCGTGAAACCGACCGGGAACCACAACGCGTCGGCGCCGTCCTTCAGGACGAGCCCCGACACCCCCAGAAACGACGCGGCACAGATGTACTCACCGGAAATGGCCGAGGCGTTGCGTCTGGAGCGCACCATTCGCCTGGCGATCAGGAAGTCGTCGGTACTTCTGGCCGACTGCGAGGTGCGGTAGCCGAGATACAGAGTCGCGGCCGCGACCAGTGCGACACCGGCGAGGGCCCACGGGTTCAGTTGCACGGACTGTTCCCTCGCTGCATCTTGCTGCCGACGTCAATTCTCGATCATCGCGACGAAGTCCCGTTCGTGTCGCTCCGCCAGCCGGTTGTACCACAGTCCGACACCGAAAAGGAGCGGAAACGGCACGATTCCGAGCAAAATCCACGGCAACGGAAGCCCGACCACACGCCACGTCGTCACCTCGGGCACGTGGTGGAACAACAGCGGCAACGCCCCCAACACCACCACTACCAGCCCGAACAGCAACGAACCCGCCCGCAACTGCACTTTGACGAGGTCTTTGACCAGCAGTTTGCCCCAACTCGTCTGCTCGGCCAGTTCCACCCTGGCTCGCATCGACGAACTGGATCTCCGCCGCGGTTCGGCAAGCACGACGCGCTGCCGCTGAGCTCTGGCGTGCCCCTCACCAGGGGAGGCGACCTCCGGTGACAGTGCCGACGACGCCGACGACGCCGACGACGCCGACGACGACAAGGCCACGGTCGGCCGCTGCGGCTCGACCGAGCGTGCCCGCTTGCCGAGTGTCGGGTCCGGCCGCCGGATACCGCGAACGCTGTCGTAGTTGTCGTCGTTGTCGTTGTCGTCGTCTGTCATGGCCCGCTATCCCATGCGGGACGATCCGACCAACTTGTCCTTCAACTCCCGCGTGTGCCGGCGGCTCACGGGCAGCACCTTCTCCTCGTTACCGATGACGACCTGGTAACCACCCTGCCCCATGCGCAGCTCCGTGACGAGGGGCAACGACACGAGGAACGAACGATGGATACGCACGAACCCGGCCTTGGCCCAGCGTTCCTCCAGCTGGGCGAGGGGGATGCGCACCAGGTGACTGCCCTCGGTGGTGAACAACCTGGCGTAGTCGCCCTGAGCCTCCACCCAGCGCACCGACGAGCGTGGGATGAGTTTGGTGGTGCCCGCCAACTCGACGGGGATCACCTCGTCGTCGTCACGGCCCCGAGCGGGCTCGGCCGACCTGCGGTAACCCGAGGCCGCCTCGATCTTCTCCAGCACCCGCGACACGGCCTTGTCGATGCGTTCCTGGCGCGCGGGCTTGAGTACGTAGTCCACGGCGCCGAGATCGAACGCCTCGACGGCCTCCGTCGCGTGACCGGTGACGAACACCAGCACGGGCGCCGGGTTGAACGAGGCGATCACACGCGACATCTCCATTCCCGACAGGCCGGGCATGTTGATGTCGGCGAACACGGCGTCCACAGGAGGTAGCCCACGCTGCTTGCGCACTCGGATCCGCTCGTCGTCGGAGCCGAGGAGACGTAGCGCCTCCGAGGCGTCGACGGCGGGGAGTACCTCGCCGATGTGTGGATTCGCCTCCAGGCAGTGCCTCAATTGAGCAAGACCGGGCGGCTCGTCGTCGACGGCGAGGACGAGCAGCCTCGGTGTGTCATGGGGAGCACTCACAGTGAAACGCATCCTGCCGCTTGCAAGGGTCGATGTCCACTACGCTGTCGGGCGAATCGAACCCCGCCCGCCGTCCCCAAGAATAGTGGGTGTCGATCACAGTCCGAAACGGGACCACAGCGAACGGTGTTGAACCGCCTCCAGCACAGCAGCGGCAGGAGCCCCGACACCCAGCTTCGCCAGCAACGGCTTCCTCGGCTCGGCCACCACGATCTCCGCGTCGGGATACCGCTTCCCCACGATCTCCCGGAGATTGCCGACCCCGTCGACGAGCCCCAGCTCAACGGCTTTCTGCCCGAGCCACACGTCACCCGTGAACAGCTCGTCCGACTCGACGAGCCGGTCCCCACGCCGCTGCTTGACCCACTCCACGAACAGGTCCTGCAACTGGGCATGCAGCTTGTTCAGCCACTCCACGTCCTCGGGCCTCTCCGGGCTGAACGGGTCGAGCCGGGACTTGCCCTCCCCCGTCGCGTAGAGCCTGCGCTCGATACCGAAGCGTTCGAGCAGACGGGCGAAACCGAACGAGTTCGAGATGACCCCGATGGACCCCACCAGGGACGTGCGGTGTGCGTAGATCTCGTCGGCCGCACACGCCAACCAGTAACCGCCGGAAGCCGCCACGTCCTCGGTGAACGCGAGTACCGGCACCCCCTTCTCGTCGGCCAGCTGGCGGATGCGTTCAGCGACGAGGCTCGACTGCGTCGGCGCACCGCCGGGCGAGTTGATCTGCAACGCGACGGCCTTCAGCCGCTCGTGACCGAAGGCGCGCTTCAGCGCCGACTCCGTCGACGCCAGGTTGATGACACCGCGAGCCGCCAGCGGTGATGCCTGCGACGTGATCACACCGTGCAACTTGACGACGGAGACGACATCTTTGCGCTCAACTCGTTCACCGAGCTTGGGAAGCCGGGAAATCAGCATGTCCTTGCGACTCATGCAGCCAGCGTACTTCCGCGGGCTTCCCTCGAACTCGAGCGTGATGTTCGCCTCGCAGAATCGACGAACCGGACTTTCTCGCCCCGACCGTCTACGACCCGAGCGCGACGCCCGACCTCGCCTGCGCGGGCCCCCGACGCGGCGCCGCCGACTCGTCGACGGAGTACCCGGGCATGTCGGGCCGCACGGCTCGCACGAACTTCGGCACCCGCATCGTGACCTTCATGCCCGCCCCCGGAGCGGTCTCCACCATGAGCGAGTACTGATCGCGATACACCTGGTGCATGCGGCGGTTGATACCGGTCAGGCCGATGTGCGCGCTGCTGCGCGAGTCACGCATCCCCTCCAACAGCGCGGGATCCATGCCCACACCGTCGTCCTCGACACTGATCTCGGCCTCGGAACCGAGGTCTTGGGCCACCACGGTCACCGTGCCACCACCGGGCTTCTTCGAGATCCCGTGCTTGACGGCATTCTCCACCAGCGGCTGGATCAACAAAAACGGCACCACCACCGACTGCACCTCCGGCGCGATCTTGAGGCGGACGTTGAGCCTGTTGCCGTAGCGTGCGCCCTCGATGGTCAGGTACCTGTCGATGTTGCGCAGTTCGTCGGACAACGTGGTGTAGGTGCCTTCGGCGCGGAAACAGTAGCGCGTGAAGTCGGCGAAGTCCTGCAACAACTCCCGCGCCTCCTCCGGGTCGGTCCGGATCAGCGACGAGACGGTGTTGAGCGCGTTGTAGACGAAGTGTGGGGAGATCTGCGCCCGCAATGCCTTGATCTCGGCCTGCTGGAGCTCGTGCCTGGCCTCCTCCAGCCGCGCGGCCACCAATTGTGTTCGCACGAACTTCGACACGGCTTCGGCCATCGTCACGATGCGCCTGCCACGTGTGCGATCCACGACGATGAGCACCGCCTCGGTCGCGTCCTCGATGATGAGCGGCACGATGACGGCCGTTCGCATCCGGCAGGTACCTCGGTGATTGCACGGCACCTTGTTGTGCGAGACGACCTCGTGCCGCTTCTTGCGGATGGCCGTGCCGATGGGATCGACGAGATCGACGTAGTGGTCGTTTGCCTCACCGTCCCACGACAGCAACGTTCCCTCGCGATCGGTCACTCCGATCGCGACGCACCGCAACAGTTTGAGCAGACGCGATGTGATCTTGTCCGCCGCATCCTGGTTCAGACCTCGCCGAAGTTCCAACGGCGAGTCCGCCATGAGCCGGACGGCGTCGAGTACCGCGTCGTCGACGGCGCCACCCGAATTCCGACGTCGGATGAGGACGACGAAGACGGTGACCAGGCCGACGAGACAAGCCCCCACACCAAAGGCCACGACGGTCTGCGTGGTCAACACACTTGACACAGCGTCCATGCTCTGCGTTCATCCGGTGACGTGCAAGATCTGAGCACACACGTTACGTACAGGACTGATCACTCTATGTTCTCACATGGACACTGAGAGTTATTGCGGTGCGACGCGACCGTCTCACCGATGATCTGAGAATCGCTTGCCGACCAGCGTCTCGCCGACCCACGAGGACACCGCCGTCGGCGTGCCGCCGAAGGAGAACGTAAGGCGAGCCGGCCTGAACCAACTCGGCCCGACTCATTCGACCGGACGCAACGGGCCGTCGAAATCGGGCAGGTCTTCCTTCTGGATCGACTTGGCGATGCGCTGCACTTCACCGTGTACGTTGAACATGCCGATGACCGTGCCAACCCACCGCTCCGAAGGACGTTCGCCCGTTTCGTCCCCCTCGGTCTCGGCCACCACAGTCCACGGCCTCCGTAAAACCCAACGCAGAGGGAAGAACAACGCCACGAGCAACAGTGCCAACGGAACCCAGGTCGGTATCACGACGCCCTCGGGCATCCACACGAGAAGCACGAGGCCCAGCACTATGGCCACGCACATCATCGCGATACCGGGCGCACGGTTGGCCGCCACGTCGTGCTCGAAGTCCTCGGCCGTGGCGGGTCGACGCCATTCCATATGGGCACGGATAATCCAGGCCCGACCGTCGGAGCCCTGGGCGAACCGGTTCATCCGCTTCCTCCGCTAGCCCGTCCTGAACAGATCGTCACCGCAACGTTACCGTGATCGTCCCGTCGGCGGGAAGTCCGCGCCACTTCGACGTTTCCCGTCAGGCGCCACGCGACCGGGCCCCGAGGAAAGACCGGAAAAAGGCTACGAGAAGACATCGCCCGCATCCGTCGGCTTTCCGGTCCCGGCACCGGCACTATCACCGCCGTCGCCGCCCAATACGGCGCACTGCGCATCACATCGATCGTCGCGCGCCTCACCGCCCGGCTCGGAAGGCTGTGTCGCCTCCAGCGGGACGGAACCCGATGGCTCACTCCGACCCGGGGTCTTGGACGGGTCGGACGGGAAGAAATAGGAGGAAGGAACACCGGTACCCACGGCGACGCTCTCGGCGGGCAGTGTGTACTCCGTGGCCTGCAGCGAACCGCTCGACGAATCAGCGGGCGGCCCGGGCAATGACGCCGACGGCTCGTCCACGGCCGCGCTCGCTCGGTGTCCCCTGCCCTGAAGCGTCTTTGCGGCAGCCCCGGGCAAGGCCCCGTCCTCACCGTCATCGCCGTTCGAAGCGCTCGACAGCTCGATGAACGTACCCACTTCGGTCGGGACCTCCGCCCGTCCGGACTCGATGACGTCGAGCACCGGCGTACCCACCATGCCCGCGACCGCCGCCGCGGACACGAAGGACAAGCCGACCTTGCCGCTACCTGCGGCCATGGCGGTCACCGCACTCGCGCCCACACTCCCACCGGCCGCGACACCGCCGGTGGTGGCCGAACCGCCCGCACCCGCCGCCACGGCGGCACCCACTCCCAAACCGGCCCCGGACGTGCCCAACGCCAGACCCGACAACGGGACGAGGACCACGACGACGCCCGCGTGCGTCCGCAGGATCGAACAGACCCGCCGCAGCTCGTCATAAGTCGATCGGCAGGACGAACAACCACTCAGATGACCGGCGATCTTGCGGGCCTCGGTACCCGTGACGCCGCCCGCGGCGTAGCCGCCGAGCTTGCGCACCACGCCCCGGCAACTACCCCGGCTGCGGTCCGCGGCCAGATGTGCCTGCAGATACGCGGCGCGCAGACCGATCCGGGCACGCCGTGCGAGCGCTGCCGTGGCGTTGGCGCTCAGCCCGAAATGAGACGCCGCCACGGCAGGCTGCTCGCCTTCGACCTCGGTACGCCACAGAACCGTCCGCCAACGTTCGGGGAGACTGGTGAACGCACGGGTGATGAGCGCGACTTCCGCGGTCCGGTTCTGCCAGTCGAGCCAGTCGGTGCTCGCACCGAGCCTGGCGGTGAGTTCGTCATCGGTGACGGGCACGTCCCGCCGGGCGGCCTGCCACTCCCACGTGACCCGTCTCGCCACGGTCAACAGGTAGGCACGCACGTTCTCACTGGGGCCGTTGCCCCGGCGGATGGCCTGGAACACGCGGAAGAACGTCTCGGCCGTGACGTCCTCGGCCTCAGACGCATCTGACACGAGCCCACGGGCCAGCCTGCGCACGGCCGTCTCGTGCTCCCGGAAAAGCTCACCGAACGCGGCGTCGTCCCCGAGACGGATACGCTCGATCAGACCTGGCTGATCGGCTGTGGAGCCTGAATCGGTCCGCATTCAGCCAGGCACCCCCTTCGGGCTGTCGCCCTTTCGGTTGAACTTTGAACACCATACGGAGTCACTCGCGTACCTGCATCTCTTCGCGAGAAGAGATCCGAAGCGGTGCACAGGGAGGGGCTGGACAGAGACCGGGAAGGGGCCAGGGAGGGGCCACCGTGAAGCGGTGGAACGGAAAGGTGTAAAGTGTTCTGCGCACCGGCCGAGAAGCCGGGCACGCGGACGTAGCGCAGCTGGTAGCGCATCACCTTGCCAAGGTGAGGGTCGCGGGTTCGAATCCCGTCGTCCGCTCTCATACGACGACGAGGGCGGTGGCCGAAAAGCCACCGCCCTCGTGTTTTGTCGCTGTTTATCGCTATTCGTCGCCTCAGCGCCTTTCGGCGCGGTTTCGGGAGGAACCCGGCGTGGCGGCGCTCAGGCGCCGCCAACCCCCGTACCCACGGGACAGGAAACGCCCGTGCCACCGATGCCGCAGTAACCGTTCGGCACCTTGTACAGGTACTGCTGGTGGTAATCCTCGGCGTAGTAGAACTCCCGCAGCGGAGCGATCTCCGTGGTGATCTCGCCGTAGCCCGCGGTACGCAACGCCTTCTGGAACGACTCGCGCGACGCCTCGGCCGCTTCCCGCTGCTCGTCGTTGGTGTAGTAGATCGCCGACCGGTACTGGGTGCCGATGTCGTTGCCCTGACGCATGCCCTGCGTCGGGTCGTGGCCCTCCCAGAACACCTTCAGCAGCGACTCGTACGAGACCTGGTTCGGGTCGAACACGACGAGCACCACCTCGGAGTGGCCGGTGAGGCTCGTGCAGACTTCCTCGTACGTCGGGTTGGGGGTGTGCCCACCCGCGTAACCGACGGCCGTGGAATACACACCCTGCGTCTGCCAGAACAGCCGCTCCGCTCCCCAGAAACAACCGAGGCCGAACACCGCCGTGCGCAGGCCCTCCGGGAACGGCGGTTTGATCCGCCGCTCGGGGAACACGGCATGCAGGTCGGGTGTCACAAGAGCTTCGGCCCGCCCGGGCAGAGCCTCGTCGGCGGATACCAGCTGCGTCTTGTTTCGGCCGAACAACATCATGTACTCGATTCTACCGCCAAAATGTCACGCGAACGCGTGGCGAACTAGGGTGTACGCGCTACACACCGCTCAGGGGGAGTTGGCGATGTCCTGGCAAGAAGAACTGCGTCGTCTGGACGCCGAGCTCGCCGCGGGTGCCATCAGCAGCAACGAGCACCGACGGCGACGCGAGGACATCCTCGCCGAAGTGTCGGGGGCCCCACTTCTACCGCAGGCTCCCGCGACGACCTCGACCGGCTCGTCGGGTTCCGCGACCACGGACGGGGCGAAGACCTCGGAAGCCCCGACGAGTTCGGACGCCTCCACGGCCTCCACAGCAGAGCCCTCTACGCCGACGGCAGAGCCTTCTACACCGCCCTCTACGGCACCGGCCGAGCCCGCGCCCACCGCCTCGGAGGACTCGCAAGAGACCTCGGCCGAGACGGCCGTCCCACAGAGCAGTGCCCCCGATTGGCGAGCCACCAATCCCGCACGAGCGGCCGGCGACTCCACCGGGAGCACCTCGACCGGGACCGCCTCCGAGGAGCCCTACCAGTCGCCCGAGCCACCCAAGTCGCCCGCTCTCAACGCGGCGGCGCTGCTGTCCGGTGACACGCCCACCACCGCACCCAGCCCCGCCGACGAACGGCCCACGGAACTGATCCGCTATCCCGACTTCTCACACCTCCCGCCGCCCGAGGGCGATCGACCGCCGGTCACGGGGAACGACAGCCCGCGTCGACCGGGGCTGACCTGGGTGGCGGTCTCGGGCGCGGTGCTCCTGGCACTGGGCGCCGTGATCGGTGGCGCGTGGTGGTTGGGTCAGGACTCCTCGACTCCGGCGCCCAGCGCCGTGGCGTCGCCGGACGACGGTATGCCCGGAAAGACCGGGGCGGACGAGAGGACCGAGGAGGCCGCGCTGGCGGACCGGCTGCCGTCCCTGCCCGGCGAGCAGAGCCCGAACAACTCCACGATGTCGGTGGAGCGCGGCATGGAAATCGGGCTCTACCCCGCGAAGACCGCCGAGTTCTTCACCGAGCACGGCGTCACGGAGGTGATCGTCCGCGGTTCGCTGGACGGCTCGACCGGCTACCAGCTCCTGGTGCTGCGGACCGAGGAACCGGCACAGGCGCAGGCCGTGGCCGAGTACCTGTATCAAGTCACCCTGTCCGAGAAGCAAAGCCAGAGCGAAGGTCCGCTCTACATGGCGAGCGGTCCCTTCGGGGAAAAGCAGGTGAGCGGAGCCTGGTACGCCTCCGGTGAGTACACGGTGGCCATGGTGATCACCGAGCCCGCCGACGGCGACAACGCCGAGCTCACGGACCGGCTGCAACACATGGTGGACTCACTGCAGGAGGTCCTGCCCGTGGGTCGATAACCACATTTCCCGAAAAGATCGCGGTCAGATCACGATTCCACCCTCACCGACATGCCCGCTTTGGGACGTGCAGAATAGTCCCGGGTTCGAGAGTCATCAGTGGTACTGACCGGTCACGTGTCGCTGTCCGGGTTCGAGATAGGGGGCCTCACGGTGTCCTGGCAGGAAGAGTTGCGCAAGCTGGACGAGGAGCTTGCGTCCGGTCGCCTCTCCGCAGACGACTACCGGGTTCGCCGCGACCAGGTGCTGTCATCCGCGGTGACCAGTGGTGAGAATCCCGCCGAAGGACAGCAGGCGCAACCGCAGCAGGTCCAGCCCCAGCAGGCACAACCACAGCAAGCGCAACCGCAGCAGCCACAGCAACCCCAGCCGGACCAGTCCGCGGACAGCAGCGCCAATTCGACCCAGATCATCTCCCCGGCCAGCCTCCCGCAGGGGACCCCGCAGCCGAACCAACAGGACCCCAACTTCGGGGGTGCCGAGCGCACCCAGGTGGTATCGGCCTGGCAGGCCCAACAGCCGCAGCAGCCTCAGCCCGGGTACCCGCAACAGTCCGGTCTCGCGTCGCCGGCTGGGGGTTTCCAGCAGCCGGCCCCCATGTCACCGGCCGGTGGTTTCCAGCAGCCGGGGCAGCCCTGGAACGCCGCCGAAGCGGA
>JAJYTH010000078.1 GCA_021793175.1 Actinomycetes bacterium
ATCTCGGCGACGTCACTGACATGGTTCCCCCCATCGTCCACGAGCGACTCAAGGCGAAACTCGCCGAGCAGTCCTGACCCCGCGCACTTCGTGTCCGCAGCCTGTGTAGTCGTGTCCGCAGTCTGCGTAGCCGTGTCCGCACCGCACGCTGCGGACACGACCGGCGACCGTGGCGCGGGACGAAGCGAACACCGCCGAACACCGCCGGACCCTGCCGGATACGGCCCGGGGCACCTTGCGTAGTCGGTGGGACACGCCTGGCACGGTGATTACCACCAATCGGGCGGTGAAGGCGGCAGACTAGTGCCGTCGCGTGGAATCGATGCCGCGAGGGAGTTGCCGTGTACCGGGTTTTCGAGGCGCTCGACGAGCTCGTCACGATCGTCGAAGAGGCTCGTGGGGTCCCGATGACGTCGAGTTGTGTCGTCCCGCGGGGGGACGTACTGGAACTGCTCGACGATATCCGTGACGCCCTGCCCGGCGAGGTGGACGACGCCCAGGACGTCCTGGACAAGCGCGACGAGATCATCCGCAACGCCCGCGAGCAGGCCGACGAGACGATCAGCTCCGCCAGCGCCGAGGCGGAACGGCTGATGGAGGAGGCTCGCGCGCACGCCGAGCGGATCCTGGCCGAGGCCCGCGACGACGCTGACCGCACGATCGCCGAGGGGGAGGCCGAGTACGCCGAGGTCACCGAGCGTGCCCGCACGGAGGCCGACCGCATGGTGCAGGCCGGTCGGGATGCTTACGAACGCGCCGTCGAGGACGGCAAGCGCGAGCAGGCGCGTCTGGTGTCCCAGACGGAGGTCGTGCAGGCCGCGCATGACGAGGCCGCTCGCATCATCGACGAGGCGCACGAGGAAGCCGATCGGCAGCGCGCCGACTGCGATGCGTATGTGGACGGCAAACTCGCGGAGTTCTCCGATCTGCTCTCCACCACTTTGCGCACGGTCGATTCGGGCCGTAATCACCTGCGTTCGCCGCTGCCGCCCCCCGCGCGTCAGACGATCTACGACTATCAGGCCCAGTGACGCCCGATCTCGCGTACCCTGAGGGAGACGGCTGGCCCCGCGTCGACTCCGAGGCTCGGTCGTGCCTGTTTTGATTGTTTCGCGAATCGCGCAGAAAGCCACGCAGAAGAAACCCTGATGTCTGAAGAGACCCCCAGCCCGCAGCGTGCCGACGCACGCAATCCGTGGTTGTTCGACACCCATGAACTGAGCCGCCGCGCCGGTTCGAGTTTCCACCTGCAGCGGAAGCTGCCCGTCCCGACGACGCTCGGCGTGCCCGAGGTCATCGAGGTGCCCGAGGGTTCGATGGTGGAGGTGGACCTCCTGCTGGAGTCGGTCGTCGAGGGTGTGCTGGTGAGTGGCACCGCGTCGACCGCGACCCAGGGGCAGTGTTCGCGTTGCCTCGACCCGGTGGCGGGTGCGGTCGAGGTGAGCGTCACCGAGTTGTTCGCCTACCCGGATTCGGCGACGGACGAGACCACCGACTCCGACGAGGTCAGCAGGATCGTCGACGACTGGATCGACCTGGAGCCGCTGGTGCGGGACGCCATCGTCCTCGCGCTCCCGTTGGTCCCGTTGTGCAGCGAGGACTGCCAGGGATTGTGCTCCGGTTGCGGTATGAAATGGGCCGAGCTCGAGCCCGGACACGGGCATGAGACTATAGATCCTCGGTGGGCCGCGCTGGTGCAGCGCCTGGAGGAGACTCCGGGTGGCGACACGGCCAGCGGCTCCGACCGGTAAACCTGTCGGACAGTCCCTGTTCGACCGTATTCGCAAGACCGCTCGCTGCTTGCGAGCAGACCTGTGTGAGGAGACCCAGCCGTGGCCGTCCCCAAGCGGAAGATGTCGCGTTCCAACACTCGCTCGCGCCGCTCGCAGTGGAAGGCGAGCCCGGTGCAGCTGGTGCCCTGCCAGAACCGTGCGTGCCGGCAGCTGAAGCCGCAGCACGTCGCCTGCCCGACGTGTGGCCAGTACGGCGGCCGTCAGGTTGTCGAGCCTGCGTAAGGTCGTCGGTATGGGGGGTAAGTCGCCAACTGGACCGACAGCCGATCCCACTTCCCTTCTCGAAGCGCTTGGTGTCGATCTCGACAGCGAGCTGCTGACTCTCGCCCTGACGCACCGGTCGTACGCCTACGAGAACGGCGGGCTCCCGCCGAACGAGCGACTGGAGTTCCTCGGCGACGCGGTGCTGGGGCTGGTGGTCACCGATCACCTGTACCGTCAGCACCCGGATCTGCCTGAGGGACAGTTGGCGAAGCTGCGTGCCAGCGTGGTGAACATGCACGCGTTGGCCGGAGTGGCGCGGGGTCTCGGGGAGGGAGGTCTCGGGGCGCACCTGCTGCTCGGTAAGGGGGAGGAACTCACCGGCGGTAGGGATAAGGCGAGCATCCTCGCCGACGGTCTCGAGGCCGTCATCGGTGCCGTCTACCTGCAGCACGGCATCGAGACCGCTCGATCGCTGGTGCATCGCCTGTTCGGCAAGCTGCTCGCCGAGGCACCGCGTAGGGGGGCCGGCCTGGACTGGAAGACCAGTCTCCAGGAGCTCACCGCGTCGGCGGGTCTCGGTGTGCCCGAGTACAAGGTCGCGGACACCGGGCCCGATCACCGCAAGGAGTTCAGCGCGGTGGTCCTCGTCAGCGGCCGGGATCTCGGGCACGGTGACGGCACCACCAAGAAGGAGGCCGAGCAGAAGGCCGCCGAGGCCGCTTGGCGCGCGCTCGACGAGGAGCTGACGGCCTCGGGTGAGGCCGAGGAGCAGGTGGAGTAGCGGCGCGTGCCCGAGCTGCCTGAGGTCGAGGTCGTGCGGGTGGGTCTCGAAGAGCATCTGGTCGGGCGGGTCGTCTCGTCGGTCGAGGTGTTACATCCGAGGGCGATCCGTCGGCACGTGCCGGGCGAGGCCGATTTCGTCGGCCGTCTCGTCGGCTCGAAGATCACGGCGGTTCGTCGTCGGGGCAAGTACTTGTGGTGGGAGCTGGCCGACGGCACGGCCGTGCTCGCGCACCTCGGGATGAGCGGCCAGATGTTGATTCAGCCGCAGAATGAGGCCGACGAGAAGCATCTGCGGGTGCGGATCGAGTTCGCCGACGGCGGGCCGGAACTGCGGTTTGTGGATCAACGTACCTTCGGTGGGCTGTCGCTGTGGGATCTGGTGGAGGTCGACGGCACGGTGCTGCCTTCGGCCGTGTCCCACATCGCCCGTGACCCGATGGACCCGTTGTTCGACATCGCGGCCGTGGCTCGTGCGTTGCGGGCGCGTCGCACCGAGGCCAAACGCGCGTTGCTCGACCAGACCTTGGTGTCCGGGGTCGGCAACATCTATGCCGATGAGGCGTTGTGGCGGGTCGGGTTGCATTGGGCCCGGCCCGCGGACCGCCTCACTGTGGCGCAGGCGCGTGATGTGTTGACGGCCGCGACCGAGGTGATGGCCGAGGCGTTGCGGGTGGGTGGCACGTCGTTCGACGCGCTCTATGTCAACGTCAACGGCGAGTCGGGGTACTTCTCCCGTTCCCTCGACGCCTATGGCAGGGAGGGCGAGCCCTGTCGTCGCTGTGGTTCGGCGATCGTGCGTGAGGCGTTCATGAACCGGTCGTCGTTCCACTGCCCGCGTTGTCAGCCGAAGCCGCGTTCGCGGCGGCGCTGAGCGGTTTCTCGATATCCCGCGATCTCTTCGACATGCACCGACCCGCTCTATTTTTTATTTTTTGCACACTACTGTGCATTGCGTGGTACTGCTCACAGCATAGGAAGGGTGGGGCCGGTGGAAACGAGTCAACTGCTGAAGGGCGTGCTCGACCTCGCGGTTCTGGCGGTGCTGCGGCACGAGGACGGCTACGGCTACGAAGTGGTGCGCAGGCTGCGCCAGGCGGGACTGGAGGAGGTCGGGGACGCCTCCGTGTACGGCACGCTGCGGCGGCTGTACAAAGCCGGGCTGCTGACCACGTACGTCGTGGCCAGTGAGGAAGGCCCTCACCGCAAGTACTACGGCCTCAACGAGCTGGGCCGTGCGCGGCTCGCCGAGTCGGTGAAGACGTGGAGGGGTTTCGCGGCCACCATGGAGCATCTGTTGGGAGAGGAACCATGAGTACACACACTCAGCCCACTGTTCGCGCCTATCTGGCCTGTGTGCGGACGGCGTTGGCGGACCTGCCGGCCGGCGAGATCGACGAGGTGCCGTTCACCGTGGCCGTGCCCGGTATGCCCAGTGAATGAGGCGGTCCGTCAGAAATCGCGTTGTCCCGACATCGCCAGCTGCGCCAGCAGGTTGCGTCCGCTCTCGGCGTTGCGTGGCTGACACAGCACGTCGTAGCGGCGGGCCACCAGCTGGCTGTGGGAGATGAAGTTACGACGCTTCCGCGCGACCGCGTAGTTCGCAGCGGCGAACGCCACCCCGAAGCCCATACCGGAGAGCAGGCCGATGAAGATGGCCGTGAATGCGGGGCCGGGCGAGAACAGACTGAGCAGCAACCCGACGAACAGACCGAACCATGCACCGGACATGGCTCCGCCGCCGAGCACCCTGCCCCAGGTCAGCCGCCCGGCGACGCGCTCGACCAGCAACGGGTCCACGCCGACGATCGTCACGTCCTGCACGGGAAAGTCCTTGCCGGCGAGGTGGTCGACCGCGCGCTGCGCTTCCGCGTAGGTGTCGTAGGAGCCGATGGGCCAGCCCGTGGGCATGGTCGGCAGCCCCGATGCCTGGGGCGTCGGAGAGAACGCCGTCTGGGAAAACGCGTGGGTCATGCTTTCACCTCTGCGGTGACGCTGGTTGTGCTCTACATCAGTATCAACGTCACCGGAGGGTCGATCAGTGCCCGGAGGGGCGCAGTTCACAGTGAGACGGCGTGACGGAGCGTCACGCGGGTGTCAGTCCCTGCCGGGTGCCGTTCGTTCCGTGCATGTCGGCGATGCCGCTGGGGGAGCCCGCGGGAAGCCATTTACCGAAGTGCCGTACGGAGAACAGCTCGTCGAGCACCATGTAGGCGGCGCCCACGAGCCCTCCTTCCTCGCCGAGGCGCGCGTTCTCGATGCGTAGTTCGCGTGTGGACAGGGGAAGGGATCGGCGGTAGATGGTCTCGCGGATGATGGCGAGGAACAGGTCCCCCGCTTCCGCGACCTTGCCTCCGAGCAGGATGGTGGAGGGGTTGTAGAAGTTCACCAACGTGGCGAGCATGGCGCCGATGCGTCTGCCCGCGGCCACGAGCAGTTGTACCGCGTGGTGATCGCCCGCGCTCGCCGCGGTGGTGACGTCGGCGGCCGTGACGGTCCCTTTGGTGTTCAGGATCGCGGTGAGGACGGGGCTTTCCCCTGATCGTGCCAGCTCTTCGCCGTCTCTTGCGAGTGCGGCCCCTCCGGCGACGGCTTCGAGACAGCCGGTCTTGCCGCAGCGACACACCACGGTGTTGTCGTCGGAGACGGCCGCGTGGCCGATGTCGCCCGCGCAGCCCTGAGCGCCGCGGTGCAATTGTCCGTTGTGGCTGATGCCCGCGCCGATTCCGGTGCCGATCTTGACGTAGAGCAGGTCCCCGAGTCCGTCGGACAGGCCGGGGGTGCGGAGTTCGCCGAGGCACAGCAGGTTGACCTCGTTGTCCACCCACACAGGAGCGTTGTATCGCGCGGCGAGTCGTTCGCGGACGGGATAGTTGTTCCAGCCGGGCATGATCGGTGGTTCGGACGGGCGGGCGGTGGCGAATTCCACGGGGCCCGGCAGCCCGAGGCCGACACCCCACACGTCGGACGGCGAGCCGTGGATCTCCCGCAGCAGGTCGTCGAGTGTGGACTCGACTTCGGCGAGCACGGGATCGGGGCCTTGGGCGATGTCGCAGTCCCGGTGCCGTTTGGTGAGCACCGTGCCCATGAGGTCGGTGATGCCCGCTGTGAAGCCGGTGGCGCCGAGTTCGGCGGTGAGGATGCGACCGGCGTCCTTGCGGAAGCGCAGAGTCCTCGCCTGCCGTCCTCCGGTGGAGGGGTTGAGGTCACCCTCCTCCAACAGGCCCGCGTCGAGGAGCGTGGTCGTGCGTTGGGTGATGGCTGTTCTGCCGAGGCCGGTGCGCTGGCTCAGCGCGGGACGGGTATCGGCGATTCCGCTACGTACAAGGTCGAGCAGACGTGCGTAACTCTCCAGCAACTCTGCACTGGGCTCATCCACCGGCGGACCCCCTTATGTCTGAGTCCGCCCATCATATCGTTGGTAGAGCAAAACTTCTGTTCATCTCAGACGTTAGCGTGTAGATCGAATACTTAAGGGGGTATTCGAGGTGGTCTCGGTTATGGAGAAGGCCGCGAAAAGCGGAACGTGATTACGCCGTTCAGGCGACAGGGATGACGCAGTGTGTTTAGAAGTGTTTAGAAGGTGGTCGTCGTCGACGTGACCGACGGTGTGGGGCTGGGCGGCGCCGTCGGTGAATCGTTTCGACTCGTGCTGGTGGAGGAGACCGTGGGCGCACCGCTGGGAGAGGTGCCCCCACCGGACGTGGAGGTGGGCTCACCGCTGGGTTCGGGGTCCGGTGAGCCGGTGGGGTCGGGCTCGGGTTCGGGTTCCGGCTCGGGTTCGGGCTCGGGCTCGGACGGACTCGATGGACCATCCGTCGGCTTCGACGGGTGCGGACCCGGGGTCGAGGAGGACGAACTCTCCGTCGGCCTCGGCAGAGGGCTGCTCTCGTCGCCGCCGTCGGGAGAGGACGATCCGCCGGCCGGGGGCGCCTGCGTCGGCGAGTGGACCGACGTGCGCGTGTGGCCGTTCTCGTCGGTGGTGATGACCGTGGTGGGTGCGTCGGAGCTGGGCAGATTGCCGGTCACCGCGACACCGTCGATGACGACGGTGGTTTCGGCGGGCACGGCCTGGCCCGGAACGAGCTCGGCGGCACCTCCGCCCGTGGGCTGGCTGGTCTCGGCCGTCGGGTGCTGCGCGGACGGGTCATCGGGCTGGATGACCTGCGCGACGGTCGCGAACACCGTGCACAGCGCGAGGCCACTGGCGGCGAGGGCGAGATAGCCCGAACGAGGAAGCCGCCCCGTGGACTCGGGGGGCGGTGCGACCTGGTCGCGCGGCGGCTGCCCTGGCGAGTTGGTCATACCTGACTCCTTCGACAGATGCCGACAGATGTCCCCGAGTCTTGCGCGGCACCGTATCACCAGCGCTGATCCGGTCGCGAACGCACTCACTCGCGTGAGTAGGCCACGTCACTGTGCAGGTCGCCGTGTTTCACCGTGCCTCGCGGTGTCTCGCCGTGTCTCGCCGTGTCACCGTCCGCCCGCTGCGGCACGATGTCGGTGTGGACAGTGCGCGCGAGGAGAGTGCTGCGACCGAGCCGGTGCGTCTGACAGCGTGGGTGCACGGCCTGGTCCAGGGCGTGGGTTTCCGCTGGTGGACACGCAGCCGGGCGTTGGAACTGGGGCTTGTGGGCAAGGCGACGAACCTGGCGGACGGTCGCGTGGAGGTCGTCGCGGAGGGACCGAGGGACGCGTGCGAGCGCCTGCTGGCCGCGCTGCGTTCCGGGCAGACACCCGGTCGAGTGGACCACGTGGCGCAGCGGTGGTCGGAGCCGAAGGGCAACCTGACGGGTTTCGTCGAGCGCTGAGTCCGAACCGCCCGAACTGCCCGAGTCGTCCCACCGTCCGGTCGCCGGTCGGGCGTGCCACGCCGAGACCCGCCTACCACGTACCTGACCTGGGCAAGCGGTAGCATCATCCGATCGAAAGACGCGTCCGCGGATCGAGACGGGAACAACCGGTACGGGAAGGGTCTACGCCGCGTGCACCTGAAAAGCTTGACGCTCAAAGGCTTCAAGTCCTTCGCGTCGGCGACCACCCTGCGCTTCGAGCCGGGTATCACCTGCGTCGTCGGGCCCAACGGGTCGGGTAAGTCGAACGTGCTGGACGCACTGCGGTGGGTCATGGGCACCCAAGGGGCCAAGGACCTGCGCGGCGGCAAGATGGAGGACGTCATCTTCGCTGGCACCGCCGGACGGGCTCCGCTCGGCCGCGCCGAGGTGACGTTGACCATCGACAACGCCGACGGCGCGTTGCCCATCGAGTACACCGAGGTGTCGATCACGCGGCGCATGTTCCGCGACGGCGCCAGCGAGTACGAGATCAACGGTGACACGTGCCGCCTGCTCGACATCCAGGAGCTGCTGTCCGACTCCGGTATCGGTCGCGAGATGCACGTCATCGTCGGGCAGGGGCAGCTGTCGGAGATCCTGCAGGCCAAGCCCGAGGAACGCCGTGCCTTCATCGAAGAGGCCGCCGGGGTGCTCAAGCACCGCAAACGCAAGGAAAAGGCCCTGCGCAAGCTCACCGCCATGCAGGGCAACCTCGACCGCTTGAACGACCTGACCACGGAGCTGCGGCGCCAGCTGAAACCGTTGGGCAAGCAGGCCGAGATCGCGCGGCGCGCCCAGGTGATCCAGGCCGAACTGCGTGACGCGAAACTGCGGCTGTACGCCGACGATCTCGTCACCCAGCGCAGGGAGATCGAGAAGGACGAGGCCGACGAGAAGGCCGCTCGCGCCCGCCGGGCCGAGGTGGAGCAGACGCTGGAGTTCGTCACCTCGGAACAGACGGAACTGGAGGCCACGCTCGCCGAGGACGCGCCGAGACTCAACGCCGCCCAGGACACCTGGTACCGGCTGTCGGCGTTGGCCGAACGATTGCGCGGCACCGTGCGCCTGGCCGCCGAGCGCAAACGGCACCTGTCGGCCGAGGTCGACACCGGAGGCACCGGCCGTGACCCGGAGGAACTGCTCGCCGAGGCCGAGCAGGCCGCCGAGCGGGAGGCCGAGTTGAACGAGGCCGTGGTGGAGGCCCGGGCGACGCTCGCCGAGGTCGTCGAACGCCGCGAACACCTCGAACAAGTCGTACAGGCCGCCGAACGTGCGCATCTCGCCGCCGTGCGCGCCATCGCCGACCGGCGCGAGGGCATCGCGAAGTTGTCCGGGCAGGTCGAGGCGTTGCGGAGCAAGAGCGGTGCCACCGCCGAGGAGATCGACCGCCTCACCAGCAGCATCGAGGAAGCCACCGCCCGGGCCGAGGCCGCGATGGAGGACCTGGAGGCGGCCAGGACCGAGGGCGGCGTCGAGGAATCCGACGACGAGGAGCTGCGCGAACGCCACCAGCGCGCGGTGGAGGCCGAGAAGGCCGCCAAGGCGCGCGTGGACGAACTGGTCAAGGCCGAGCGGGCCGCCGAGCGCGACATCGCCTCCGAGAAGGCACGGGTCGACGCGTTGTCGATGGGGCTGGCCCGCAAGGACGGTGCCGGTGCCCTGTTGGGCGCGGCGGACAACGTGCCGGGCCTGTTGGGGTCGGTGGCGGCGCTGCTCACCGTCGATCCCGGCTACGAGGCCGCCCTCGCCGCGGCGCTCGGCCCGGTCGCCGACGCCGTGGCGGTGTCGGCGCGGGACAACGCGGTCGCCGCGCTCCGCTATCTCAAGGACCACGACGCCGGACGCGCGGAACTGCTGGTCGGCGACACCCCGGCTCCCAGCGACCCTGCCTCCTGGCCCGCGTTGCCGGACGGCGCGCGGTGGGCACGTGAAGTCGTCACCGCACCCGACGCGTTGCGGCCCGCCGTGGAGCGCGCGTTGGACCGGGTCGCCGTGGTGCCTTCGCTCGACGAAGCCCGCGCGCTCGTGTCCGTGTACCCGGAGGTCACGGCGGTCACCGGCGACGGCGATGTCCTCGGCGCCCACCGGGCCACCGGCGGTTCGGCACGGGACGAAAGCGTCATCGAGGTGCAGGCCGCCGTCGACGAGGCGCAGGAGCGGCTCGCCGTCGCCGAACGCGCACTGGAACGCACGGCCGCCGAGCTGGAGGGCGCCCGCGCCGAACAACAGGATCGGCGCGCCGAATTGGAGCAGGCCAAGGAAGCGCTCAGCGAGGCCAAGGTGCGCAAGGTGCGATCGGCTGAGCGGTTGTCCAGCCTGGAGAAGGCCGCCCGCTCGGCACAGTCGGAGGTCGAACGGCTGACCGAGGCACGGGCGAAGGTCGAACGCACCCGCGAGGACGTCCTCGTCCAGCTGGAGGAGCTGGAGGAGCGGCTCGCGGCCGTGTCCGAACAGCCCGTGGACACCGACGTCGACACCAGCGAACGCGACGAAGCGGCTGAGATGCTGGCGAAGGTGCGGCAGGAGGAGATGGACGCCCGTCTCGCTCTGCGCACCGCCGAGGAGCGTGCCCGCAGCATCGCGGGCAAGTCCGATGCGCTGCGTCGCGCGGCCGAGGCCGAGCGGCAGGCCCGGGAACGCGCCGAGAAGGCCCGGGTCGCGAGGGAACGCGGCGCGGCCATCGCCGCCGCCGTGGTCGAGGGCGGTGAGACCGCGCTCGAACGCATCGAGACGTCGTTGCAGCGGGCCGCCGCCGAACGGGACACCATCCAGGCGCGTCGTGAGCACACCGAACAGGCTCTGAACCAGGTGCGCAACCGGGTGCGGGAGCTGACGACCGAGCTGGAGAAACTCACCGACGCCGTGCACCGCGACGAGGTGGCGCGAGCCGAGCAACGGCTGCGGCTGGAACAGCTCGAAACCAGGATCGTCGAGGAGTTCGGTATCGCGCTCGACGACCTCGTCGCCGAGTACGGACCCGACGTGCCCGTACCGCCTGGCCCCGGGGAGATGGCCGAGTACGAGGCCGCCAGGGAACGGGGTGAGACGGTGATGGAGCCGCAGCCCATCCCGTACGACCGCGACACGCAGTCCCGCCGCGCCAAAAGGGCCGAGAAGGACCTCGCGCAGCTCGGCAAGGTCAATCCGCTGGCACTGGAGGAGTTCGCGGCGCTGGAGGAGCGCTACAAGTTCCTGTCCACGCAGCTGGAGGACCTCAAGGAGACTCGCAAGGACCTGCTGACCGTCGTCAAGGAGGTCGATGACAAGATCCTCGAGGTGTTCACCAGCGCCTACCACGACGTGGCGCGGGAGTTCGAGACCGTGTTCTCCGTGCTCTTCCCCGGTGGGGAGGGGCGCATGGTGCTCACCGAGCCCGACGACATGCTCACCACGGGCGTGGACGTGGAAGCACGCCCGCCCGGCAAGAAGGTCAAGCGGTTGTCGCTGCTGTCCGGTGGCGAGAAGTCGCTGGTGGCGGTGGCGATGCTCGTGGCGATCTTCCGGGCCCGGCCTTCGCCGTTCTACGTCATGGACGAGGTCGAGGCCGCGCTCGACGACACCAACATGCGCAGGCTCATCGGGCTGTTGGAGCAGCTGCGGGAGAATTCGCAGCTCATCATCATCACGCACCAGAAGCCCACGATGGAGATCGCCGACGCGTTGTACGGCGTGAGCATGCAGGGCGACGGCATCACCAAGGTCATCTCGCAACGGTTGCGGTCCGCCGATGCCGTGGAGCAGCCCGCGTAGCCCGGTGCGCATCCTCGGGCGGCCGAGAACATCGGGGACGCCGAGCCCTCGCCCTCGCGGATTTCATTCGATCGAGCCCACTCGACCGTGGTGTTCTGCGACGATGCGCGCATGACCGAGCAGACAGAGCATGGCTGGCCGTCGGGGGATCCACGCCGGTTCTTCGATGCGCCCATCGATCCGGAGCATCTGCGGGGCAATAGCCCGAACGTCTACCGGCGCACCCTGTGGCTGTCGGTCGGTGTCTGCGTGGGCGGTGTCCTCGTCGGCCTGGGAGTGTGGGCGATCGCCGACGGCATGGACCGCGTGGATCCTTCGTGGTGGTCGATGGTGCTGGGTGTGGTGGCCGTGCTGGCGGGTATCGGCGTGTTTCTGCGCGGGCTGTTCGCGGGCAATGCCACGAAGCCGTACCGGGGCGGGCAGCTCGTGCCCGGCATGGTGGTGGAGCAGGCCGACGCCGCCGTGCAGCTTCTGGTGCTCGCCGATACCTCCCGTGATCTGGCCTCACCACCGGAGTTCGCGTACCGGTTGGTGACTTTCAACGCCAGGGAGGGAACACGGTTCGTGCCCGGCCAGCCGGTTCCGTGTGTGGCGCACGGGTACATCGCGCCGCCGTGGAGCAAGCGGTGGTGGAGTTTCGAGGCGTCACCGGTGGCATGGGCGACCGCTGACACCGACGTGCTCGACGCCGCGGGCAAGGCGATCCCGCGGGCCGAGTGGGACCAGTTGCTCGCCGGCGCCGAGCGCGTGGCCGGCATCCGACGTCGTCTTTCCCGCCTGGGGCGCATCGGATACGAGGACCTGCACGAGTCGTTGCGCAGACCGCCGACACGGCTCGGTGTTCCCGTGGAGTGGCAGCCGGACGGTCGGGCCCGGTTCGTGGGGTCGGTCGCGCACAGCACGTCGACGTGAAACGGTCGACGACGTGAAACGGCCGGGCACCCACAAGGGCGCCCGGCCGTTTCTTCGAGGGATCAGGCTGTTTCCTTCTCCTTCGCCAGGTCCAGCTCGTCCGGGCCCGCGGCACGGTGGCGCAGCGACATCAACCCACCGACCAGCAGTGTGATCACCACGCCGAGCGGCACGTACCACGGGAACGCCAGCGGCAGTTCCTCACCGTCGCGGGTGAACGTCACGCCCAGGACGAACACGGCGGCCACGACGATCGTGCACAGGAACGCGACGATCGCGTCGGCCTGCCGCGCCCGCTTGACGAAGATGCCGAGCGCGAAGGAGCCCAGCAGCGCACCGTAGGTGTAGCTGGCGATGCTCAGGCCCACCTCGACCACCGGCTGGTCGGTGCTGGTGAACATCGAGGCGAACATCACGAACACGCCCGCCCAGATCAGCGTCCACAGTTTCGCCTGCTTCAGCACCACCTCGTCCGGCAGCTCCTTCTTCGTCACCCGCTGGTAGATGTCGCTCACGGTGGAGGTCGACAGCGAGTTCAGCGACGACGAGATCGTGCTCATGGCGGCGGCCAGGATGCCCGCGATCAGGATGCCGGACAGCCCGGCGGGCAGCTGTTCGACGATGAACATCGGGAACAGCTCGTCGTTGTTCGACAGACCCATCGAAGCCGGGTCGGCGCCCTCGTAGAACGACCACAGCATCGCGCCCACCAGCAGGAACAGCGCGAACTGCACGAAGACCACCACACCGCTGGCGATCACGGCCTTCTGGCTGTCGCGCACGTTCTTGCAGGTCAGCAGACGCTGCACCATGAGCTGGTCGGAGCCGTGCGAGGCCATCGCGAACAGCGCGCCACCCACGACGGCGGTGATGAACGCGTACTGGTTGGTGATGATGTCGGAGGTGAAGTCGAAGAACTGGAACTTGCCCTCGTCGGCCAGCGAGCCGAACCAGCCGTCGGGCAGCTTGCCCGCGAGGAAGAACACCGCGGCCACCGCGCCGAGGACGTAGATGCCCATCTGGATCGCGTCGACCCAGATGACTGCCTTGATCCCACCCAGGTAGGTGTAGACGACGGCGACCAACGCGATGGCAGCGATGATCACCCAGTAGGGGACGTCGAGGCCGAGCGCGGCGAGCACCATCTTGACCGGGATCGCCGTCGCGAACAGCCGCACGCCGTCGGCGAGCAGACGCGTGATGAGGAACGTCACCGACGCGGTGCCCTGCATGCCCTTGCCGAAGCGTTGGCCGAGGAGGCCGTATGCGCTGACGAGGTTGCCGCTGTAGTAGCGCGGCAACAACACGAAGGCCACCAGGACACGACCGATGAGGTAACCGATCGCGAGCTGTAGGTACGTGATGTTGCCCAGATAGGCCACGGTCGGCACGCTGATCACCGTCAGCGTGGACGTCTCAGTGGCGACGACGGAGAACGTCACCAACCACCAGGACACCTGTCTGTTGCCGACGAAGTAGTCGGCCGACGACTTCTGTTTGCCGCCGAGCCAGATGCCCAGCAGCGGCGAACCGATCAGGAATATCGCGATGATCGCGAGGTCCAGGGCGCGCATGGCTGTCTCCTACGGTGTGTCGGGGGGTGTGACCCGCAGGCGGGTCACGGGCTGCGGGTGTGGGGTGGGCAGCGGTAACGGACCTGACCCGGGGGTGATCGCGCCGAGCGGACGCGGTCCGGCTGCTCCGGTCGCGCTGGGCACGTTGGCGGGCAGGCCGTTCCAGGTCAGCCAGCCGAGCAGCGCGGTGAGGTAGGCCTCCTTGCCGTCGGACGGCAGACCGTTGTCATCGCTGGGCACCACGGTGACCCGGGCGCGTAACGCGTTCACGAGGGCGGGGTTGCGCAGTCCGCCGCCGGAGGCCACGACGGTGCTGACACCGTGGCGCTCGCATTCGGCCGCCACCGTTGCCGCCGTGAGCTCGGTGAGCGTGGCGAGCAGGTCGGGGCCGTCGATCTCCGGCAGTCCCTCGGTGGCCTGTCGGAGATAGGCGGCGTGGAAGTACTCCTTGCCGGTCGACTTCGGGGGGACCAGGGCATAGTACGGATCGGACAGCAGTCGCGACAGTAGGTCTTCTCGCACGGTTCCCCGCGAGGCGAGTGCGCCGTCGACGTCGCTGTGCTGCGCGCCGCCGGTCACCTCGGCGGCGGCGATGTCGAGCAACGCGTTGCCTGGGCCGGTGTCGTAGGCCAGTACCGAGCCGTCGGGGCGCACCACGGTGATGTTGGCGATGCCGCCGATGTTGAGGGCGGCGACGGGTTTGCCCTCACGTTCCGCATCGGTGCGTAGCCACAGTGCGTCGAGGGTGCTTGCCAGCGGCGCGCCGTGTCCGCCCGCGGCGACGTCCCGCACTCGCAGGTCGGCCACGACGGGCAGCCCCGTGCGTTCGGCGATCCACGCGGGCTGGCCGAGCTGCAGCGTTCCCTTGGCACTGCCTTCCTCGACCCAGTGGAACACGGTCTGGCCGAGGGAGGCGACGAGGTCGGCGTGACCGCCCGCGATCTCGTCGACGGCGGTGGCGGCGGCGTCGGCGAACGCCTGGCCGATGCGGGTGTCGAGTTTGGTGAGCTGTTCGGCGCTGCAGTCGGCCGGCGGGAGGGCCGCGAGGATGTCACGTCGCAGCTGCTCGGGATACCGGAGTTCGCGGTAGCCGAGCGGGGTCAGGGTGAGTTCGTCGTCGGCGGCGCGGAACGCGGCCACGGCTACGTCGATGCCGTCCACCGAGGTACCGGACAACAACCCGACGACACGAAACTCGGACTTGCTTTCAACCACGCCAGTGGTCTAGTCCACAGCGGCCTCGCGCGCAAGATGTTCGGTAAAGGATTGTCCAAAAAGATTTGCAATGAGTTGGATGCTGACCGTACTTGCCGAGGGTGAACTGCCGCCGACGAGGCTGGGTGCGAGGATGACAAGCGTGTCGAACACCTGGTTGTGGATCATTGTCATCGCGGCCGCTGTGCTGTTGGTCGCACTCGCGGCCGGGCTGACGATCGCACGCAAGCGCCGGATCAGCCTGGAGCGCCGCAGAGAAGAGGAAAAGCCCAAGGGAGGCCGGTACCAAGCCGGTGGCGGCATCACTCTGGCGCCGGGCGGCGAGAAAACGCCGATCCAACCCCAGGCGCCACCGGAACCGCCCCCGCACCCGGTGTCCGAGCGGACCGAGACCGACGGCGAGCCGGGCGTGGGCGAGGACGCCGCCGTGCCGAGGGACGCCCCTCGTCGCGACATCGTGGACGTCGACCTGCCCGAGCAGACGCGCGAGGTCCCCGAGACCAAGCCCGTGCCGAAGCCTCGCCCGGAGCCCGCTCCCGAGGCTAAGACGGCACCCGAGGCGGCGCCGGAGGCGGAACCCGAGGCTCCAGAGGCTCCCCAGGCGCCTGAGGCGCCCGTCACCGACGAGGCGACGCAGGCCCCCGCACCCGAGAAACCGGAGAAGGTCGAGCCGGAGGTCGCGCCCACGGCTCCCGAGGCCGAACCCGCACCCGCGCCCGAAGCAGCTCCCGAGGCACCAGTGGAGCCGAAGGAGGAGGTCGCCCCCGCGACCGGCCGGATTGAGCGACTGCGGGGACGGTTGTCGAAGTCGCGTTCCGCGCTCGGCCAGAGTCTGTTGGGGCTGTTGGGCGCCGGTGACCTCGACGAGGAGTCGTGGGAGGACGTCGAGGACACGTTGCTGATCGCCGACCTCGGCGCGGCCACCACCACCGAGGTCGTGGAGACGTTGCGGACCGAGCTGTCCGCTCGCGGCGTCCGCACGGCCGAACAGGCCCGGGCGTTGCTGCGGGAGGTACTCGTCAACGCCCTCGGACCGGACTCCGACCGGTCCGTGCGTGCCTTGCCGCACACCGTGGACGGGACGAAGCAGCCCGCTGTGGTGCTCGTGGCCGGGGTGAACGGCACCGGCAAGACGACGACCACGGGCAAACTCGCCCGGGTGCTCGTCGCCCAGGACCACCACGTGCTGCTGGGTGCCGCCGACACCTTCCGTGCCGCCGCGGCCGAGCAGCTGCAGACGTGGTCGGAGCGCGTGGGTGCCGAGGTGGTTCGCGGCAAGGAGGGCGCCGACCCGGCTTCGGTGGCGTTCGACGCGGTGAAACGCGGCATCGACAGCGGTGTGGACGCCGTGCTCATCGACACCGCTGGTCGGCTGCACACCAAGGCCGGCCTGATGGACGAGCTCGGCAAGGTCAAGCGAGTGGTGGAGAAGCAGGCGAAGGTGGACGAGGTGCTGCTCGTCCTCGACGCCACCACCGGTCAGAACGGCCTCGCGCAGGCCCGCGTGTTCTCCGAGGTCGTGGACGTCACCGGCATCGTGCTCACCAAGCTGGACGGCACCGCCAAGGGCGGCATCGTCTTCCAGGTGCAGCGTGAGCTCGGTGTGCCCGTGAAGCTGGTGGGTCTCGGCGAGGGTCCCGACGACCTCGCGCCGTTCGAGCCCGAGGCGTTCGTCGACGCGCTGCTCGCCTGAGGACGGCGTCACGCACGACCGCACGATCACGAAGGCCACCTTCGCCGCTTCGGCGGCGAAGGTGGCCTTCCGTGTTATCGGGTGTGTCGGAAAAAGGGCGGGGTCAGTTCACACAGGGCAGCTCACCGTCGGGCAGTGAGTGATCGGGCCGGTCGCCGTCGGGGGTCTCGCCGTCGAGGAACGGTGGTGTGAAGGCACGTACCTGTTCCGTATCGATGTCGATCACGGCCCTGCCGTCCGGCAGTTTCGCCTCGTCGTCGGAGAGCGGGATCGTGGCGACGGACAGACTCGGCCGTTCCATGCCGGCCAGCCGTTCGGCGAGGCCGAGTATGTCGAGCTCGGCATCGGTGCGCACGTGTCCGGCGACGACGTCGGCCACCTCTTTCAGCTGCTCGCCGCTCTGGGTCACGGAGTCGAACAGTGACCGGGTGAACGCCTGCAATCGCACGACGCGGTCGAGGTCTCCGTCGGGCAGGTCGCGGCGTTGTTCGAGGAACGTGACCGCATCGTCACCGCTGAGCTTTCGCCGCTGTTCGGTGCCCGGATCGTCAACAGGGGTGTTCACGCACACCTCCACGCCGCCGACGGTCTTCGTCACGGCACCGATGACGTCGGTGTCGACGAGCGCGTAGTGGTCGATGGTCGTGCCGGTGAGATCGGCGACCGTCGAGACGAGGGTCTGAGCGCCCGCGCGGTCGGCGGCCTCGGCGTCCTTCCCGTCGGCCAACGCTGCTTCCCGGCCGTACCGGTAGGCGGAGTTCAGTTGCTGCTCGCCGTGCCCGGGAACGTTTGTCCAGATGTTCCTGGGCAGCGACACCACAGAGACGCCGTCGGAGTGCACGCGGGTCAGCAGGATCGAGTCGGTGTAACCGTGGTCGTCCATGCCCGCGACCAGCACGGTGACAGGTGCCGAACCATCGGTCGCCGCGGCGAGCCGTTCGTCCGGTGCGTCCTGGCCCAGCAGGCGCGGGATGACCACGACGGCGGTGAGGACGACCACGGCGACGGCCACGGCCACGCCGATCAACGCGGGACCTCTGCGCCGAGCCGACCTGCTCATGCGATCGTTCAGCCGGGCCTGTACCACCCCGGGGTCGACGGCGCGGTTGGCCTCGTATTCCAGTGCTTCCCTGAGCAGGGCTTCGGTGCGGTCGTCGGTCATGAGTGAGCC
>JAJYTH010000079.1 GCA_021793175.1 Actinomycetes bacterium
CCGAGCTGCCCAACAGCTCCGCGTCGTGGAACTGCTGATTAGGTGTGTCTTTTTCCGAATAGATTGTGTGGAAGGAGGTGTTTCGTGATGTCGATCCTGGACCTGCAGAACCTGGAGGTTTCTGCGACGGAGGCCGAGCTGCCCAACAGCTCCGCGTCGTACAACTGCTGACCTTGATGGTTAGTGGTTAGAGCGGTGGGGGCGTGTTCTGCACGTCCCCACCGCCGCGCAATTGAAGAAGGAACGTTGACTCTTCCGGACGGTGGCCGATGAAAGCTCTCCTTTACGCATATGGTTCGCGTGGCGACGTTCAGCCTTACCTCGCCCTGGCTCACGCAATGGTTAAAGCGGGCCACGAGGTCATGCTCGCGGGCCCGGAGAGCTTCGCCCCTCTCGCCGCACGGTACGGAATCGAATACTTCCCTCGCAGCGAAGAACTGCTGGACTTCTATTACAATGATCCGGATGTCGCCGATTGGCTTCGTAACCAGGGTCATGACTATCGAGCCACGGCGAAGATCAGGAACCGGGCCCTCACCAAACTCGGTGAGTACATGGCCCCGCGTTTCCCCGAGATGTTGAAGGAACTGTCCGACGCCGCCGATCAGTTCGGTCCGGACATGATCATTCAGTCCTACGAGATGTGGCCGTGGGAAGAGGCTCATCACGTTGCGGAGAAGTTGGACGTGCCGTACGCCGTCGCGACCCTGTTTCCCAATGTCGTTCCTAACTGGACTTACCCGGTCAAGTTCGTCCCTCCACATTGGCGATTGCCGGGTGTGGTGAGTCGGCTGACCTACGAGTTGCCGAGGCTGGTCCGGCCCGTCGGCTATCGCGACATCGCTGACTGGCGGCATCGCGTCCTGGGGTTGCCCGAGAGGAAGGGCGTACATCCTTTGCGCACGGTCGACGGGAAGCCCGTTCCTGTGGTGCACGGATTCAGCAGCAGGCTGGTGCCCGAGGCGAAGGGCTGGCCGCCGAATTCCCGGACCACAGGGTTCTGGTTCCTCCCCACGCCTCCCTCGTTCGAACCCGATCCGGAGCTGGTGAGGTTCCTGGACTCCGGGTCGAAGCCGGTGTGCGTCACTTTTGGCACGGTGCGGGGAACCGATCCCCGTCGTGCTGGTGAACTCGTCGTCGAGGCCGTACGTCGCGCGGGCACACGTGCCGTGGTCATCAAGTCGCGCGGCAGTATCGAGATCCCCGCTCCCCCCGCGGACGTCTTCGTCACGGACGACGTGCCGTACCCGTGGCTGCTTCCTCGGGTCGCTGCCGTCGTGCACGCGGCGGGAGTCGGCACCGTCAACGAGGCACTGCGAGCGGGCGTGCCGCAGGTCGCCTGTCCCGTGCACAACGAACAGGCCTCCTGGGCCATGCGAGCCCACGCGATCGGTGTCGCGCCGCGTCCGATCCGCAATCGTGACCTGGAATCCGACAATCTGGCGCAGGCGATCCGTACCGCGACGAATGACCCCGAGATCGCCCGCCGGGCTGAGGAACACGGCGCGGCGGTGCGGCAGGAGACGGGAGCGGCGACCGCGGCGATGGTGCTGGAGCAGGTCTACAAGCAGCAGGTCACGGCGGGAGTCAGTGGCGCACGGTAGGGCCGGGAACAGCGTGGGCTGCGCCACGTGCGGTGAAGAACCCGCTCGACACCGGGGTGGTGATGTCAGGGGTCTGGTCGAGCGCGGCCACCAAGGACGTCACCCGCCGGATCGCCGTGAGGGGGACCGGACCTCGGGTCGGTGGGAATCGCGGAATCTGCCGTCGGACCGGTCCTCGATGAGGTCGGACGGGTGCTAGCGGGAGCGGTTCACAGGGCGACGGCCGTATGACACGCGCGGTAGGGCGGTGCCGCTGTCGGTAGAGGACGAGGCGATGTAGCCGCGCCACGCGCCCGATTCCCGGCCTCGGCTTTCGATGTAGTGCTTGAACCCGGCCAGTCCTTGTTCGGCGAGCTGGGCGGCCATGTCCGCCGCGGTGTCGGGCACCGTCAGTTCGGCCATGACCCGGCTGTGGTGGTCATCCAGTTGCTGGAACGTGGCTCTGCCAAGGTGCGCGGGGCCCTGCGCCGCTTGCCAGGCGATCCACTCGTCCGGTTGCTGGTCGACGATGTCGACCTCGAACATGTGGCGTCGTCCGGCCAGTTCGATATCTCCGTGCAGCAGGGTGTCCGTGCGCTGGATGAGCCGTTGTAGGTAGTCGACGAAGTGGGGGAACGTCTCAAGCTGGGTCCACTGGTTGTAGGCAGTGCTCACCGGGACGTGTACGTCGATCGAGCGTTGAATGGTACTCACGGCGACTCCTCACCACGGATCACTCAAGCACTACCCGATCGAGTCACGTCTCACACCGGCCCACCGGAGACAGCCGGGTTGTTCGGGAAGGTGAACGCTCGTTCGACCGGGATGGCCTCGGCGTGCCCGTCGTCGACGGCGAACCGGGACAAAGACGGGAGGACCAGCGCCGAACGCTCGGGCGCACGCGGCAACAGCTCGTACGCTGGACTGGTGCGGATGAGACCGACTGTGAGCTGGACACCGACGGGGTCGGCGCCATGGACAACGGATCTGGCCGAGGTCGTCCGAGTGGTCGGCGGCCGTGGTGTCGTGGTCCTCAGCGGGGCGGGCCTGTCCACCGAGTCCGGTATTCCGGACTACCGCGGTGCCGGGGGAACGCTGCGGCGGCATTCGCCGATGACGCACCAGGAGTTCATCGGTAGCGAGGCCGCCAGACAGCGGTACTGGGCTCGCAGTCACCTCGGCTGGACGGCGGTGGCGCAGGCCCGGCCGAATGTGGGCCACCGGGCGGTGGCGGTGCTCCAACGGGACGGATACCTCTCCGGGATCATCACGCAGAACGTCGACGGACTGCACCAGGCGGCGGGTGCCACGGCAGTGATCGAACTGCACGGCAGCCTCAGCCGGGTCGTGTGCCTGGACTGCGGAGAGATCAGTTCTCGACGGTTCCTCGAACAGCGGCTGCGAGAGGCGACCCCGGACTTCCGCGCCGGGGCCACCCGCCTCAACCCGGACGGCGACGTCGACTTGCCCGAGGAGGTCGTGCGCGAATTCCGGATCGTGTCATGCCATGCCTGCGGAACCGGGGTGCTCAAGCCGGACATGGTGTTCTTCGGTGAGAACGTGCCACGACCCCGCGTGGACGAGTGCTACCGCCTGGTCGACGACGCGAACGCGCTTCTCGTGCTCGGCTCCTCCTTGGCCGTGATGTCCGGACTGCGCTTCGTCCGACACGCCGCGAAAACGGGCAAGCCGGTGCTCATCGTGAACAAAGGTGAAACCCGAGGTGACCCCCACGCGCTGGTGCGGGTCGATCGGACCTTGGGCCCCGCGTTGGCCGAACTGGCCGAACGACTCGGCTGCCCACTGTCCGAACCAGCCGTGGACGGGGCCCGGCGCCGCGTGCCACCGGTGCCCGAGATGCCGCGACGGTAGCCCGGTTATTCGGCCGCGCGGCGGAGCAACGGGGTGATCCGGTAACCCACGAGTTGCCGCATCACCAAGCTGGTGTTGGTGCGCTCGATTCCGGAGATGGCGAGGATGCGGCCCGCGATGCGGTAGAGGTCATCGGCGTCGCGGGCGACCACGTGGATCATCAGGTCCACCGGGCCGGAGATGCCGTGGACCTCCAACACCTCGGGGATCTCGGCGAGTGCTTCGGCGACCTCGTCGAGCAGGCGCTGGGCCACCTGGGCGGTGATGAACGCGGTGAGCGGATATCCCAGCGAAGCCGGTGGGATGCGGCGCTCGAACGAGTCGAGGGTGCTCTCCTCCAGGCGTGTGAGCCGGGATTGCGCCGTGTTGCGGGAGACGCCGACACGGTCGGCGAGGGCGAGAGTGGTCGCGCGGGGGTGTCGGGTCAACTCCAACAGGAGCTTGGCATCGACCGCACCGACCGGGCCGTCGTGGGGCATTGTGCTCACCTCTTCGCCGCACCTGCGAGCTCTTATTGCGCAGATTGCTCAACTTAATGGCCAACTATTGAGCATCAGTCCAACAGATTGCTTCACTGGCAGCAACCTGCACGCTTGAACGAGGATGGCGAGATGAGCGAGTCCGTCACCACCCCGCCCACCACGGACGTCCTGCGCGCGATAGAGGACCGAGTGCTGTGGTTGTCGAGCGCGATCATCCACCACGCCAATCGGGTCCGGCCGAACCCGTCGGGATTGAAGGTCGGCGGACACCAGGCATCGTCGGCCTCGATGGTGTCGATCATGACCGCGTTGTGGTTCAACCACCTGCGCCCGCAGGACCGGGTGTCGGTGAAACCGCACGCCTCGCCGGTGTTGCACGCGATCAACTACCTGTTGGGTGAGCTGGACGAGTCGTACCTGCCTCGGCTGCGCGAGTTCGGTGGACTGCAGAGCTATCCGAGCCGCATCAAGGATCCCGACCCCGTCGACTATTCCACCGGATCGGTCGGCATCGGCGCGACCGCGCCGATCTGGGGCGCGATGTCCCGACGCTACGTCGACATCGCCTTCGGGGGCGCGGGAACCGGGCGGCAGTACTCGCTGGTCGGGGACGCCGAGCTGGACGAGGGCGCCGTGTGGGAGGCCGTGCTCGACCCCGGTGTCGCCGAGCTGGGGGAGGTCGTCTGGATCGTCGACCTCAACCGCCAGTCGTTGGATCGGATCGTGCCCAACATCGCCGCCGACAAGCTGCGGAAGATGTTCGCCGCCGCCGGCTGGCAGGTCATCCAGCTCAAGTACGGCAGTTTGTTGGAAGAGCTGTTCACGCGTCCGGGCGGTGCCGAGCTGCGGCAGCGCATCGACACCATGACCAACCCGGAGTACCAGCGGCTGTTGCGGTGTGACGCCACCGAATTGCGCCGCCGTCTGCCAGGTGAAGGGCCTTCGTCCAAAGCCATCGCCGAACTCGTCGCCGGACTCGATGACACCACACTGGTCGATGCGATCGCGAATCTCGGCGGACACGATCTGGCGGCGCTGGACCGCGCTCTGGGCGCGATCGACGACACCCGCCCCACGGTGATCTTCGCCTACACCGTCAAAGGCTACGGCTTGGCGACGAAGGGGCATCCGCAGAACCACTCGGCGCTGCTCACCGATGAGCAGATGCGTGAGCTGGCCGAGCGCCTGGGCGCCGATCTGGACAACCCGTGGCGCGCGTTCCCCGAGGGAAGCCCCGAACACGAGCTGTGCCAGGCAACCGCGCGACGCCTGAAGCGGCCCGAGTTCCCCGCTCTTCCCCCACCCGCGATCCCCGTCGACTTCGGCCGCACCCCCTCCGGCACCGCCACCACGCAGGCCGCGCTGGGCCGTGTTCTGCTCGACCTCACCCGCGAAGCACCCGACGCCGCGCGGCGCGTCGTCACCGTCAGCCCCGACGTCAGCTCCACCACCAACCTGGGCGGCTGGATCAACAAAGTCGGTGTGTGGTCGGTCCGGGAACGTCCGAACTGGTTCGCCGACGATGCCGAGACCATCCTGCAGTGGCAGGAAAAACTCACCGGGCAGCACATCGAGCTCGGTATCGCCGAGGTCAACCTGGTCGGCCTGATCAGTGAGCTGGGCGCGACCTGGAGCCGCTGGGGACAGCCGCTCCTGCCGATCGGGGTGCTCTACGACCCGTTCGTCGAACGGGCTCTGGAACCGTGGTCCTACGGCATCTACGCCGGTGGTCAGTCGATCCTCGTCGGCACCCCGTCCGGCGTCACTCTCGCACCCGAGGGCGGAGCACACCAGTCGATCAAGACGCCGTCGATCGGCCTGGAGCAGCCCGGCTGTCTCACCTACGAGCCGGCGTTCGCCCAAGACGTCGAATGGACGTTGCTCGCCGCTCTCGCCCAGCTCGGCAAACCCGGCGGCTCGTCGGCCTACCTGCGGCTGTCCACCCGACCCGTCGATCAGACATTGGCCGCCGTGCCTACCGATCCCGCTGCCCGGGAACGCCGTCGACGCCAGGTCGTCGCCGGCGCCTATGCCCTGCGCCGCACCGAGAACGTGAAGGTCACCATCGCCGCCATGGGCGCCGTGGTTCCCGAAGCCCTCGACGCCGCCGGTCGTCTGGACCAGATCGGCATCCCCGCGGACGTGGTGTGCGTGACCAGCCCCGGCCTGCTCTACCGAGCTGTGCGCGCACGACAGGGCCACGAGCGAGCCGACTCCTGGATCCTTGACCAGGTCTTCCCCGCGCAGCGCGCCACGCCGCTGGTCACCGTCCTGGACGGACATCCGCATACTCTGTCGTTCCTGGCCACGATCAACCGGGTGGCCACCACCGCGCTCGGTGTGGCCAGCTTCGGACAATCAGGTTCACTGGAGGATGTCTATCGCCACCACGGCATCGACTCCGACAGTATCGTTCGCGCCGCGCTCGACATCACCGACTGAATCGGGGAAGTGGCATCCCATGGTCTTGTCCATCCTCGACTCGGCGGGGCGGGGTGTCCGAGTGAACGGGGCTCGGCACCGTCTGAAGAGGATCGGTAGTCGTTTCAACGCCTTGTTTCTCCGGAGTCGTACCTTGATCCTGTTCGATTGCGGAGACAGTCGGGTTGAACACCGGTGTGGTCTTCGTGGTCGGCTGGCCGACCGGCTCGGCTGCCGGGTCGCCTGAACACGCCGTGGCCTAAGTGCCGAGCATACGGACCGGCTGTCGAGGCGTCGGTGTCCGACGGGCCCTTCATTGTCGGTGACGATGTTCCACTGACCGTGACCATCGCCAACGCGGGAGACGCCGATGCCCACGGTGTCACCGTGAGCGTGTACGGCGAGGGTTACTTCTCGTTCAGCGTTCCGGACGAGCAGCTCGACGGCTACACCGGGGCGGGGAAAACCCTTCCGGCCGGGGAATCGGTCACGCTGGAACCCACCGGCACCATCCATGAATGGTGGGACGGGGAGCCACACATCTCCGTGTACGTGCGAAGCTCGAACGCCGGGTCCGACTCGGTTCAATACCTGACGCTGCCCGTCGTGCCCCTGACCGAAACCCATCCGGTGAACGGACTCGTCTACGGCGACGCGGACGAAAACGGCGCCTACGACGAGGGTGAGGGGCTGGCGGGAGTCACCGTCAAGTTGTTCCGCCCCGGTTACAGCAAAAGCGTCAAGACCGACGAGGACGGACGGTACAGTTTCACCGACGTGCCCGCCGGCGTGTACCTCCACAGTGTCGGCCAGATCGAGGACGGTTGGGTCGGCGACACCAGAACCGAGGGACTGCGAGTCGACGGGTCCGGGGAACACACCGGGATCGAATTCCGCATGGTCCGTCCTGTCTCCGACGTGTTGATTCCGACAATGGAATTCGACAAGGACAGTTACCGGTCCGGCGAAACCGCGCACATGACGATCACCCTGACCAACGAGGGCAGCGAGCCCCTCGCCGGTGTGACGGCGTTCTGCGGAGGAGCCGGCAACGACAACGAGCTGGGGGCGTCTCGAAGCCGGAGCACTTCGGTGACCTGGTCTGGAGTGGTAAAGGGGTCACCGTGGAGCCGGGAGGAACCCAGACCTACCACGTCACCGGGATCGTGCCCGACGGTGCGGCCGACTACGGGTTCGTGGTCGTCGGGTGTCATTTCGGCCCGGGAGAGGGCACCTCGGGACATCCGTATGTGGACGCCCGGGCCAAGGTGCCGGGGCGGGCCTCCGACGCGACCGTCGCCCTCTTCCACGATCGTGATGGCGACAACATCGACGACGACGACGAGTACGTGCCCGGCGTGACGGTCGGACTGCGAGACGTCGACGACGCGGACGCCCCGATGGTGACGGCTGTGACCGATGAGCAGGGGCGCGCGGTGTTCACCGACCAGCAGGCGGGCCTGTACCACATCGAGATCTTCGGTCCGTGGCAGCGCGAGGAGGGCGCCGCCGCCTTCGCCCGAGTACACGCGACGTACGGCGAACACCACAACACGACCACCGTCGGCATCGTCCCGGGACCTGACCGGCCGTTGCCGGGTGAGGACGGGGACAGCGCCGGTGACTCACTGGTGGGTGTCTCGCTCGAAGACCCGTCGGCGAATCCGCCGGCTGGTTCCCAGAACCGGGCGGACGACGTCGACACACTCGCCTCCACCGGGACCGACGCGGTGACGCTCGTCGGCGTCGGAGCAGCGGTACTGCTCGTCGGTGCCGCCACGGTTGTGATCACGCGCCGCCGTGGGAACAGCTCGACCGCTTAGAGACCGTGCGGGTCACGCCGGTGGATCACTCGGCCCGCCCGCCGACCCGTGCCGTGAGTTCGGCGGCCGTGGTTTTGACCTCGGCCGCCGCCTCGGGCCATTCCCGTCCGCACTCCCGTTCGCCGTCGCATTCGTGTCGGAACGTCACGCTGATCGCCGCGATCGGCCGTCCATCCGGGTTGAACACCGGCGCGGCCACCGAGGCGAACCCCTCGGTGACGTAGCCGTCCTCCACCGCCCAGCCACGTCGGCGTTCTGCCGAGAGCAGGCGCCGCAGTCGTGGCAGGTCGGTCGGTCCCCGCTCGGTGCGGAGCACGAAACTCGCCGCGCTCGGGAACAGGGCCCGCACCTGAGCCGCAGGCAGATGGGCGAGCATCGCGCGCCCCGACGCGGGTAGGTGCGCGGGCAACCGTACGCCGACGTCGGTGACCAGACCCAACGGCCACCGGGGCTGTTCCCGCAGCAGATACAGCGTTTCGGCGCCGTGCAGCACACCGAGATGGGCGGTGAGATCGAGGCGGGAGACCAGCCGCCGCAGCAGTGGGCGCGCCAGCTCCTCCAGCGGGTCGTGCCGCAGGTAGGCCGACCCGACCTCGAAGGCCGCCAGCCCCAGCCCGTAGCGGCGCTCCTCGGGCAGGTGGGTCGCGAATCCGGCGTTCACCAGTTCGGACAGCAGGTGGTACGTCGTCGAACGAGGCAGGCCGAGCTCGCGTGCCACCGACGCGGCGGTCACCGGTTCGGCCTTCGTGGCCAACAGCCGCAGCACCGCCAACCCTCGGCGTAACGCGGGGACGTCGCTGCTGGCACCCACCACGCACCTCCGAGCACCTTCCGACTGTCTGGAGTTCCAGACAGTCTCGCTCCTCGTGGCCTCGCTCGCGAGCCTTACGCGAGGTGTGATGGAGGACATGCGAGCAGTTCCCATCGGCCACCCGCCCCTGACCAGGGACCAGGTGGTCGCCGTGGCCCGCGACGGCGCACCCGTCGAAGTGACCCCCGAGGCGATGCAGGCCGTCGCCGAGGCACGCGCCCACGTGGACGCGCTGGCCGCCTCGGCCCGCCCCACGTACGGCGTGTCCACCGGGTTCGGGGCCCTGGCCGTCAAATACATCCCCGCCGAACGTCGCGCGCAGCTGCAACGATCACTCGTGCGCTCCCACGCCGCCGGAGCGGGGCCCGAGGTGGAACGCGAAGTGGTGCGGGCCCTGATGCTGTTGCGTCTGCGCACCCTCGCCACCGGCCACACCGGAGTGCGTCCGTCGACCGTGCGGGCGATGGCGGACCTGCTCAACGCCGGGATCGTGCCCGTGGTGTCAGAACACGGTTCACTCGGCTGCTCCGGAGACCTCGCGCCGCTGTCGTCGGTGGCGTTGGCACTCATGGGAGAGGGCCAGGTCCGCGACGTCCACGGTACGCTGCGGCCCGCCGCCGACGCACTGGCCGAGGCGGGTATCGAGCCGGTGGAGCTGGGGGAGAAGGAAGGCCTCGCGCTCATCAACGGCACCGACGGCATGCTCGGCATGCTCGCACTCGCGCTCGCGGATCTCCGCCTCCTCCTCGACACCGCCGATCTCACCGCCGCCATGAGCGTCGAGGCGCTGCTCGGCACCGACCGAGCGTTCGCCGCCGACCTGATAGCCCTGCGCCCTCACCCCGGACAGGCGTTGTCGGCCGAGAGGATGACCCGGTTCCTCGCCGGGTCGGAGGTCGTCGCCAGCCACCGCGGCCCGGACTGCACGCGGGTGCAGGACGCCTACTCGCTGCGTTGCGCGCCCCAGGTGCACGGAGCGGCCCGCGACATCGTCGCCCACGCGGAGACCGTCGCCAACCGGGAACTCGCCGCCGTCGTCGACAACCCCGTGGTACTGACCGACGGTCGCGTCGAGTCGAACGGCAACTTCCACGGTGCCCCGCTGGCGTACGTGTTGGACTTCCTCGCCATTGCCGTCGCCGACGTGGCGAGCATGGCCGAACGCCGCACCGACCGGCTGCTCGACGTCGCCCGCTCCCACGGACTGCCGCCGTTCCTCGCCGACGACCCGGGCGTCGACTCGGGACACATGATCGCCCACTACACGCAGGCCGCCGTGGTCGCCGAGCTGAAACGACTGGCCGTCCCGGCGTCGGTGGACTCCATTCCCACCAGCGCCATGCAGGAGGACCACGTGTCGATGGGATGGGCGGCGGCCCGCAAACTGCGCCGCGCCGTCGACGGGTTGACGACCGTGCTCGGCATCGAACTGCTCACCGCGGCACGCGGCCTCGACCTGCGGGCCCCGTTGTCCCCGGCCCCGGCGACCGCCGCCGCGCTCACCACGCTCCGCGAGCACGTGCCCGGGCCGGGACCCGATCGGCACCTGGCACCCGACATCGCCACCGCCGCCGACCTGATCCGCTCCGGCACCGCACTCCGCGCTGCCGAGGAATCCCGTGGGGAGGAACGATGACCGCACCCGTGAGAGCGTCCCGGGGCACCACGCTCACCGCGCGCTCCTGGGCAACCGAAGCGCCTCTGCGCATGCTGCACAACAACCTCGACCCCGACGTGGCCGAACGCCCCGAGGACCTCGTCGTCTACGGCGGAACGGGGAAAGCGGCACGGGACTGGCCGAGTTTCCACGCCATCACCGCCGAACTCACGGATTTACGTGAGGACGAGACCCTGCTAGTGCAGTCCGGTCGTCCCGTGGGAGTCCTGCGCACGCACGAATGGGCGCCGCGCGTGTTGCTGGCCAACTCCAACCTCGTGCCCGACTGGGCGAGTTGGCCGGAGTTCCGTCGACTGGACGCGCTCGGACTGACGATGTACGGGCAGATGACGGCCGGGTCGTGGATCTACATCGGGACCCAGGGCATCCTCCAGGGCACCTACGAGACGTTCGCGGCCGTGGCCGAGAAACGGTTCGGCGGGTCGTTGCGCGGCACTCTCACCGTCACGGCCGGACTCGGCGGCATGGGCGGTGCGCAACCGTTGGCGGTCACGATGAACGAGGGCGTGGCGCTGGTGGTGGAATGCGACGCCGAGCGTGCGCGCCGCCGGGTGGAGACTCGCTACCTCGACGAGGTCGCACCCGATTTGGACAGCGCCGTTCGCACGGTGGAGGCCGCCAAACGGGAAGGCCGACCGCTGTCGGTGGCCGTGATCGGCAACGCCGCCGAGGTGCTGCCCGCGCTGCTGCGACTGGGTGTCGAGGTGGACATCGTCACCGACCAGACCTCCGCGCACGACCCGTTGTCCTATCTGCCCAAGGGCGTGGCCGTGGACGACTGGCACGACTACGCCACCGCGAAACCCGACGAGTTCACCGACCGTGCCCGTGAGTCGATGGCCGAGCACGTGAACGCCATGGTGGGTTTCCTCGACGCCGGTGCGGAAGTGTTCGACTACGGCAACTTCCTGCGCGGTGAGGCGAAACTCGGCGGCTGTGAACGCGCGTTCGACTACCCGGGTTTCGTGCCCGCCTACATCCGCCCGTTGTTCTGCGAGGGCAAGGGCCCGTTCCGCTGGGCGGCACTGTCGGGGGAGGCGGCCGACATCGCCGCGACCGACCGCGCCGTGTTGGAGCTGTTCGGTGACGACGAGAGGTTGGCGCGCTGGATACGCATGGCGGGTGAGCGCGTGGCGTTCCAGGGGCTGCCCGCGCGTATCTGCTGGCTCGGCTACGGCGAACGCGAGGTCGCAGGAGCGCGGTTCAACGAGATGGTGGCCCGAGGCGAATTGGCCGCGCCCGTCGTCATCGGACGGGACCACCTCGACTGTGGGTCGGTGGCCTCCCCCTACCGCGAGACCGAGGGCATGGCCGACGGCTCGGACGCCATCGCCGACTGGCCGTTGTTGAACGCTTTGGTCAACACCGCATCGGGGGCGACGTGGGTGTCGATCCACCACGGCGGTGGCGTGGGGATGGGCCGTTCCGTCCACGCCGGTCAGGTCACCGTCGCCGACGGCACCGAGCAGGCGGGCCGCAAGATCGAACGGGTGCTCACCAACGACCCCGCCACAGGCGTGCTGCGGCACGTCGACGCCGGATACGACCGTGCCCGCCGGGTGGCCGCCGAGCGAGGTCTGCACATTCCGATGCCCGAGGAGGAGAGCCACGCATGAGCCGCGCGATACCGTTACTGGAAGCGATCGCCGACGTGGGCGCCGATCCCGTGCGCGGCGGGTACTCGCGCCACGGCTTCGACCGGGTGGAGCTGGAACTGCGCGAATGGTTCACCGCCGAGGCCGAGACCAGGGGACTGGACGTGCACACCGACCGCAACGGGAACCTGTGGGCGTGGTGGGGTGCGCCCGGCCCGAACGCCGTGGTCACCGGCAGCCACCTCGACTCCGTTCCCGGCGGTGGGGCGTTCGATGGCCCGCTCGGAGTGGTGTCGGCGCTCGCGGCCGTGGACGTGTTGCGGGCACGCGGCTTCCGGCCCGCACGACCGTTGGCGGTAGTGGTGTTCGCCGAGGAGGAGGGTGGGCGGTTCGGCGTCCCGTGCTTGGGCTCGCGGCTGCTGACGGGCACCCTCGACGCCGACCACGCCCGCGCGCTGCGTGATCCGGACGGGGTGACCCTGGCGGAGGCGATGTCGACGGCGGGCCTCGACCCGGCGTGGGTGGGCCGTGACGACGAGGCATTGTCCCGTATCGGCTGCTTCGTCGAGCTGCACGTGGAACAGGGACGCGGACTCGTGGACGTCGACGCACCGGTGGGGGTGGCCGATTCGGTCCTCGCGCACGGCCGTTGGCGGTTGACGTTCCACGGGGAAGGCAATCACGCCGGTGCCACGCCGTTGACCGACCGTGCCGACCCGATGTTGCCCGCAGCGTCAGTGGTGCTGGCCGCCCGCCGCATCGCGGGAGCGGTGCCCGAAGCGCGGGCCACGGTCGGTCGTGTGGTTCCCCTTCCGGGCGGGACGAACGTCATCCCATCCACAGTGGACTTGTGGTTGGACGCCCGTGCGAGCGACGACGGTGACACGCGAGCCGTCGTCGACGAGATCCTCGCCGAGGCCGAGGAAACCGCGAAGGCGGAGGGCTGCACCGTCACCGTGCGCGAGGAATCCTACGGCGGCACCGTCACCTTCGACGTCGGTCTGCGTGACGAGCTGTCCGGCGTGCTGGGCGGTGTTCCGGCGTTACCGACGGGCGCGGGACACGATGCGGGAATCCTCGCCGGCCGGGTACCCACCGCGATGCTGTTCGTCCGCAACCCGACCGGCATCAGCCACGCCCCGGCCGAACACGCCGAGCCGGAGGACTGCGAAACCGGCGTCGTCGCACTGGCCCGGGTGCTCGCCCACCTCACGGAGACACCGTGCTGAGCTACTGGTGCGAGCGTGCGTGGCTGCCCGACGGGGTGGCGGATGGGATCCTGGTCACAGTGGCCGCCGACGGCGGCATCCGCTCCGTCGAGCGGGCGGGGCCGCGCCCGCACTCACATCGGTTGTTCGGGCTGGTGCTGCCAGGGTTCGCCAACGCGCACTCGCATGCCTTTCACCGCGCGTTACGGGGACGTACTCACAGTGCGGGCGGCACGTTCTGGACCTGGCGCGAGACGATGTATCGGGTGGCGGGCCGACTCGACCCCGACTCCTATCACCGTCTCGCCAGGGCGGTCTACGCCGAGATGGCGCTCGCCGGGGTGTCGTGCGTGGGCGAGTTCCACTATCTGCACCACGGCCCGGACGGGCGCCGTTACGCCGAGCCGAACGCGATGGGCGAGGCGTTGCGGCAGGCCGCCGCCGAGGCCGGAATCCGACTGACCCTGCTGGATGCGTGCTATCTCACCGGAGGTATCGGCGAACCACTGGAGGGGGTGCAGCGCAGGTTCGGCGACGGCAGCGCGCACGCCTGGAGGGAACGGGTCGAAGCTCTGGCCCCGAGCGTCACCGACGCCAACACCCGCGTCGGCGCCGCCGTGCATTCCGTGCGGGCCGTGCCCGCAGAGGCCCTGTCGGACGTGGCGGACGCGCTACCCGGTCGACCGCTGCACGTGCACGTCTCCGAACAACCCGCCGAGAACGAGGCCTGTCAGGCCGTCTACGGACGCAGTCCGGTCGCGTTGTTGCACGAGTCCGGAGTGCTGTCCCCGCGCACCACGGCCGTGCACGCCACACACCTGAGCACCGACGACATCGCACTGCTCGGGGGTTCCGGCACCGCGGTGTGCTGCTGCCCGAGTACCGAGGCCGACCTCGCCGACGGCCTGGGACCGATGCGGGAACTCGTCGACGCCGGATGCGCACTGTCGCTGGGCAGCGACCAGCACGCCGTGGTGGACCCGCTGGCCGAGATGCGGTTGGTGGAGTACGGGGAGCGACTCCGTACCGGGCGGCGGGGACGATTCGACCCGCACGAACTACTACACCATGCCACTGTGGACGGTCATGCGAGCCTGGGTTGGCCGGAGGCGGGACGGATCACTCCCGGAGCGCCCTGTGACCTGGTGGCCGTCCGGGAGGACACTCCGAGAACAGCGGGCGCGCTGCCCGAACAGATTCCCATGGTGGCCTCAGCATCCGATGTGGACTCCTTGGTGGTCGGTGGAAGGATCGTCGCGCAGGAGGGTGTGCACACGACACTCGGAGACGTCGGGACACTGCTGGCACGCGAGATCGAGGAACTGTGGAAATGACGGCGACACTCGTCACGGGTATCGGTGAGCTCACCACGAACGACCCCGAGCTGGGACGGCTCACCGACGCGGCACTGGTGCTGGAAGGAACACGAGTGGTGTGGGTCGGGCCGGGCGCGCGAGCTCCCGACACCGACGAGCGCGTCGACGTCGAAGGACGTACCGTGCTCCCGGGCTGGGTGGACAGCCACACCCACCTCGTGTTCGCCGGCGACCGTTCCTCCGAGTTCGCCGCGAGGCTCGCCGGGCAGCCGTATGACGCGGGCGGCATCGCCGTCACCGTGGGGGCGACGCGATCCGCCCCCGACCACGTGCTCGCGGCTACCCTACGACGGCTGGTGCGCGAGGCGGTGAACCAGGGTACGACCTGTCTCGAAACGAAGACCGGGTACGGACTCACCGTGGCCGACGAGACCCGATCCGCTCGGTTGGCGAGCGAGATCGTCGACGAGGTCACGTTCCTGGGTGCGCACGTGGTGCCGTCCGGATGGAGTGCCGACGACTACGTGCGGCTCGTGTGCGGTGAGATGCTCGGCGCGGTGGCCCCGTATGCGCGGTGGGCGGACGTGTTCTGCGAGCGTGGTGCTTTCGACGCCGAGCAGTGTCGTGAGGTGCTGACGGCAGCCGACCGTGCGGGGTTGGGTCTGCGTGTGCACGGTAATCAGCTCGGTCCCGGGCCGGGTGTGTTGCTGGCGGTGGAACACGGTGCGGCGAGCGTGGACCATTGCACGTATCTCACTGACTCCGATGTGGACGCATTGGCTAACTCCGACACGGTGGCGACGTTGCTGCCCGCCTGCGACCTGTCCACTCGTCAGCCGTTGCCGGACGCCCGGGCGTTGCTCGACGCCGGGGCGACCGTGGCGTTGGCGTCGAACTGTAATCCCGGCTCGTCTTACACGACATCGATGGCGTTCTGTGTCACCACGGCGGTGCTCCAGATGGGGATGACGGTGGACGAGGCCGTGCGTGCGGCGACCTGGGGAGGCGCACGAGCGCTGCGCCGTGAGTCGGGCGAGGATGCCGTGGGCGTGCTCCGGCCGGGCGCACGGGCGGATGTGCACGTCCTCGACGCGCCCTCGGTGGCCCATCTCGCCTACCGCCCCGGTGTCCCCTTGACCCACGCGGTGTGGCGAGCGGGCCGCCGAGTCCGATGACTCTCCCCGCCGGCGTGTCCGCGCTCGCCGCACGCTCGTGCCGACTTCACCGATGCCCGTCGCCGGAGGGAGCGGCCCGAAGTAGCTCCGCCACGCCGTCGAGCACGCGAGCGAGCCCGAACCGGAACCATTCGTCGAGACCGGCCGCGGTCGGCGAACCGACCGGGCCGGCCCCGGTCCACCCGTCGCCGGTGGTGATCGTTGTCGGAAGAGCGCGCCCGGCGAGACCGCAGGAGTCTTTCCCTTCGGCGCGACCGGATGACCGAGGTAGGTGCCGTCCCTACGCGTTCTCGGGGAGCGGCGGGATGTCCTGGGCCGGAAACCCGGAACGGACCCGCCATTCGCGGTCGCAGACCCAACAGGTGGGGTCGTGCCACCAACCCGACAGCTCCACGAAGTCCTGCTTCCGAGGGATGACCTCGATCCCGCATAACGTGTCGAACGCGATACCGGGATGCGGTACGGCGGTCTTTTCGATGTTGTAGGCGTGCCGCCGTCCTTCAGCCTGTTGCCAGCGAAATGGTCCCATCGTCGTCCCCCTGCTTGCTGATCTGTGCTGATCACGTTGTCTGTCTACGGGCTGTAGTTGCAATCTCCCGATCGTGTGACTTGCTGGACCCCGTGTGAGGCTGACTACGATTCCGCTCGTGCCTGTTGACACCACCGGTCTGACGACACGCGCTCGAGCGCTGGCTGCGGCGATCCGCAAACTGCTCGACGCGTCGGGAATGAGTGGGCGGGAGCTTTCGCAACGACTAGGGTTCAGCCATGGCACGGTGTCGCACTGGGTCACGGGGCGTCGTCTACCGAGCCCGGAGGACATGGCGTCGTTGCTGACGCTTCTCGGTATCAAGGGGGAGGAGAAGCAACGCCTCATCGACCTGGCCAGGCACGCGGCGGAACCGAACTGGCTGGTGGTGGGCATGCCGGGAATCCCGCAACAACTCGCGGGTGCCATCGAGTCGGAACGCCACGCGTCGTCCCTGGTCGAGTGGTCCCGGGACATCGTGCCAGGGTTGTTGCAGACGGCGGATTACGCACGCGCGCTCGCCACGGCGGTCGGCCTGCCGGAGCCCGAAGTCGATGCTCGTGTGCTGCTCAGAGTGGGCCGGTCCGAAGTGATCACGCGACGCGACCCCGTTGAGCTGTTGGCTCTCATCAGCGAGGACGCGTTGCACGAGAAGATCTGCGTGCCCGAGGTGATGCTTGACCAACTCCGACATCTACTGTGCATGGCCGAACGCCCCAACGTCACCATTCAGGTCGTGCCACCGCGGGTCGGCTGGCACCCCGGATTACTCGGGCCGTTCGTGCTGTACTCATTTCCCGACGCACAACCCGTCGTGCATTTCGAGCATTACAGTTCGGGCGCGTTTGTCATCGACGAGGACGACGTGCACGCGTATCAGGACGCGGTAGAGGTCATTCGCGGTATCGCGAGAAACCCCGATGATTCCGCGAAACTCATCGCGACGATCGCAAAGGATTTGGAGCAGAAATTATGACAAGCCCTCTCCTGTGGAGGAAATCGAGCTACTCGGGCCCCAACGGCAACTGTGTCGAATTCGCTCCCGCCGGTGACGGCAGTGGCGATGTGTTGATTCGTCACTCGAAGCATCCGGACGACACCGTGGTCCGCTACACGGCGGCGGAGTGGACGGCGTTCATCGCGGGAGCCAAGGACGGTGAGTTCGACCTGTAAGGCCGGGCTGTGTTCGCGGCGAGGACATGGAGGAGCTCCGGCCGACACCGAATGCGGACACGGCTACGCGAGCTGCGGACACGACTACGCAGACTACGGACACGGCTACGTAACCTGCGGACACGACTGTGGCGGTCACCCTGACCAGGGTGACCGCCACAGTCGA
>JAJYTH010000178.1 GCA_021793175.1 Actinomycetes bacterium
TTACTCACGCTGCCACCGCACGGCGATCCCGACGCCCCGACCATGACCCGCCGCGCGTCCAGCTCGCTATGGCTTCCCGGCAACGCCTGATGCCCGCGAGGACGACAACGGTGACACTGCCGGATAGACACTCGGCCAGCCAAGCGCCGGACGGCTACGGCAGGCTCAGTGGCGATCTCGCCGAGACATCCCCACCCAGCACATCCCACGCATACGGGAGAACACGCCCCGCTGTCAGTGGGCGAACCCGACACCGGACCTACTGACCCGTGTGTTCAACGTCTGGCACCACCAGCGGCAGCCCCGCGGACTGCCTCTCGGCCGGACATCACCCGGGAAAAAGAAGGGGACCCCCGCACCCGTCAGAGCCTGCTTATCCTTGCTGCCTTCCGGCCCTGGGGAGGTTCACAGGATGGACGCCGCGGGGGTCCACGTTCAGTCTAGGCCATGTCGAGGGGCCATAGCGAGCCCGGGTCTTCGGGCGTTCGCCCGGCGGGCTCGTCGTACCCGATCATCGCGGCAGGTCGAACTGACCGGCCTTCACGGCCTTGACGAAGGCATCCCACTCCGAGGGCCAGAACACGAAGACCGGGCTGTCGGGCAGCTTCGTGTCGCGGACACCGATCTTGTCTCCGGCGATGTTCACCTCGACGCAGTTGCCCCCGTTGGGTTCACTGGCGAAGGACTTGCGCCAGTTACCGGGGGCGAACATGCCCACCGCCGTGGTCGGGTCATACTCCGAATTCTCGGCATAATCGACCATCGCCTACCTCCGCGCCTGGCTTGCGGACGCTCCGCACCCCTGTTGTGACCCGCTGGATTTTCCTGCCGCCCGGCGCTGATCCCTCCAAAGGATGCCTCCATCCGTGCGACATTCGACCGCTCGAGTCGACAACACGATTATTAACGAACTAGGATTATTACTAGCTGGTAGGAAGCGAAGAGGACCAAACGGGTCCCGCCTTGTGAGAGATCGACAACACCTGGGGGATGGAGCAAGCATGGCTGTACGACTCGACGTGGACCCGTTAAAATTTCAACAGTCACGTGGTGAGACCGAGCGCGAGACCACACCCGCATTCCGCCGCGCAAGGCTGAACCTGAACTTCGTCAAGTTCGCGAGCCGCAAGAAGCCCACGCCCTTCATCTACGTCGACGACCCGCTGGCACTGCGCTACATGTGCCGCGTCTGATCGAAAACACCCACCCGGTGCCGCCCGGAACTCGACCGACGACGCGTCAGTCCAGTGCCTCGCGATAATCCTGAGCGAGCTGCTTCAGAAACTGACGGGTCTCACGACGTTCGAGAGCGGCCCCACGAAGCCGATCCCACGCATCGACGAAAATCTGGAAATCCTTGGCGTCGTCGAGGTAGAGACCACCCGCCGAATGCTCGATGTACACGAAATCACGAGTGCGATCGGGAAACCGCATGATCGTGAAATCGTTGGGCACCGACGCCAACCTGGCATCGAACGGCAGGACGTGCACGTACACCCGCTGCCGTTGATCCAATTCCAACATGTGCTCGATCTGGTCGAGCATCACGGCCGGCGCGTGCCCGCCCGGCGCCCTCCGCAACGCCGCCTCGCTGAGGATGAAGCGGTAGTACGGCGGCTGCGGCTGATCGAACACCGCCTTGCGATCCAGACGATTCCGGACCAACGAAGTGATGTCGGTGGCACCGAACTCGGTGAACTGCTTGAGCATGTAGTGCTCGGACTGCAGAGGCCCGGGAATGCGCTCACCGTGCCACGTCAGGATCTCGGCCGCAGCGGGCTCCAGATCGGTGAACGTGCGGAACCAATGCGGCACCACCGAGCGGTACCCGGACCAATGACCGCGCTGCCCCGCGGAAGCCCTGGCCAGGCCGATCAGCGTCTCGGCCTCCTCACCCGTCACGCCGTACGCCTCCAACATCCTGCGCACGTCGCCGAGCTTCGCGCCGACCGCGCCTGACTCGATCTTGTTGACCTTTCCCTGGGTGCACCCGAGGATCTCGGCGACCTGCTGTTGGGTGAACCCGGCTGACATACGTGCATGCCGCAGCTCGTTACCGAGCTGCTTGCGGCGGGAAGTCACGGTGCTGGCCATGGCGGCCGTGACGTTACCGCGTTCCACCACTCAGGTGAAATCACCTCTCCGGATGGACGCCCGAAAAGTCCGACCACGCAGCGCAACCGTCTCAGGGGCCAGAACAGAGGCGTAAAGTTTCGACTATGAGCTCTCAGACGGCGCGGGCGAGCATCGGCGTCACCGGTCTCGCCGTGATGGGACGCAACCTGGCGCGCAACCTCGCCCGCCACGGACACACCGTGGCCTTGCACAACAGAACCGAACAACGAACCCGGGACCTCGTCGAACAATTCGGTTCCGAAGGCGAGTTCGTACCGACCTACTCCGCCCAGGAGTTCGTGGCCGCGCTCGAACGGCCACGCAAACTCGTCATCATGGTGAAGGCGGGTGCCGCCACCGACGCCGTGATCGACGAATTCGCGCCGTTACTGGACCCCGGCGACATCATCGTCGACGCGGGCAACGCGCACTTCGCCGACACCCGGCGCAGGGAAGCCGCGCTGCGGGAACGCGGCCTGCACTTCGTGGGCGCCGGCGTCTCCGGCGGCGAGGAGGGCGCGCTACACGGACCCAGCATCATGCCCGGCGGCTCCGAATCCTCGTACGCCTCACTCGGCCCACTGTTCGAGGATATCGCCGCCAAGGTGGACGGCACGCCGTGCTGCACCCACGTGGGCCCCGACGGCGCGGGCCACTTCGTGAAGATGGTGCACAACGGCATCGAGTACTCCGACATGCAACTCATCGCCGAGTCGTTCGACCTGATGCGGGGTGCGCTCGGCTACGAGCCCGCCCAGATCGCAGAGGTCTTCCGCACCTGGAACTCCGGACGACTCGACTCCTATCTCATCGAGATCACCGCCGAGGTGCTCGCCCACACCGACCCGGCGACGGGCAAGCCATTCGTCGACATCGTGGCCGACCAGGCCGAACAGAAGGGCACCGGCCGCTGGACCGTGCAAAACGGACTGGAACTGGGCGTTCCCATCACCGGGATCGCGGAGGCCACCTTCGCGCGGTCACTGTCGGGCCACGCGGACCTGCGCCGCGCGGCACGCGGCCTCGCCGGACCGGACCGGACGGACCCCACGGCGCGGAGCAGCGTGTCCGAAAGCTTCGCCGACGACGTCGAACAGGCGCTGTACGCGTCGAAGGTCGTCGC
>JAJYTH010000080.1 GCA_021793175.1 Actinomycetes bacterium
CACCGACCCTTCCGGGTCGGCGCCGATGACCTTGACCCGACCCTCGGACGCCTCCTTGAGGTACCGACCGGTGCCGGAGATGGTGCCGCCGGTGCCCACACCCGCCACGAAGTGGGTCACCTTCCCTTGGGTCTGCTCCCAGATTTCGGGGCCCGTGGAGTGGTAGTGGCTCTCCGGGTTGTTCGGGTTGGCGTACTGGTTGGGCTTCCACGCGCCCTCGATCTCACGGGCGAGCCGATCGGAGACGTTGTAGTACGACTCGGGGTGCTCCGGCGGCACGGCGGTGGGGCACACCACGACCTCGGCGCCGTAGGCCTTGAGCACGTTACGCTTGTCCTCGCTGACCTTGTCGGGACACACGAACACGCATCGATACCCCTTGCGCTGCGCGACCATGGCCAGTCCCACCCCGGTGTTACCCGATGTCGGCTCCACGATCGTCCCGCCCGGCCGCAGCTTCCCGGAAGCCTCGGCCGCCTCGACCATGCGCAGGGCGATCCTGTCCTTCACACTGCCGCCCGGGTTCATGTACTCGACCTTGGCGAGGACGAGCGGCTCGACACCCTCGGCAAGGGCGTTCAGCTTGACCAGAGGGGTGTTGCCCACGAGGTCGATGACGTGTTCGGCGTAATCCATACCGCCAGGGTAGACAGTGCTTCGGGCGACGGTGCGCACCGACCTCGACCAGCACCCGAAGACCCACAGAACAGTCCAAATAGGGCCGAAAGCGGTCGGCCATGCAACGTCACTAAGCGCCGATCACGAAGTGAACACTTTGCTTTCGGAGCGTGAACGGGCAGGATATAGCTAAGCGACCGCTTAGCTCACAAAGGAGTGCCCCGATGCCGGAAGCCGTCATCGTGTCCACCGCCCGCTCCCCCATCGGACGAGCCCGCAAGGGCTCACTGGTGGACATGCGCCCGGACGACCTCACCGCGCAGATGGTGAAGGCGGCACTGGACAAGGTGCCTCAGCTGGACCCACGTGACATCGACGACCTCATGCTCGGCTGCGGCCTCCCCGGTGGCGAGCAGGGATTCAACATGGGGCGGACCGTCGCCGTCCAGCTCGGCTACGACCACCTGCCCGGCTGCACCATCACCCGCTACTGCTCGTCCAGCCTGCAGACCACCCGCATGGCCCTGCACGCCATCAAGGCGGGCGAGGGGGACGTGTTCATCTCGGCCGGCGTGGAGACCGTGTCTCGCGCCGACCGCGGCACCTCCGACTCGTGGCCCGACACGCACAACCCGCTGTACGCCGAGGCCGAGGCACGCACCGCGCGCACCGCCGAGAACGGAGCCGACGGCTGGGCCGATCCCCGCGAGAACGGCGAGCTGCCCGACGTCTACATCGCCATGGGCCAGACCGCGGAGAACCTCGCGCTGTACAAGGACATCTCGCGGCGGGAGATGGACGAATTCGCCGTGCGCTCGCAGAACCTGGCGGAACGGGCTCTCGCCGACGGCTTCTGGGCCAAGGAGATCACCCCGGTGACGTTACCGGACGGCACGGTGGTGTCGGCCGACGACAGTCCCCGCCCCGGCGTGACCCTGGAGGGCGTCGAAGCGCTCAAGCCGGTCTTCCGCCCGGACGGCCGAGTCACGGCGGGCAACGCCTGCCCGCTGAACGACGGCGCCGCCGCCCTCGTGATCATGAGTGACACGAAGGCTCGCGAACTCGGCATCACCCCGCTGGCGCGCGTCGTCTCCACAGGCGTGTCCGGACTGTCGCCGGAGATCATGGGCCTCGGTCCCGTCGAGGCGTCCCGCCGGGCGCTGGCCAAGGCGGGCATATCCATCGACGACATCGACCTCGTGGAGATCAACGAGGCGTTCGCCGCGCAGGTGATCCCGTCGTACCGGGACCTCGGCATCGACATCGACAAGCTCAACGTCAACGGTGGCGCGATCGCGGTGGGCCACCCGTTTGGCATGACCGGCGCCCGCATCACCACCACGTTGATCAACTCGCTCCAGCACTACGACAAGCAGTTCGGCCTGGAGACGATGTGCGTCGGCGGGGGCCAGGGTATGGCGATGGTGATCGAGCGCCTGAGCTGAACGAAACGACGCCGAACCTGGAAGACCTCGAAAGACCCTGAAAAAGACGAGGCGGGCCGTGCACTCCGGCACGGCCCGCCGACGTCGGATCCGGCATCCGACCCGCCGCCGAATCGGCTCAGACCGCCGTCGGCTCCCCGACACAGATCACCGTGGCAGGCTCCGAGTAACGGACCGCCGCCATCGCACCGGCAACGGGAGCGCACGCCTGCTCTATGTCGTCGGTGCCTTCCACGATCTTCACCACGGAGACGTCGGCCTTCGGATCGGTGCACGCGACCTTCTCGTAGCCCTTGCTCGGTGAGCGGACATTCGCCAAGCACTCACCTTCCTCGACGTTGAGCATCAGGCAGAACCGGGCACCGTCCTCGTACACCATCTGGTCGTAGTCGCCGTCGGGGCAGGACTCGGAGTTGTCCTCCAATTTCACGGCCACCTTCAACGTCGCCTCCTCGTCGGAGCACTCGTGCACCTTCGGGGCCTCCTTCTGGTCGGAGAAGTCCTCGATGTGCAGACAGTCGCCGGGCTCGGCGTTGTGCGCCGCGTTCAGATAACCGACGGCGAGAAGACCGGCGAACACGAACGCGCCCACGACCGCGACGATCACCGCGATCCGCTTGCCCACCTTCTTCTTCTCCGGTGGAGTCGACGGCACCGGCGGCATCGACTGACCGTAAAGGGATTGAGGCTGCCCCTGTGGCTGAGGCGGCTGCCCGAACAGCTGTGGGGTACCGGGGGGCTGCCCGGGAAAAGCCTGGCCGGGGAAGGGCTGACCGGGAAACTGCGAGGGAGGGGGCTGCTGGCCGTGATGGCCGTAGGGCTGGGAGCCGGAAGACTGACCGTAGGGACCTGGAGTACCGGGCTGTTCACCTTGTCCGGGAGGAACCGTCACCATGACCTCACACAGGAGTTCATCCGATAGGATGAAGTCATCTAACCCTGCGTGATCGCGATAACAGCAGCAACGTCCATCCGGATGAATTCGATGCCACACCGCGCCACACCGCCGAGCCGGTGCGGCACGCACGTCACCGCGCCAAAACAGCGCGCGAGGGTCCCGATCCTCCTGCGCGCACAACAAAGGGGACGCCCGCCCAGGCGGTCGAACGTCCCCTTCGCCTTACCGAAATCCCGCAGCCGTCAATCGTTTTGCAGGTACGACAGCAGCCGCAGGACCTCCAGGTACAGCCAGACCAGAGTCACCATGAGGCCGAACGCCACATACCACGCGAACTTGGCGGGCACGCCCTGCCGGATGGCCTCGTCGGCCATGTCGAAGTCGAGCAGGAAGCTGAACGCCGCGATACCGATCAGCACGAGGCTGAACACGATCGCCAGCGTGCCACCGTCACGCAGTCCCGTGTTGATGCCGAAGAGGCTCAGCACCAGGTTCAGCAACAGGAGGACGGCCGCGCCGCCGAGCGCACCGATGACCCACTTCTGCAGCTTGGGCGTGACCTTCACCGCACCGGTCTTGTAGACCACGAGCATCACGACGAACACCGCGGCCGTTCCCAGGATCGCCTGCAACGCGATTCCCGGGTAGACGAGCTCGAAAATGCCGCTGATCGCCCCGAGGAACACGCCCTCGGCGGCGGAGTACGCCAGCGTCATGGGCCCGCTGGCCATCTGCTTGAAGATGATGATCAGCGACAGCACGAGGCCGACGAGCATTCCGCCGATCATGGCGCCGGTGATGGCACCCGTGGCGCCCGCCTCGACCTGCGTCTGCGCCCAGATCGCCGTGATGACGCCCACGAGCAAGGTCACACCGAGCGAGGCCCCGGTCTTCATGACGACGTCGTCGACCGTCATCGGACGATCGGCCGCGCTGGTCCGCGTCTGCGGAGCACCGTAGGCGGTGGTCTGGCCGTAGCCGGGCTGACCTCCGTACGGTTGGTCGAAGCCCGCATACGGGGCGCCCGCCGCACCGGTAGGCAGGTTGCGGAAGGCGGGATTGCTGGTAGTTCGCACCTGATCCTCCTGGATCTTTCGGCACTTGCGTCGGGTTTAACGCCCGCGCGCGCCAATTCGTTCCCGTCAGTCGAGTAAAGGCAACTTTACCTGCTCGGGCGGGCACGAAAAGACACGAACCACACCCGGCACCGTGCCGATCATCCGCCCGGAGGCAACATTTCCGTTCCGGCATCCTCGCTGAACGGCCCCCGTACGTCCACCGGCTGGCTGATTGCCCCGGTGATGAGTCTCACGCCATTCTCACGTCGCACACCTCACCGGTTCGGCCGTGAAGCCGTGCCGCGGAAAAGAGCCTGGAGCTCACTCGACGCTTGGGGGTTTCGACCTATGACACGAAGACGCCTGGCCCTGGCCACCCGAATGGCCGTCGCCGCCCTACTGGGCACATTGTCCCTCGTCGTAGTCGCGCCCGCGGCGTCGGCTGCGGTCGAGGAAGGCCTCGGACACAAGACCACTCCGGGACAGTCGTGGGGTGGGCGTGACCGCGCCTACGACTGGCTCGGTTCCTACGTCGTGAACGACGAGCACGTGTTCTGCGTGTCATTCGCACTCAAAGCACCCGACAGCACCGAGCGGTACGAACCGGGTGACGAACTCCTCACCAAATGGGGCGAACCGTTGTCCGAGGAGGTCGCCGCCAATATCTCGTACCTGTTGTTGCGGTACGGCGACACCACCGATGCGGACGAAGCCGCGGCACTCGCCCATCTGCTGCATTCGTGGACCGCGGCTCCCCGGAGCCCCGCCGACCTCGACCCGGCGAAACCGTTCACCGAGATCGGCTATGACGTGGACGCGCACTTCGCCAAGCTGCCGCAGGCGGCGCAGGACGCGGTGGAACGTCTCCGCGCCGACGCCGAGGCCAACCGGGGCCCCTGGAGCGCGAGCGTGGCCGCTCCCGAGGAGGAGCAGTTCCTCGGCGCCCCGTCGCAGTGGTCGGTGGCCGTCACCAACGCCGACGGCAAAGGCATCCCCGGTGTCGAGGTGACGTTGACGCTGTCCGACCTCGTCCCGGCCGAGCAGGCCGACGAGGACTCCGACACCGCCGAGTCCACCGAGGTGTCCGAATCCGGGGAGGCCACGAAGGACGCAGAGGTCTCCGAGACCGCTGAATCCGACGAGGCCACCGACACTCCCGTGAAGAGCACCACCGAGGCGGCTTCCGGGGCCGAGGCCGCGGAGTCCAATCCCGTCGAACTGACCGTGGTCACCGGCGAGGACGGCACCGCCCACATCAACGCCACCCCCACCGGGGAGGAACCCGGTGTCGTCGCGGCCCTGAAGGCTCCCGCCGAGCGGCCCTACGTGCGTGATCCGGTGACCGCCGACACCCAACGCGTGGTCTCCACCGGTGGCGAGCAGACCCTGACGGCCGAGGCCGCCACCGACGCCGCCCCCGCTCCCGGCATCGTGCGGGTGACCAAGGTGGACAGTGACACCGGCGAGGGCATCGCCGGAGTGCCGTTGCGGCTGACGGGCGAGGACAAGACCTCGCCCGCGGTGGACGCGAGCGGGGAACCACTCGTGGATTCGGACGGCGAGCCGTTGGTGGTGACCACCGAGGGCGCCGACGGCGTGGTCGCCGTGGAGGGCGTGCGCACGCCGCAAACGGTATGTGTCACCGAGGTGAGACCACCCAACGGGTACGGCGACGCCTTCGATCCCGACGCTCCTCCGTCGGCGTGCGGTGAACTGCGGCCGGGCGAGACGCTCGAACTACGGATCGCCAACGTGCCCGACGAGGTCCCCCGCACGATTCCCGCCGGAGCGGCGGACACGACGGTGTCGCAACCCGCGACCACGTCGGGAGCTCCGGCCAGCGCCCTCGCCGGGCTCGGCATCCTCGCGGTGGCCGTCTCCGCGCTGGCGGGTTGGGTGGCCAGGAAGAGAGTCCTGCGACAGCGATGACCACGTCGGAACCGGATACACCGGATGGAACGCACACTCCGGACACGTCACCGCGGGCCGAACGTCGCCGCTGGAGAAGGGCGTACCTACTCGGAGCGGGCAGTGTGCTCGCGGTGGAACTCGTGCTGGTGGGGGCGTTCGCGCTGCAGTCCCCGGTGTTCGTGGCGGGCACGGCCGTGCCCGCCCAACCGGCCGTCGCGGCGCCGACCGACCAGGACCGGGCCGAACCCGCCGCCGACGAGCAGGACACCGATGACACGGGCGAGAACGGTGCCGCCGACGACGCCGACGAGGCCAACGAGCCCGCCCGGCCCACCACCGCGCCCAGCGGGCAGAGCCCGGGCACCGTGCGCCTGCCGGACGGCGGCACGGCGACCCTCGTCCGCAAGGAACTCGGCCCGGACGCGGTCCTGCCCATACCCGACGACCTGGGAGAGGCGACCTGGTGGGGGGCGGGGCTCGGCGCGCCCAGCGGGGCGAGCGTGTTCGCCGGGCACGTCAACTGGCAAGGCCAGGTCGGTCCGTTCGCCGAACTGTGGGACGTCCGGGTCGGGCAAAAAGTGACCGTCAGCGACGACGACGGCTCCGAGTTCACCTACTCGGTCACGCAGATCATCACGCTCGGCAAGGACGAATTGCCCGCGCGGGCGACCGAACTGTTCAGCCAGAGCGGCTCGCACCGACTGGTACTGGTGACCTGCGGTGGGCGTTGGCTCGGCGGTACCACCGGATACGCGGAGAATCGGGTGGTCATCGCCGAACCGGTTTGACGCCGTGCCGGACACGGGCTTCGCCCGCGCCGGACGGAACGCGGACACTCACCCGGTCGGCCTGCCTGACGCCGACGCGCGGGCGCGCGCGGGTACGGTCGAAGTATGGCTTCCGACCACGATCACGGTCTGCTTCCGCTGCGACGGGAGTTCGGCCAGGGATGGCATGGTTTCGACCGCAACCAGGTGGTGCAGTACCTCGATCACCTCGAGGTGCAGATACACCGGCTCATGACCGAGCGGGACACGGCGCTGGCGAGAGCCAACCAGGTCGCGCACGAGCTGGAAGGTGCGCACAAGGAGATCGCCGCGCTGCGGGATCGCGTGGAGGAGCTGAAGAAGCCGCCGGAGCGGATCGAGGACCTCGACGAGCGCATGCAACGCACCGTCGAGATCGCCGAGACCCAGGCGGCGGAGATCCTCGCCCGCGCCGAAACCGCCGCGGAGAAGAACTGGGCCGACAGCCGCGAGGTGTCGAAGAAGCTGCACGAGCGTTACATGAAGCTGTTGGCGACGCTCGACAGCCACGCCGAGGAGCTGAAGCGGGAGCACGAGGAGGCCCTGGCCGCCACCAAGGCCGAGGTGCAGCGGATGACCACGGAGGCGGCTCGGCGGCGTGAACAACTCGACGCCGAGGCCGAGCGCAAGCGCCGCAGGATCGAAAGCGACTTCCAGGCGCGGATGTCGGCGGAGAAGAGCGCGCTGGAAAAACACATCGCCGATCAGAAGACCGCCAGCAAGAACGCGGCCGAGCGGCGGGTCGCCGAGGCGTCGGCGGAGGCCAAGCGTTTGGTGGACGAAGCCACGGCCAAGGCGAAGAAACTCGTGGACGAAGCCACCGCCGAAGCCGACCGTCGCACCACGGAGGCCAACAACATCGTCGAGCGCCTCACGAAGATCCGCGAACAGGCCCGCGCCCGGCTCGCCGAGGCCGACAAGGTGTTGCGCCACGGCGAATCGGCATTGCAGCCCACACCGGACGAGGAAGCCACGCTCACCGAGGCGCCCAGCCGGTCGTGACGCGTCGGGGCAGGGCGCACGAGCACGCGTCCTGCCCCGGTCACGCCGGACTCACGTCACTTTTCGCGCCTTCTCCAGGTTCGCCGCGAGCCTGTCGATGGTCTTGGCCTGGGCGACGTAGTCCATGGAGCTGAACTCCCACGGGTACAGCTGCTTCGCCTTCGCGGCGGGAAGCTGCGCGAAGGTGGGCTGTTCGAGCATGGCGTCGCCGTCCATCGCGCGCAGCGAGTAGAGCACCACGTCGGTGCGGTGATCGGTGATGTTCTCCCAGCTCACCGAATGCCAGTAGTACTCGGAACCACCAGGGTCCGGGTAGGACATTCCCAGCTCGGTGTAGCTGCGCAGGGCGGGATCGTCCTCTGCCTTCGCGATGTGCACGCCTTCACCGGGGTAGGCGGCCACCGCCATCACCGTGAGTTCGGACGACACGGCGGCGCGCAGCCGTTCGCGAGCGGCCTCGTAGTCCTGCTTCGGCTTCGCGAGGTCCTGGTCGGTGACGCCGAGGGACTTGGCGAACTCGACGGTGCGGTCGACGACCTCGGTGGCGGACCCGGCCATGGCGATGGCCACGATGGGGGCGATCCGACCGACCAACTCCTGCTGTTCGAGGTCGTTGAAGCCGTACAGCGGCTTCTTCGGGTCGAGTGTGCCCGCGCTGTCCACAGGGTAGGCGTGCGTGACGATCACGTCCGGTTCCTGTGCCATGAGGGCTTCGATGTCGATCTGACCGTAGGTGGTGCCGACCTCGGTGACCTTCGAGGTGTCCTTGCCCTCGAAGTTGACATCGTCGGCGAGGGCGGTGTAGCCGAACGTGGCCACCGGCTCGATACCGTAGTTCCACAGCGAGGCGACGGCGTCGTTGAGCCCCGCGACGCGTGTGGGTCGTCGGTCGAGGTTGACGGTGTTGCCGGTATCGTCGGTGAACGACCAAGCTCCCGAGCCGCTTCCCGGATCGTTCGATTCGCCGCCGCACGCGGCGAGCAGGCTGGTCGCGCCGAGCGCGAGGCTGCCGCCGAGGAAGGCGCGGCGAGACAGTGGTCTGGCCATACCGGTTAGGTTAGCCGCGCCTAAGTTAGCCCGGAAGTGTGATATCGCCGGATCGATTTCCCCTGTGCTCGATTTGTCGATGCACCGTCGTCGCCCTCGTCATACGGTGCACAACAGCAGGAAGGGGACCTCATCGTGGCTGACCGGACCGTGGAGATGGCAGTCGACGCCGAGCCGGAGCTCGTACCGGTCGTGCGCAACGTCGCGGCCGATCTCGCCATCCGGATGGACCTTCAGATCGACACCATCGCCGATTTGAGACTCGCCGTGGACGAAGCCTGTGGACTGTTGCTAGCCCGTGCGGCGAAACCGACCACATTACGGACGCGCTTCACGCTTGGCGAGAACACCATCACCGCACGCACACAGATCGCTTGCCGGGAAGGCACCACGTTGCCGCAAAGCGGGTTCAACTGGCATGTGCTCACCGCGCTCGTGAAGTCAGTGCGCAGCTTCCACGCCCACGGCGCCGCCGGCGAGGACCTCGCCGTCATCGAACTGACCGTGAGCGACCGCTGACGCGTCCGGTCGACGGCAGGGACCCACCGGACGATGTGTCGGGCTCAGCCCGGCCAATGGCACATGAGCAGGCACACGTCGTCGTCGTGGTCGCTGTCGTCCAACATCTCCTTCAGGATGTACTCGGCCCTCTCGTCGAGGGCTTCGGCCTCACACGACAGGAAAGCCTCCACCAGCCGCGCCATACCCGCGTCCAGGTCACTGGTCCGCCGCTCGATCAACCCGTCGGTGAACAACGTGACCAACGACCCCGGCGACAGTTCGCGTTCGTGCTCGGGGAACTCCAGGTCCGGCGGAAGGTAGATGCCAAGCATCGGCGCGTGTTCTTCCTCCAGGTACTTCACCACGCCCTGTGATTCCTGCAACAGGGGCGGGGGATGGCCTGCACTCGCCCAGCGCAACAGTCCCGTCGCCGGGTCCACCTCGGCCACCACGGCCGTGGCGAACAACGGCGTGTCCAGTCCACGCAGCAGGTCGTGCACTAGGCGGAGCGAGGTCGCGGGGCTGTGGCCTTCCAGGGCGTAGGCGCGCAGGGCGTTCTGCAATTTCCCCATCACGACCGCGGCGTCGACACCGTGTCCGGTGACATCGCCCACCGTCAGTACCACCGTGCCGTCGCGCCGGGTCACCGAGTCGTACCAGTCACCGCCGACGTGGACTCCGCTGGTGGCCGATCGATAGCGGGCGACGAGGACGAGATCCTGCAGAGGGGCCAGTGTCGGCAGCATCGCCCGCTGCAGACGCTCGGCCAACTCGTGTTCCCGCTCGTACTCGTTGGCGTTACGCAGGCCCACGGCGGCACGGTCGGCGATGCCCTTCGCCAACGCCACGTCGTCGTCGGTGAACTCCGCGGATTCCCGGTGCAGATCGAACACCCCGAGCACATACGGCCCAGCCGTCAACGGCACGCTCAGGCGGCTCGCACCGTCCCGCACCGTCTCCCGCGTCCGCACGGCACTCCGGGTCGCTCGATCCGGCTGGATATCGGGCTCGTCCACGCAGCTCAGGCCGTAGTCGGTCAATGTCCACACGCGCATGGTGTCCGCGAAACCGTGCGCCTGGACCAGCGCGACGACCTCCTCCAACAGCTGCATGGGGTCCAACGAGGTCACCGACGCCCGCGACACTTCGTCGAGAAAGGACGTTCGCTGCCGCTGCCGGTCGATTTCGGCGTGGAGAGCCAGAAGTCCCGCATTAGTCTGATCCAACTCGGACTGATACCAGCGCAGTTCCCGATCCCGCTCGCCCACCAGATCGACCAGTGCACGCAACGCCGCGCCCAGAGGACTTTCCGCAGAACCGTCCGAAGTGTCCTGCTCTAGTCCGTTCGCCACTCGACGCCACACGTCCTCGGGTAGCTCTCGCCCGCGTAACGCCCTGCGCAACGCGGCGCGCAACTCCTCGGTCATGTGGTTCTCCCCCCGGAGACCACGACGACGCATGCGTCGTCCCGTCTCCTGCCGTATGCTCCGAGCAGCCATCCCGCGGCCGTGGCCGGATCATGGTCGAGCACGTCGAGATTCTCCGCCGCGCTCCACCGCTCCGAGATACCGTCCGTGTGCATGACCAACCACCCGCGGCCATCCCACGGACGTGCCACCGAGGACACTCTCTTACCGCTTCGCTGCCTTCTCCCCACGATGCCGGGCGTGGACACCAACGCCTCGTAACTGCCGTCACCGGCGATCAACCGGACGGTGGAGTTGCCCACGCCACAGAACAACATCGTCGAACGCTGGACGTGGAACTGCGCCACAGCCACAGTCGCCCCACGTCTGGTGACCATGCCGGCATCCATCGACGCGAGCAGGTCAGCGGGGGACGCGGCCGGATCGGCCAGCACGTTCTCCATCACCGCCGCGCTGGCGTCCGCCGCATCGGGGCCGTGGCCGAGACCGTCGCTCAACACCACGGTGCTCACGCCCTCAGCGCGGGCGACGACCCAGTTGTCACCGCACAGAGTCTCGCCCGGCGCCGCGGCCAGAGCGGCACCGACGTTCACCTCGGCACTCGACGGCTCGACGGACTCGTCGTGCACCCAGCGCGCCAACACCGTCGTACCCTCGCCGTAGCGTGAATATATGTCGAACTCGCCGGCCATCCGCTGGACACCGCCGAGCCCGAGACCCAACGTTCCCGTGGTGGAGTACCCGTCCCGCAGACTGTCCTGCACCCGCGCGATACCCGGCCCGCGATCGGTGGCCAGGACATCGAGACCGCCCGTGCGCGGTACCACGACGAGCTGCCCACCCGTGGCGTACTTCATCAGGTTCGTGGCCAGCTCGGACGTCGCGAGCATGACCCGCTCCACAACCGAAGGGGGAAAACCCACTTGCCGTGCCGCCTGGCCGGCCATCTGGCGCGCCTGCATCACATGGGCCGGCCCCGTCACCGCAAGCGCCGTGCCGTTCATCCCGATGCCGACCTCGTCCGGAACGTGACGGTCACCGTCGTCCCCTCCCCCAGCTTCGTATCCAGCTCGAAAGTATCCGCCAGACGTCGCGCACCACTGAGCCCGAGGCCGAGCCCTCCGGCACTGCTGTACCCGTCGGCCAGGGCCTTTTCCACATCGGCGATACCGGGTCCCTCGTCCCGGAACACCAGCCGCAGCGCCGTGTGCTTCGCCGCACGTTCCAGTTCCACCGTGGCCACGCCGCCACCGCCGTGCTGCAACGTATTGCGGGCGAGCTCACTCGCCGCCGTTACCAGCTTGGTCTGCTCGACCAGGGAGAACCCCACGGAGACGGCCACCTCCCGCGCAGCTTGCCGGACATGCACGATGTCTACCTCTTCCCGGATGGGTACCTCGTGCACGATCGAAACACTCGTCATCGCGGCCCCGAGCTGCCCAGCAGAGACAGGCCCGCTGCCACGCTCAATGCGGTTTCGAGTCCGGTCAGGGTCAAACCGAGTTCGACGAGGGTGATGGCCACTTCCGGACGCATACCGACGACCACGGTCCGTGCAGCCAACAACGCACACGCCTCCGCGATGTCGTGCAGCGTCCTGGCGAGGAACGAATCGACGAGCTCCAGCCCGGAGACATCGATGAGGACACCGCGTGCGCCCGTGTCGGTCACCCGGGTGGTCAAGTCCTCCTGCAGTGTCAGCGCCTGGCGGTCACTCAGCTGGCCCTGCAGAGTGACGAGTAAAACGTCGCCGAGACCGACGATCGAGGTCGTGGTCATGACGTGTCACCTCGACTCGTCAGTCCGGACCACCGAGTATCCGATCCTGCGCAAAGAGTACGCGAAAGCATCGGCGAGCGAGGACCTGGTCGCGACCTCGCCGAGGTCGATGCCCAACTGCACCATCGTCTGCGCGATCTGCGGCCGAATACCGCTGATGATGCACTCGGCCCCCATCAACCGTGCCGCCATCGCCGTCTTGAGCAGGTGCTGCGCCACCAGCGTGTCGACGGCGGTGACCCCCGTGATGTCGAGGATCGCCACCTTGGCCTGTTGTTTCGCAATCTCCTCCAGCAGGCTTTCCGTGGCGGCTTGACTGCGCATGCTGTCGAGCGTGCCGATGAGCGGAATGGCGAGGATGCCATCCCACATCTTGACCACCGGCGTGGACAGCTCGGCCAGTTGCTCCTGCTGGGCGAGGATCGTGTCGGCGCCCGCGGAGAGCTCCATCTCCAACAACACGTTACGTAGCGTACTGAGCGCCGTGGACAGGACCATGGCCCCGTAGTGCGCGACCTCACGGGAGACGTCCTGCTCCGCCCACAGCCGCAGCAACGGCTCCTTCAGAGCACTCACGTCGGGCAGATTGCTACCCGACGGGCCGCCCGCCGACCGCGCCGCCAACGTGCCGAGCACGGTCCGGGCCGTCGAGAACCCCTCCGCCAACGAGTCCTCCTCGGCGCTGTCCCGGACGACCTCCTGCAACCCGGCGAGCAGCGCGGCAGCCTCTTCCCTCGCGGCATCCTGGTTGCGCGAAGCGAAAACGGGAGTCTCCGCCCACGCACGCTCGATCTCGTCCTGGTGGGTCTCCAAGAACTCGACGAGGCGGGCCCGATCGGGGGAGGTGGTGTCATCGGTCATGTGTTGACTCCCAAGCAAACACGGGTGAGAACTTTTCACACTGATGAATTCGGTGCTCCCTGGCAAACTTAAGGCGCAGCAGGACAAACCTCCAGACGAAGTACTGCTCGGTAGGGGTGTAGGTGACGGCAGGAACGGTAGAACGATGACGGAAGGCGACACTTCGCCCACCGCGGAATTCTCGAATCAGTCCGAAAACTCAGGACACTCGACAGTACATGCGAAACTAGTGAACGACGAGGGATTCGTCACGCTGTGCGGGGAGCTCGATCACAACGTCGTCCCACAACTCGATGACGCCCTCGCACGACTGTTGTCCGAGGGGGTCGACCGCTTGGTGGTGGACTTCGCACGGCTGTCGTTCTTCGACTCCGCCTGCATCGGTGCGCTCGTCCGAGCTCACGCGAGTGCAACGGAACGCGGGGGAACGGTGAAACTCGTCAACGTCGACCAGTACGCCTACCGGGTGCTTCAGATCGCGGGTTTACTACCGCTGTTCGAGGTCGAACAGATCGAACGGGAAGTGTAGATGGCGGAGCGGGCCGACGTCCCGTGCGCGACTCCCCTGGTGGATACGCAGCTCAGTGTGGACAGGAGCATGCCGGCACGATCCCGTCGTGTGGCCGAGGACGCACTCGGTGAGATCGACCCCACCACCCGATACAACTTCCTACTCATGATCTCGGAATTGGTGGCCAACGCCGTACTGCACTCACGCAGCCCGAAACGGCTACGTGTGCTGAGGATCGGCAACCGGCTCCGCGCGGAGGTCTACGACGGCAGCCCGGAACTTCCCGTGGTCCTGACACCGTCGCCGTACCGGGTGCACGGACGCGGGATGTTGCTCATCGACGCGTTCGCCAGCGACTGGGGCGTCAACAGCACACCGACCGGCAAGGTCGTGTGGGCGGAGATCTCCACCTCGACGGAATCCGCCGAGACCGCGAAGGCTGGGGGAAGAGCGAGGACCGGGCAGACTCGGGGGACTGGGGAAGCCGAGGAAAAAGGCGGGGAAACAGCGGAGACCGCGCTGTCTGAGGTAACAGCGGAGAGCGCGAAGACCGGGACCGCCGTGGAGAACACCGGTACCGAATCGGCCGAAGCCATCCGCGACCACGGGCGCACCTGAGCCCACGGGCACAGCTTCGGGCCGTGTCCGCAGCGCCCGTCGCCGTGTCCGCACTTCTCGTAGTGATGTTCGCATCCCGCGACGACAATCCGCCGACATCCCGTCGACATCTCGCGTGACGTCATGCGCTGACATCACGCGACAACGTCCTGGGAGGACGACATCACTACGCAACCTGCGGACACGGCTACGCGACCTGCGGACACGGCGCCACAGCCTGCGGACACGGCCCGAGGGCGGGGACTTCCCTAGTCGGTGACGGTCACTTGGCCGGCTGTGTCGCTTGAGTCTCCGTCACCTCCTGGAGGCTCACGCTCTTCTCGGCCGCTTCCTTCGCGGTCTCGGGTAACGTCAGGAACCGCGTGAGCACGGCGGCGACGACGTACAGCGCCGCGAAGATGATGACCACTCCGGCCGCGCCCGCGGGCCCCAGGAACAGGCTCACGATCGCGGGCCCCACGAACGTCGCCGCACCGGCACCGAAGTTCAACAGCGCCATCGCGCCACCCTTGTTCTCGGGCGCGAGGGACGGCAGCAACGCCGAGATCGGCACGAAGCCCGCCAACGTCGCGCCGTAGAGCGCGCCCACGAGCAGCGCGACCCAGTAGTAGTCCGCGCCGAGGTACACCGGCACGAAGTACAGCAGCAGGATCGACACGGCACAGCCGATGGCACCGAACCAGAAGATCGTCGTCTGCCAGCCGATCTTGTCGCTGAGCACCCCGAAGATGAGGTTGAAGAAGATGTTGGTCCCGTAGATGACGGATACCAACAGCAACCAGCGGCTCTCCCCGAAGCCGATCTGATGGCTGAAGATCGTCGGGAAGAACACCAACATGCCGAACTCGGGCGCAGTGTTGATGACCCGCACGATCATGCCGACCCCGACCCGCGGTTTCTTCCACGCGATGGACAGGCTCGACATCAGGCTCTGCACGGGCTTGACCTCGGGAGGAGCGAGCCGTTGGTAGCCGGTGCGCTCTCGCACGCCGAGCAGGCACACCAAGCCACCGAGGGCGAGAACGCCCACGGACAACCACAGGGTTCCGTACTGGCCGAGGATCGGGTTGGTGAAGCTGGCGACCAGCGAACCCAGGGTGGGCAGCCCACCGGTGAACGCGAAGTAGAACCAGCCGACGGCCGCGCCCAGCCTCGCCACGGGTGCCACGGCCGTGATCCACACGAGGAAACCGAAGGCGAACATGGGGTAGCCGAACCCGCGAAGGCCGTAGAACACCAGCATCAGCGCGTAGTTCTCCCCAGCCACGGCGACGGCGAGGAAGAGCACGTCGAAGACGAGCCAGACGGCGAGGCCGATGAACATGACCCGGCGCGGCCCCCACAGTTCGGACAACGCGCCCGACAGCCAGGACGCCAGCATCACCGCGACGCCGTACACGGTGATGACGTAGGACGCACGGACCTCGGTTCCCGCGCCGTTGTCGGCGATGAACGGTGCGATGAAGCCGGACTCGATGCCGTCGCCGATCATGAACAACAGCAGGCCGACGTAACCGAGGAACAGGGGCGCGGGAATGCCCCAACGGTCCAACAGTCGAATCAGAGAGCCACCGGACCTGCCTGACCGTGGTGTCGTCGTTGAAACCATGAATGCCTCCGTACTCCAGACGAAAGCATCATGATGTGCGTTAAGTTAACACGCAAGATGTTAATAAAGTTCAGGCGGCACTGAACCGTTTCAGCCCCCGCGGCTCGCTCCGGCAGGTCCGCCCCACCTCCCACTCACAGCGGAGCGACGTCCACGGGAATGCGCTCCCGCAACTCCTTGACCAGGCCCTCCTCCACCCCGGAATCCACGATCAACCGGTCGTAGTCGGTGATGGGCGCCAGCCTGTGCAGCGCCGACCGCGGCATCTTGCTGGAGTCCATGAGCAACACCTTCGTCTCCGCCGAAGCCAGCATCGCCCGCTTCACCAGCACGATCTCGGGCTCCTGGTGGAACGTCATGTCCGTGTTCATGGCCGAGGTGGAGAGGAAAGCCATGTCGACTGTGATGCTGTCCACCGCCTCCAGACAGGGCATGCCCAGAAACGAGTCGTGGGTACGGGAGTAGTCCCCGCCGATGCAGATGAGCCGCAGGTCGTCGACGTCTTTGAGCACTTCGACGGCACGCAGGTAGTTGGTCGCCACCGTCAGCGGCACGAATTCGGACAACAGCTTGGCCAGTGACAACGCGGTCGTCGAGTCGTCCAGCAGGATCGACATGCCGGGCTCGACGAGCGTCGCCGCCTGCCGTGCGATGGCGGCCTTGGCCTCGACGTGCGCCCCGAGCCGGTATTCGGCGTTGCTCTCGAACACGGTGGAGGGCAACGCGGATACGCCACCACGGAATTTGCGCAGGACCCCGCGTCGAGCGAGCTCGTCTATGTCGCGATGGACGGTCATGTGACTGACGCCGGTCAGCTCCACCAGATCAGCCACCGTCGCCGTGCCGCGGTCGATGACGAAGTCCGTGATGCGTTGCTGGCGAACCTGGCGACTACGAGTGGTGCCGGATGTATCACTGCTCATGGTGGAAGTCTGTCACCCCGAAAGACAGGACGGCCACGGAGTTGACGTGGTCCGACGGCGATGGGCCCGCAGGTCGCACAACCCGGACGAGCCGGATGCCCGGCACGGGTTCACAGCCGCCTTGGAGAAGTTCACGGCCGTATCGAGCACAGTGTCGCCAACCTAAGCGCCGACTTTACGCTGAGCACCGCCTCGGGTAGTTACATTTCCCGCCCTGCGGTGTTAACTTAACATTGGTTTCGTGAAAGGGGCTCTGATTCGATGACACTCGCCGCGGTTGTGTTCGATATGGACGGTGTCCTGGTGGACAGCGAACACCTGTGGGAAGAGAACTGGATCGCCTACGCGGCGAGGTACGGCGTCGAATGGACCTCCGAGGACACCTCGACGGTCCAGGGCATGAGCGCCCCCGAGTGGGCCGCCTACCTCGCGAAGCGCAGTGGCACCCCGGAAACCGCAGAGCAGGTCGAACGCGCCGTGGTGGACGGCATGATCGCGGCCATCGCGGACGGCAGGGCACCGCTGCTGCCGGGGGCCGACAAGATGGTCACCGACGTCAGCGCGAAGGCCCCCATCGCGTTGGCGTCTTCGGCGCCACGCAAGGTGATCGACGCCGTCCTGGCCACCTACGGCCTGACCGACGAGTTCACCGCCACGGTATCCAGCGCGGAGGTACCTCGCGGCAAGCCAAGTCCCGACGTGTACCTGGAGGCGGCTTCCCGA
>JAJYTH010000004.1 GCA_021793175.1 Actinomycetes bacterium
GGCGGTCCAGACACCCAGCGTCTCGCGCACCTCGGGCAGGATGCGCCCCGCCGCCTCCACGAGCACCCACCGGATGTCCTCCGGCTTGATGTTGTCGTAGTAGCGGCAGGCGTCGCGAGTCATGTCCTCCAGCTCGGCGAGCGCCTCAATACCGGCGAACCCGCCGCCCACGACGGTGAACGTGAGCATCCTCCGGCGCAGCTCGGGGTCGAGCGTGCTGGACGCCTCGTCGAGCTTGGAGAGCACGTGGTTACGCAGGTAGATGGCCTCGCCGATGGTCTTGATGGCGATTCCCTGCTCGGCGAGCCCCGGGATCGGCAGCAGCCGGGCGACGGAGCCGAGCGCCACCACGAGCACGTCGTAGTTGAGCTGCTCGATGTGACCGTCCGGCGCCTCCACGGTGACGGTCTTGTTCTCGTGCTCGATCGCGGTCACCCGCGCGGTGAGAACATGGCAGCGTCGGAGCACCCTCCGCAATGGAACGACCACATGACGTGGCTCGATGGAGCCGGCAGCCGCCTCCGGAAGGAACGGCTGGTAGGTCATGTGCGGCTGCGGGTCGACAACGGTCACGGAGGCCTCGTTGGCTCGCAGCCTCTTCTGCAGCCCGAGGGCCGTGTACAAGCCGACGTATCCGCCACCGAGGATCAGGATCCGCGTCGGTTCCGACTTGACTGCCATAACTCTATGGTGGCACTGCCAAACAGTTGATGTTAGCTACCCCTCCTTGTCTGTGACCAGCGTCGCCACGCCACCCAAAACGATTCAGTTGAGGCGGCTCCTGTATCACCCCTTCGGATGGCCCTCCACCAGCCGTTCAGCCCTTGGTCAACCGCTCGTCCGCGGTCCGGGCGGGGACGCGGGCGCGAAGGAGCTCAGGCGAGGCCGGCCAGCGACGCGGCCTCGGACAGCACGGCGCGCAACATGGCAGGCGTCAACCGGCCGGTGAAGGTGTTCTGCTGCGACACGTGGTACGAGCCGAGCACGTGCAGCGGCGTGGGCCCGTCGAGCGTGACTCGCACGCCGTGCCCGAAACGGGGCCTCGGCCTCGGCACGCTCCACCCCGCCTCGGCCAATACGGGCAGCAACGCCTGCCAGCCGAACGCGCCGAGCACGACGACCGCTTTCAGCGTGGGCCGCAGCAACGCGAGCTCGTCGGCGAGCCAGTGCCTGCACGTGTCCCGCTCGGCGGGCGTCGGCTTGTTGGCGGGCGGCGCGCAGTGCACGGGTGCCGTGATGCGCGTGCCCCGCAGCGTGAGCCCGTCGTCACGGTGGGTCGATGTGGGTTGTGAGGCCAACCCCACGTCGTAAAGCGCCTGGAACAACACATCACCCGAGCGGTCGCCGGTGAACATGCGGCCCGTCCTGTTCCCGCCGTGCGCGGCGGGTGCGAGCCCCACGATCACGAGCGACGCGTCGTCCGGGCCGAAACCGGGCACCGGCCGACCCCAGTAGGTCTGATCCGCGTATGCGGCCCGTTTCGTTCGCGCCACCCGCTCCCGCCACTCCACCAGACGAGGGCAGGCGCGGCATTCGCTGACGGCGGCGTCCAACTGGGCCAACGATTCCCACGACGTACTCACTCAACCAGTGTGCCGTGACATAGGTTGGTCGTATGCCAGAGAAGAACACGGAGGCCACCGAGCAGACCGACTCCGCCGAGGGCGCCGACCTCGCCGAGAGCAAGGACGCCCAGGCACCCACCGAACCGCGAGACGACGTCGTGACCACCCGGCACACGCTGTCACTCGGCGATCGCGAACTCGTCTACACGGCGCGCACAGGCCGCATCGTGCTGCGCAAGGAAGTACTCAAGGACGGCGCCTTCGACGGGCACAAACCCAAGGCAGAGGTGTTCCTCACCTCGTACACCCTCGACGACGCCGACCCGAGCTCGCGGCCGGTGACGTTCGCGTTCAACGGCGGTCCGGGAGCGTCCAGCATCTGGCTGCACATGGGGCTGCTGGGGCCGCGCCGGGCGGTGTCGGGTGACGTCGACAACCCCGAACCGCCGCCGTACCGCCTGGTGGACAACGCGGAGACATTACTGGCCCACAGCGACCTCGTCTTCATCGACCCGGTGTCCACCGGCTACTCACGCGCCGTGGAAGGCGAAAAACCCAAGGATTACCACGGGTTCACGCCCGACGTGGAGACCGTCGGCGAGCTGATTCGGCTCTGGACGTCTCGTCACGAGCGGTGGTTGTCGCCGAAGTTCCTGGCGGGCGAGTCGTACGGCACGGTGCGTGCCTCCGCTCTCGCCGCGCACCTGCAGGACCGTCATGGTCTGTACCTCAACGGACTGCTGTTGATCTCGTCGGTGCTCGACCTGGGCACGGTGTTCTTCACCGAGGGCAACGACCTGCCGTACTCGCTGTACGTGCCGACGTACGCGGCCATCGCGCACTACCACGGAAAGCACGGCGACCGTCCACTTGAGGAAGTCGTGGCCGAGGCCGAGGAGTTCGCCTCGCGCGACCTGCCGTGGGCGCTGCAGCGCGGCGCCCGGTTGTCGGCGGAGGAACGCGCCGACGTCGTGGCGAAACTGGCGCGCCTCACCGGACTCTCCGAGTCCTATGTGGACCTTGTGAATCTGCGTATCGAGCACGTTCGGTTCTTCACCGAGCTCCTGCGCGACAAGGGCCTGACCACGGGCCGTATGGACGGCCGGTTCACCACATGGGAGCCGGACGGCGGGCGTGAGCACATGAGCGACGACGCCTCGATCTCCCGCATCATCGGCGCCTACTCGGCGGCGTTCAACCACTACGTGCGCAGTGAACTCGGTTACGCCAACGACCTGCCGTACGAGATCCTGTCGCTCGACGTCAACCGCGAATGGTCCTATTCGGACTTCGAGGGTCGGTCGGTGTCCGTGGTGAAGGACCTCAGCGCCGCGATGCGCGCCAACCCTCACCTGAAGGTGCACGTCGCCTGCGGCTACTACGACGGCGCCACACCGCACTTCGCAGCCGAGCACGTCCTCGCCCAACTGCAGATCCCGGACGAGCTGCGGGCGAACATCGAAACGGCCTACTACCCGGCCGGCCACATGATGTACGTCCACGAGCCGTCGCGCGTGCAGCAGTCACGCGATCTGGCGGAGTTCGTCGCGCGCAGCTCCAACCGCTGATCGCCCGTGTCCGCCCTCTGGATCCCCGGAGGGCGGACACGACGCGTCGGTCCGGTGTCGTGGCTCAGGCCAGCGACAGGGCGATGCCGTCGAGGATGTCGCGTTCGCTCACCACCAGCGGATCGGCGGGGCCGCCCCGCTGGGCGATCTGCTCGGCCAGCACGCGCACGATCAGTGCTCCCCCGCCGATGACGTCCACCCGCCCGGGGTGCATCACGGGGTTCGCGGCACGCGTGGCGCGGTCGGCGGCGAGCAGGTCACCGACGACCGTGTCCAGGTCGCCGCGGGAAAGCGTGGACAGGTGGATGCGCTCGGAGTCGTATTCGGGCAAGTTATGCGCGATTGCCGACAGGGTGGTGACCGTGCCCGCGAGACCGATCCACCGGCCGGCCTTCGACACGTCCACCGCCTCGAACGCGGGTTCCAGTGTGCGCACCGCGACCTGTTCGGCCTCGGCGAGCTCGTCGGCCGTGGGCGGATCCGATCGCAGGACGCGTTCGGTGAGGCGAACACACCCGATGTCCACCGAGTGCGAGGCCCACACGTCGGCTTCCCGGCCGTCCCAGGCGCCGAGCACGAGTTCGGTCGAGCCACCGCCGACGTCGACCACCAGAAACGGCCCGTCGTCGGGGTCTTGCTCACCGACCGCCCCGGAAAACGACAGCCTCGCTTCCTCCTCGCCCGTGATGACCTCGGCTTCCGTGCCGAGCAGTTCGCGTGTCATCGTGAAGAACTCGTCACGGTTGCTGGCATCACGTGTGGCCGACGTCGCCACCATGCGGAGCCGCTCCACGCCCTTGCGTCGGGCCGCGATCGCATACGCCTTCAAGGCCTCGCGCGTGCGCTCCAACGCCTCCGGCGCCAGCTTCCCGGTCGCGTCGACTCCTTGACCGAGCCGCACGATACGCATCTCGCGGTGCAGGTCCCGCAGGTCGACGCTCCCGTCGTGCCGGTGCGTGAGCTCCGCGACGAGCAGGCGGATGGAGTTGGTTCCGCAGTCGATGGCAGCTACCCGTGACATGCCGCCAACCCTAATCCTCGTCGGGGTCCGGTTCCCGCGTGGCCGAGGTACTCGACGTGGTGGTTCCCGATGTTGTGGTCTCGGTCGTGGTGCCGCCGGAGGTGGTGCCGGTCGTAGCAGTGCCCGAGGTGGTGGGCGAGGTGGTTGCCGAAGTGGCACCCGGCGTGGTGGTGTCCGGCTGTTCGTCGCCCGTTTCGTCGTCCGACTCGTCGTCGCACGGCGGTTCGGTCGGTTCGGCGGGATCATCCGACTCGCCCGGTTCGGTGGGCTCGTCCGTCGACGTTTCGTCGCCCGAGGATTCCTCCTCAGACTGTTCGTCCGTCGGTTCCGGGGACGAGGGGTCGTCCTCGGGCTCACAATCCCCCGGATCAGTCGGATCTTCACCATCCGACGGCGGCGGGTCCTCGCCATCGGCGGGAGGTGGATCCTCACCATCCGACGGCGGCGGGTCCTCGCCATCGGCGGGAGGTGGATCCTCACCATCCGACGGCGGCGGGTCCTCGCCATCGGCGGGAGGTGGATCCTCACCATCCGACGGCGGCGGGTCCTCGCCGTCCGGTGGCGGTGGGTCCTCGGGAGACGGGTCGCTCGGTTCGTCCGGCTCGTCCGGCGTGGTGGGCACGGGCGAAGGAGCCTCGGACGGCGGGAGCGGCTCCGACGTCTCCTCGTGGTCCGGTTCGTTCGGCGCGTGCGCCAACACGGCCGTGGGAACGTCACTGTCGGGCAGTGTCGACACCCCACTGCGATACGCCTTGGCCCAGCGAATCACCGTGTTCACATACGACCACGAGTTGTTGTAGCGGTAGACGGCCGCGCGCAACTGCTCGGGATCGGACAGATCCACCCCGCCGGAGCACAGGTACCTACCGGCGGCGAGCGTGGCGTCGTAGAGGTTGTCGGGATCGGCGACCCCGTCGCCGTTGCCGTCGGCGGCATAGCGCTTCCACGTGGACGGGATGAACTGCATCGGCCCGACCGCACGGTCCCACCTCGTGTCACCGTCGTAGGCACCGCCGTCGGTGTCGGCGATGGCGGCGACATCGCCCGTCCCGTCGAGCACCGGCCCGAGAATGGATTCGAGCGAGTCCCCGTCGTCGTCGACGTAGCCGCCGCGCGCATGGTTCGACTCGATACGTCCGATACTGGCGAGCAACGCCCAGTCGATGTTGCAACCCGGGTATTCGGCGGCCACTCGTTCGGCGGCGCGTTTATAGGCGTCGAGCGCGGACGAGGGGATGCCGAGCGAGCCCGTGACCGGTTCGGTGGGCACCCACAGTTCCTCGGGCGTGGGAGTCTCGGGGAGACTGCCGTTCACCGACACCGGCGCGTGCGGTTGGCCTCCCACCAGCGGGGCGGGCGCGCTCTGTTCCTGCTCCGGGATATCGAGCCACCGCACCGTCGCGTCACTGACGGCGATCATGGGCAGTACGGCCAACGAACCACTGAGGACCGCGATCGTGGTCTTGTTCCGAAACCCGGACCGTCTGGCCGCGCCTGCTCCTCGGTCAGCACGCACGCTCGTACCCTCCCGCCAACTGAGTCCGGGCTACTCGGCACAGCCTGCCGCAAACCCTCTCGACGTTTCACCCCCTTGAGCAGGAATCAAACGTCGATTACGCCGGAAGGACTAGCGTGATTCCGCACAATCACCGAACGGCCACCCTTCTTCTCGGACCAGGCGAAGGGTTTCATCACCGAAAGGATTCACGCCCTCACCGCACGCGAGCGTGTGTGCGAGGTGGACGTGCAGACACTTGACCCGGACGGGCATGCCGCCTGCGGTGACCTGGTGGCCGAGCGGCTCGATGGCGTCCCGCTGCGCGAGATACGACTCGTGCGCCTTGCGATAGGCCTCCGCGAGGTCGGCGTCCTCGGCGAGCCGATCCGTCATCTCGCGCATGATGCCGGACGCCTCCAACCGTCCCACCATGGACGTCAGCGTCGGGCACGTCAGGTAGTAGAGAGTGGGAAACGGCGTCCCGTCCTCCAACCGAGGATTGGTCTGAACTACGGACGGATGGCCGCTGGGACAGCGCGCCGCGACCGCACGAAGCGCGCGAGGTGGCCTGCCCAACTGGCGTGCGACGATCTCGCGGTCGATGTCGGTCACCGGCTCGAACTCGATGGGACTCATCCCTTCGTCACGTCTTCCCACATCATCTCGTACCACGGCTTGGGCTCCGCGGGACGATCCTCGTCACCGGAGCCGTCGAACGCCGTGTTCTTCGGGAACTGCACCATGTACGGCGTCTCGCCCGGCATCACGTACCGCAGCCGACGCCGCGCCTCGGCCTCCACCTGCGCGGGGTCGTGCAGCTCCTCGCGACGTTGTTCCAGACGGGAGACCTCGGCTTTCAACTCCGCGAGTCGCTGTTCCTGCTCGGCCACGTCCGCGCGTTGAGAAAGGTAGGTCCGCAGGGGAACGGCGATCGTGAACGCCAGCGCGCACACCACGATCGCGACCAGCGCCGCTCGTCGGGTGGTGGACAGTCCGAGCGCTTTGGCGGCGTCGGCGACCCGACCCGCCCCGAGCCGACGCAGCCGCGCGACCCGACGTTCCCGTCGCGCGCGGCGTGGGCGGCGGAGGACCGAGCTGGGCGCCTCGCCCGCCTTGCCTCCGCCGCGCCTGGTCCGGGACCTACCCCGCTCGGCCACGCTGTGCTCAGCCCTCCGGGTTGAACCTCGGGAAAGCGAGGTCACCCGCGTACCGTGCGGCGTCGGCCAGCGCCTCCTCGATCCGCAGCAGCTGGTTGTACTTCGCGACCCGTTCGCTGCGGGCCGGGGCACCCGTCTTGATCTGGCCGACACCGGTGGCTACGGCGAGATCGGCGATGGTGGTGTCCTCGGTCTCGCCCGAACGGTGGCTCATCATCGATTTGTAGCCGCACGAGGTCGCCAACGTCACGGCGTCCAGGGTCTCGGACAGCGTGCCGATCTGGTTGACCTTCACCAGCAGCGCGTTGGCGGCGCCGCGGGAGATGCCTTCCTCCAGCCGGTCGGGGTTGGTGACGAACAGGTCGTCACCGACCAGCTGCACCCGCTGACCGATCTGCGAGGTCAACCGCACCCAGCCGTCCCAGTCGTCCTCGGACAGCGGGTCCTCGAGCGACACCAGCGGGTAGGAGTCGAGCAGCTCGGTGTAGTACTCGGACATCTGCTCGGCGGTGCGCTTGTTGCCCTCAAAGGAGTAGGCGCCGTCGGAGAAGAACTCGGTGGCCGCCACATCGAGCGCCAGCGCGATGTCCTGGCCCGGCCGGTACCCGGCCTTCTCGATGGCCGTGACGATCAAATCGAGTGCTTCGCGGTTGTTGGGCAGGTTCGGCGCGAATCCGCCCTCGTCACCGAGGCCGGTGGCCAACCCCTTGCTCTTGAGCACCGACTTCAACGCGTGGTAGGTCTCCGTGCCCCAGCGCAGCGCTTCGCGGAACGACTCGGCGCCGATCGGGGCGATCATGAACTCCTGGATGTCCACATCGGTGTCGGCGTGCGCGCCACCGTTCAGGATGTTCATCATCGGCACCGGCAGCACGTGCGCGTTCGGCCCACCGAGGTAACGGAACAGCTCCAGTTCGGCGGAGTCGGCCGCCGCCTTCGCCACGGCGAGTGACACACCGAGGATCGCGTTGGCACCGAACCTGCTCTTGTCGGGCGTGCCGTCGAGGTCCAACAGCCTCTGGTCGACGACGCGCTGCTCGACGGCCTCCACACCGGCCAGGCCGGGGCCGATCTCGTCGCACACGGCGGCGACCGCGCGCTCGACACCCTTGCCGTTGTACCGCTTGGTGTCGCCGTCCCGAAGCTCCACGGCCTCGTGCTCACCCGTCGACGCGCCAGAGGGCACCGCCGCCCTCGCCAACGTGCCGTCATCGAGAGCAACCTCGACCTCGACCGTGGGGTTGCCTCGCGAGTCCAGGATCTCGCGCGCGCCTACCTGCTCGATAACCGCCACACTCAGCTCCTCATCCGGTTGTGCCACTTACATGGCCTGTCGCGGACACAACGCGCTGGGTCAGCGCGCCGACGGCATCAGCCTAACCGCAGACGACGTCACTCCCACGTCAGGCCGACGCGGCGAGTGACGGCGAATGCGCTCGCGTTCCTCACCCGAAACACCCGGCACTACTTCTGCGTCTTCTGTGTCTCGACATTCTGGGGCTCGGGCTCGACGTCGTCGGGGCGGATCTCCTGCCACCCCACGGGCAGGTCCACCACGTCGGAGACGTGCTGCCAGAACGTCCAACTGTTGCCGCCGACGTCCTGCACCGTGAACAGCCGCGCGCCGTAGGGTTGGTCCTGCGGCGTGGTGAGCTCCACCGACTCACCGACCGCTGCGCGGACCCGCTCGTACTGGGCGTCGACGTCGTCGACGTACACCACGTTGAGCTGGCCGACGGGTCCGCCGACACCCTTGGCCTCCCAATAGGTCGAGTCGACGGCGGTCACCTGGATTTCCGCTTCGCCCGCCAGCAGCGTCGCCTGGAAAACCTCGCCCGCGGCGTCGACGTAACGCACCTTCTCTCGGAAGCCGAACACCCTCGTCAGCCACTCCACGGCCTCGGTGGCGTCGGTGTAGTACAGATACGGCGCGAGGCCGAGATACCTCGGGACTTCGTCGCTCATGACGTGCAAGTCCATCACATCAACCACAACCGGCACTCACTCACCCCGCCGATACCGGCCGCGATTACCGTTTCGCGGCCTCGGATCGCCGGGGGTGTCAAGCACTCGGGCACACCGTGTTCGCCGTGTTCACCGTCGGACGAACCGGGCGTGCGATCGGCTCGGCGCCGGCGCGGCGGACGACTCCTCACCGACGGCATTCAGTCGGTTATCGACGGTTTCGGCGACTTTCGACGGCCGTCGCCCTCGTCCTCGACTCTAGCCGAACCGAACGGGGAACCTCCCCGAACAGCACCGACGGCACCAACGCCATCGCGGGCCAAGCCGCTCGGGCCGCGCTCGGGATGCGGATGCGTACGACACGGAGGTTCGCCGAACACTCCCGCCACTTCCGTCACTTCGGCCACGTTCCACGCGGCCTTACCGACTCTGCCGAACTCACTCACCGACATATGTCTTTCATTCGGTGGAATCCACGCGGTGAAAGTGGCGCGCGTATATCGATTGGCCACCCTTGGTGCGGAAAAAAACAAACCCGAGGCGACTTATTTCGAAAAGGCACCGGAGTCGTTCAGCAGGTCGGCAGACCCGACGGCAACGGGTACCGTCGATAAATGATGGTTGACGAGTCACTTTCACCCCGACCGTCCGGACACACCTCCGGGCAGGGGCGGCTTGCGGCCTTCCGCAAAGCCGAGGAACTGGTGCGTCGACGACCACTCGACGCGCTCACGTTGCTCCGGCCGCTACTCGACTCCGACCCGGACAAGCCGAGCGTTCAGCTGCTCGCGGGGCGCGCGTACTTCCACTCGGCCCAGCTGAACCGCGCCGAACGTGCGTTCACCAAGGTCGTGGAACTCGACCCGTCCGATCATTACGCACGGTTCGTGCTCGGCAGGACGCTGCAACGGCTCGGCCGCCTGATCGAAGCACGGGCCCAGCTCCGCATGGCCACCGCGATGAACCCGGTGCCCGAATACCAGGACGCGCTCGGCCAGGTCACGGCCCGGGTGGCGTTGAACCGCGACGACTGACCGCGATCCGATAGTTCTCGACGCGGTATCAGTCCCGCGGCCAGAAACGACGCCAGCCGTCGGCGTCGAGTGTCGCCGGGTCGACTCCGTGGTCGCGAGCGGCGCGCTCGGCGGCGCGCACCTTCCTCGCGAATTCCTTCGCCGTCGTGCGCAACGCTCCCTCCGGGTCGACACCGGCCCGCCGGGCCGCGGCGGCGACGCGGAACAACTTCGCCCCCTCGTCGGATCCGGACGGAAACAGATCGAACGGCACACCACGACGCCCGGTGCGCTGCCCCAACTTGCCGGCGAGCGCCACCGCGGGTTGGCCCAGCGGAACACCGTCGACGATCGACTCGCGCTGCTTCTCGGCCTGCTTCAACTGTTCCCACCGCTGCTGCTGGTGCTCCGCCGTGTGCACGGTCTCGGCGTCGGCGAACACGTGCGGGTGCCGGTTCACGAGCTTGGTGACCAACTCGTCGGCGACCACGTCGATGTCGAAGGGGTCCGTGTCGTGCTCGGCGGCCACCCGCGCGTGGAACAACACCTGAAGCAGTACGTCACCGAGCTCCTCCCGCATCGCGGGCCGATCGCCCTCCTCGACGGCGTCGAGCAGCTCGTAGGTTTCCTCCACGAGGTATTGCAGCAACGACTCGTGGGTCTGCGCGGCGTCCCAGGGACACCCACCCGGCGACCGCAGCCGGTCCATCACCTCGACGGACCGCATGAGCGGCGGCACGGGAGTGTCGAGCACCGCCGCGCCGCGCTGCACGAGCGCCACCGCGCCGGGATCGTCCTCGCGGGTGGTCACGAGCACCACCCGCGAGGCGCGGAGAAGTTCGTCCGGGTGCGGTGCGTCCTTGGCTTCGAGCGCGGCCCTGGTCGCCTCGGGCAGTTCGGGAGTCGCGTAGACGGCTTCGGCCACCCTGAGCGCGGGCCACGCCGCAACGGGCAGTACTTCCGGCAGCGCCGATGACACCAGCACCACCGTGGCTGACACAGCCGGAAACGACGTCATGGCTGCACGGTACGTGACTCCCACTGGTACCCGGTCACCTCGTCATCGCTGGGGGCCGGGGCCAGTCCCGTATCGTCCCACACCCCGTAGCGGGGGTTGATCTGCACCCCGAGTTCGTCGGCGATCGGCTGCAACTGCCGCAGCCCGGCCCAGTAGAGCAGCCTGGGGTCGATCGGCTGGGCCTCCGCCTGATCATCGGCCTCCGGCCGCACCGTGCGGTCCTTGATGAGCGCGACCAGCCAGCCCACCTGCTGCTGGCTGGGCTGGATGACCACCACGGACCCCTCCTCGGCGCCGAAGACGGCACTGATCGCCAGTTCCGGGTCCTGGACCAACGCGTCGGCGAGGGTCACGGTCTGGTCGACCACCCGGTGACCCGAATCACGCAGAATGGCCTCGGCGTTCGCGGGATCGGCCGCGATACGTCGCCCGAGGTCACGAGCGACCTCGGAGTCTGTGGCCTGGACGTCGGACTGGGTGACCATCGCGCCGACGAAGTGCACCGACAACCGGTTCTGATAGTGCTGTCCGAGCTGTTCGAGCAACAGCTGGTCGCGGGCCACATCGCGGACCCGGGACGGCTCGACGGCGATGTTCCGGGCCGCCTCGTCCAGGCCCCCGCTCGCCTCGATCAACTCGTTGACCTGGGTCTCGTCGACACTCAGATTCTCGCGTTCCTCGGCGACCGCGAGCAGTTCGTGCACAACCCTGCTGCGCACGATCTCGCTGCTGACCTGGTCGATCCTGCCCTGTTGCTGAGCCTGCTGTGCCTGCGGCGCGTGGTCCAACAGCCACTTGATCTCGGCTTGGACGTCATCGAGTCGGACGACGTGGTCGCCGATGATGGCGGCGGATTGCACTTGGCTCGGCGCGGAACCGCAGGAAGCGAGCAGCAGCGCGGTCACCGCGGTCAGGATGAGACCGAACGAACGACGGAACGGGTGGCGACGGATGGTCCGAATCACAGCGCGTACTTTCTCACACACCCCACACCGTCCCGCAAGACCATGTAGTCGTGTCCGCAGGTTGCGTAGCCGTGTCCGCAGGCTGTGTAGTCGTGTCCGCAGCTCACGCGCTGACGGCGGAGGGCTCCCGCGTCAACGACCGGATGAGTGTGGTGCACCACTCCAGCAACGGCTCGTCCCGCAACACGGGCGCGCCGATGCGACCGCCCGCGGGCCCCTCGGTCGGACGAGGAACGGAGACCGTGCTGGTCACCGCCTTGAACACCGCCCTCGGGTACAGCCGCTTCAGCCGCACCAGCTGCGAATCGACCAACTTCAGCGGCGCGAAGCGGATGTTGTTGCCCTGCAACGCCACCTCGGTGACCCCCGCCTCGCGGCACACCTGCCGGAACGCGGCCACCGCGAGGAGTCGTTCGACCGGCGCGGGCAGCTTCCCGTAGCGGTCCACCAGCTCTTCCCGCACCGCGTCCAGCCCGTCGGTGTCGGGTGCCGCCGCGATCTTGCGGTACGCCTCCAGCCGTAGCCGCTCGCCCGGCACGTAGTCGTGCGGGATGTGCGCGTCCACGGGCAGGTCTACCCGCACCTCGGTGGGAGTGGACCCCTCCTCCACCTCGCCGGCGCCGGCGTGCTTGCGGAACGCCTCCACGGCTTCCCCGACGAGCCGCACATACAGATCGAAGCCGACGCCCGCGATGTGACCGGACTGCTCGGCGCCGAGGATGTTGCCCGCTCCTCGGATCTCCAGGTCCTTCATCGCCACGGCCATACCCGCGCCCAGTTCCGTGTTCTGGGCGATGGTGGCGAGCCGGTCGTGCGCGGTCTCGGTCAGCGGTTTGTCCGGCGGGTACAGGAAGTACGCGTAGCCACGCTCGCGGCCTCGGCCGACCCGACCCCGAAGCTGGTGCAGCTGCGCCAGCCCCAGCAGGTCGCCGCGCTCCACGATCAGCGTGTTGGCGTTCGAGATGTCGAGTCCCGTCTCGACGATCGTGGTGCACACCAGCACGTCGTACTCGCGTTCCCAGAAACCCTGGATGATCTGTTCGAGTCGGTGCTCGTTCATCTGGCCGTGCGCGGTGACCACCCGCGCCTCGGGCACCAGCTCCCGCAGCCGCCGCGCCGCCTTCTCGATCGACGACACCCGGTTGTGGACGTAGAACACCTGGCCGTCGCGCAGCAACTCCCGTCGGATGGCCGCCGCGACCTGCTTGTCGTCGTACGCGCCGACGTAGGTGAGGATCGGGTGCCGATCCTCCGGTGGCGTGAGGATGGTGGACATCTCCCTGATGCCCGCCATGCTCATCTCCAACGTCCTCGGGATCGGGGTCGCCGACATCGTGAGCACGTCCACGTGGGTGCGCAGCGCCTTGATGTGCTCCTTGTGCTCGACGCCGAACCGCTGTTCCTCGTCGACGATCACTAGGCCCAGGTCCTTGTACCGCACGTTCGACTGCAGCAGCCGGTGGGTGCCGATGACGATGTCCACCTCGCCGTCGGCCAGGCCGTTGGTCACCTGCTCGGCCTCGTGCGGATCGGTGAACCGCGACAGTCCCTTGATCGTGACCGGGAAGGAGCGCATGCGCTCGGAGAACGTCGCCAGGTGCTGCTGCGCCAGAATCGTGGTGGGCACCAGCACCGCGACCTGCTTGCCGTCCTGCACGGCCTTGAACGCCGCCCGCACGGCGATCTCGGTCTTGCCGTAGCCGACGTCCCCGCAGATCACCCTGTCCATCGGCACATTGCGCTCCATGTCGCGCTTGACCTCGTCGATGGCGGCGAGCTGGTCGGCGGTCTCGGTGAACGGGAACGCGTCCTCCAGTTCGCGCTGCCACGGCGTGTCCGGCCCGAACGCGTGCCCCGGCGAGGACTGGCGCGCCGCGTAGAGCTGCACGAGCTCGGCGGCGATCTCCTTGACGGCCTTGCGGGCCTTGGCCTTGGTCTTCTTCCAGTCCGAGCCGCCCATCTTGTTGAGCGTGGGCGTCTCCCCACCGACGTAGCGCGACACCTCGTCGAGCTGGTCGGTCGGCACGAACAGCCGGTCGCCGGGATGGCCGCGTTTCGACGGCGCGTACTCGATAACCAGGTACTCGCGCGTGGCGCCGCCGACCGTACGCCGCACCATCTCGACGAACCGGCCGATGCCGTGCTGGTCGTGCACCACGTAGTCGCCGGACTTCAGCGCGAGCGGGTCGACGGCGTTGCGGCGCCGCGACGGCATCTTGGTGTTTAGGTCCGCGCTCGACCGGCCCGCCGTGGCGCCGCGCCCGGTGATGTCGGCCTCGCTGAGCACGACCAGTGCGCTGCCGGGCGCCACGAAGCCGTCCGAGATGCCTCCGCAGGTCACCGTCACGACACCGGGTTTGGGCTCGTGGGCCAGCCCGTCGGTGGCCAGGGTGGCCGGGACCTCCACGCCGGTCAGCTGGTCGACGGCGCGCTTCGCCGTGCCCGCCCCGGCGACCACCACCACGGCCGCCCCACCGGAGGCGGTGTGGGCGCGCAGGTCCGTGGCCACCCGTTCCAGTTCACCCCGATAGGCGGGCGCGGCCTCGACGGCGACGTGGTGAGCGCCGCTCTCGCTGGTCAGCTGGGACAGCGTCCACCAGCACCTGTTCGTCTCCGTGGTGTGGGAGCGCACCTCGTCCAGGTCGCGGTAGGCGGAGGCGCCGAGGTCGAGCGGCGCTTCGCCCCCGGCGGCGGCGCTCATCCACGACGCCTCCAGGAACTCCTGCCCCGTGCGCAGCAGGTCCGCCGCCCTGGCTCGGCTCTTCTCGGGGTCGGTGAGCACCACGTGGGTGCCCTCCGGCATGGCGTCGGTGAGCAGCTGCAGCTCACCTTCGCAGAGCACGGGGATGAGTGCCTCCATGCCCTCGCACGGAACACCGTCGGCGAGTTTGGTGAGCATCTCCGCCAGCTGGGCGTCGTCGGCGTGGGCGCGCGCCAGCTCCGCCGCCCGTTCCTTGACGTCGGGGGTGAGCAGTATTTCCCGGCACGGGGGCGCGATCAGCTCGGTCACCTCACCGGGCAGCGACCGCTGATCGGACACGGAGAACGCGCGGATCTCGCTGACCTCGTCGCCCCAGAACTCGACCCGGTGTGGTTGCTCGGCGGTGGGGCCGAAAATGTCCAGGATGCCGCCACGCACGGCGAACTCACCGCGTTTCTCCACCATGTCGACCCGGGTGTAGGCCAGTTCGACGAGCTGGTCGAGCACGCCGTCGAAGTCGCTTTCCCGCCCCACCTCGAGTTCGACGGGACGCAGCTTGCCGAGGTCGGGCGCCATGGGCTGGATCAGGCTGCGCACGGTGGCCACCACGACCCGCAGTCCGCCGTACCCGGGCTGCGCCAGCCTGCGCAGCACCTCCAGCCGCTTGCCAACCGTGTCTGCCCTGGGCGACAACCGCTCGTGCGGCAAGGTCTCCCACGACGGGAAGTCGGCGACCAGGTCCGTGCCGAGCAGGCTGCGTAGCGCGGCGGTCAGCTCCTCGGCCTGCCTGCCGGTGGGGGTGACGGCCAGGACGGGACGGCCCGCGCCTTGATCGGCGGCGAGAGCCGCGACGACGAGCTGATGGGTGGCGGTGGCCCCGTCCAGATCCAACAGCGGAGCACCCGCGCGCTCCACCACTGCACGCAGCGCGGGATCGGACAGCAGCGTGGACAGCAAGCCGGACAGGGCCCCGGACGAACCGTTCGGTGAATCGGTCACGGACGTGTTCTTCCCCTCGACACGAGACACACCCCTGCCCGAGGCGATGAGGGCAAAAGGGCTTTCGGCCTCCCAGGGTACGTGTCGTCTCGAGCGGCGATCGAGAGTGCACCGGCGCACACTGGGGTCATGCGTGTGCCAGCACTCGGGATCGTCTGCCTCGCCTTACTCACGGTCCTCACGGCGTGTGGCGTGGATCCCGAGGGCAACGCCTCGAACACCCCGACCACCACCCGGTCGACGTCGGACGGGGTGACGATGCGGGTGGAACGCGTCGCCGACGGGCTGACACATCCGTGGGACGTCGGGGTCCTGCCCGACGGCGCGCTACTGGTGACCGAACGTCCCGGGCGGCTCACGCTCGTCGACGACGGCGAGGTGCACGGGATCGAAGCCGACACCTCGTCCGTGCACGCCCGGGGAGAGGGCGGGTTGATGGGGCTGGTCGTCCATCCGGATTTCGCGTCCTCGCGCCTGTTCACGACATGTCAGACACACCGGCACGACGGCCGCGCTGTGGACGTGCGGCTGGTGACGTGGCGCATGTCGGAGGATCGCCGCAACGCGACCCACGTGCGCGACCTGCTCACCGGACTGCCGGTCGCCGACAACGGGCGGCACTCCGGTTGCCGGCCCACACTCGCCGCCGACGGCAGCCTGCTCGTCGGCACCGGCGACACCGCGAGCGACCCCACCATCCCTCAGGACCGCACCAGTCTCGGCGGCAAGGTTCTGCGTATCGACCTCCGCACCGGGCAGGGGCCGCCCGACAACCCGTTCGCGTCGTCGTCCGACGGGAACGAGCGCCGCGTGTACAGCTACGGCCACCGCAACATCCAGGGCGTGGCGGTCCGGCTCGGCACGGGACAGGTGTACGCCACCGAACACGGGCCCACGGGATTCGACGAGGTCAACCTCGTCCGGCCGGGCGGTAACTACGGCTGGGACCCGTCGCGCGGAGGTTCCATCGACGACTACGACGAGGACGACGTCTCGATGACCGACCTGCAGCGGTTCCCCAACGCGGTGCCGCCGCTGTGGACGTCGGGTGAGTCGTCGACGGAGGCCCCCTCGGGTGCGGCGTTCGTGTCGGGGTCGGCGTGGGGCGCGTTGAACGGCGCACTCGCCGTGGGGGCGTTGCGGGGCCAGAAGTTGCTGTTGTTCCTCCTCGACGACACCGGCGACGAGGTCACCGAGGTTGTCCTGCCCCCGGAGTTCGACGATCGGTTCGGCCGGTTGCGCGGTGTGCGGTCCGCGCCTGACGGGGCCTTGTACGTCACCACCTCGGGCGGTGAGGACGACGCCGTGTTCCGGGTGACTCCCCAGCGCCGGTAGTCCCCGTGGACGTCCGGGAACACCACGACCCGGTCCGGTCCGCGATCACGGGTCGCGGATGTCGGTCACCGGTCACTGGTTACGGCGAAGACGCAGCTTCGGTTTGTGCTCCAGGTTGGACAAACCGTTCCACGCGAGGTTGACCAGGTGCGCGGCCACCTCGTCGCGCTTGGGTTTGCGCGCGTCGAGCCACCACTGCCCGGTGAGCGCCACCATGCCGACCAGCGCCTGCGCGTAGAGCGGCGCCAACTTGTCGTCGTAGCCCCGTGAGTCGAACTCGTGCGCCAGCACATACTCCACCTGGCTGGCGATGTCGTTGAGCAGGGTGGAGAACGTGCCCGTCGAACTCGCCACCGGCGAGTCGCGCACCAGGATGCGGAACCCGTCGTGGCAGTCCTCGACGTAACTCAGCAGCGCGACGGCCGCCTGTTCCAGTAACTCACGCGGGTGCCCACCATGCAGTGTGGACACCATGCGGTCGAGCAACAACCGGGTCTCCCGGTCCACCACGACGGCGTAGATGCCTTCCTTGCCGCCGAAGTGCTCGTACACCACGGGCTTGGAGACGTTCGCCCGATTGGCGATCTCCTCGATCGAGGTGCCGTCGAATCCCTTCTCGGCGAACAACGACCGTGCCACGTCGAGCAACTGCTGTCTGCGTTCCGCCCCCGTCATACGCACACGGAGCGCCGGCGCACTCGAACGCGCCCCAGCGCCCCCGTCACGTTTCGCTCGTCGTCTCGCCGCCACTCCAGCAGCCTAGCCCGGCGCCCACCCGGCACCCCAGGCGAGACAGCCCGGGGCGGATCGGGACAGGTGACGGCCCGTGCCGAACCTACTTGCGCGCCGCCGAGAGCTTCTGCAGTCGCGTCGGGGTCGGCCACCGCACGTTGTAGGCCCAGCCCAGCTTTTCGAAGAACCAGATGACGCGAGCGGAGATGTCGATCTGGCCGCGTTTGACGCCGTGTCGAGCCGAGGTCGGGTCGGCGTGGTGCAGGTTGTGCCAGGACTCGCCGAACGAGAAGATCGCCAGCGGCCAGAAGTTGGCCGACCGGTCGCGAGCGCGGAACGGCCGCTCACCGATCATGTGGCAGATCGAGTTCACCGACCACGTCACATGGTGCAGCACGCACGCCCGCACGAGCCCGGCCCAGAAGAACGCGGTCAGCGCTCCCCACCACGACCACGTGATGAGACCGCCGAGCAAGGCGGGCAACGCGAACGTCAGCAACGTCCACAACGGAAACAGGTCGCTGACCTTGCGGATGGCCGGGTCCTTGAGCAGGTCGGGCGCGAAGCGCTCGGCGTTGCTGCGGTCACGCTCGAACAGCCAGCCCATGTGGGCGTGCCAGAAACCCTTGGCGATGGCCAGCGGCGAGGTGCCGAACAGCCACGGCGAGTGCGGGTCGCCCTCCTTGTCGGAGAACGCGTGGTGCCGCCGGTGGTCGGCGACCCACGTGATGACCGGCCCCTGCAGGGCCATGCTGCCCGCGATGGCCATCGCCACCCGCAACCACGGCTTAGCCTTGAACGAGCCGTGGGTGAAGTGCCGGTGGTACGCGACGGTGATGCCGAGCCCCGTAACGGCGTAGAAGAAGAGGAACAGTCCGACGTCGACCCAGGTCAGCCCCCAGCCCCACGCGAACGGAACGGCCGCGACTAAGGCGACCAGCGGAGCGATGACGCCGAAGTACACCGAGAACTGCACACCCGGCGTCCGCTTTCCATCGAAGATCGGTTTGGGTCCTTTTGCGGGTTTGGCCGGGGAGTCGTCGAGGGTGGCCGTCATGCATCTCACTTCTTTCCACAGGGGTGGCAAGGTCGCCCTTACCTACGTTGCCGTAACTTACGGTACAGGAGGTTTTCCCCCACTGGGAGAGACAAAACTGCCCCTGTGTGAGTACCCGATTTCACAATGGTTATCCTGACCTGGCGCGATCCGCCGTAGTGTAATTGGCAGCACTTCAGATTTTGGTTCTGACAGTCCAGGTTCGAGTCCTGGCGGCGGAGCAGAGGTGCTCCTGACATGCCAGGAGAGCCCTGAAGGGGGTGTGGGGCGGCTGCACGGCGAAGACTTCGGCGATGAGCGACAACCGGCGTTGGGGGACATGTCCGATGCCTGGGTATTGGGTCGCGCTCGCGAGTTGATCGCCACCGTGCAGCACACGGACCGCGCCGAACAGCTTCGCGTCATCAAGTCCCTCGACGAACTCCTCGAAGAGACCCGTCGTCGTGGCGAGCCGGTGCTCGTCGCCCAGTTGTTGCGTGCCTCCGGGCTCGCGCGCCTGGTCACGCGGGGCCTGTCCGACGAGGCCGAGACCCTGCTCGACGAGATGCTCACCCACACCAAACGCCACGGCCTCACGTTGTTGCGCGCCGACGCTCACGCACTGCGCGGCCGGTTCCTGGTGCTCAAACAGCAGGAGGACGCGGCCATCTCGGAGATCGCCAAAGCGCTCGCGCTGCTCGACGACCTCCCCGGCCCCGAGGTGCACCTCGGCAGACGCGCCTGGGACCGTCTGCTGTCGTCCGCGCTGAACGACTGCTGGATCGTGCTGAACCAGCTCGGGGTCTACGAGGCCGCCGAGGAGGTCATCGCGCGCGCCCACCAGGCGATCCGGGACAGTGCGGGCCCCCACGAGATCACGCTGCAACTGATGAACCGCGTGAAGATGCTGCTGGGATGGGGGCTGCGACTGGAACGCGTCGGCCGGACGGAAGAGGCGGGAGAGAAGTTCCGTACCGCCGCTTCGATAGCGATCGCCGTCGAGGCCCCGTTCGCCGAGTCGTTGTTCCCCCGCAAACTCGGTGTGCCCGCCGTGGAGCAGGTGGGGGTCCTGGCCGCGTCGCTGGCGTTGGCCGCGCCCTCCCCCGCACACACCGACCGTCTGCGCCGGCTCACCGGCGAACAGGGTTACCCGCACGAGAAGATCCTCGTCGTCATCGCGCTGGCCCGCTGTCTCGTCACCGAAGGCCGCAAGGACGAGGCTCTGCGGATTCTATTGCAGGCACGCCACACCGAGGCCGAGGACACGTCGCAGCCGTCGATGCGCCTCACCCTCATCCGCGAACTCGCCGTCCTCAGCGGCGGCCACCGAGCCGAGCACGGCAAGGAAACCCCGGAGACCGAGAAGTCGGAGCAGTCGGAGAAGTCCCCGAAAGCCGTGGAAGAGGGGGAGGCCGGCGAACCCGAGAAGAAGACCGCGGCCGATGGGGTCGACGCCCCGAGAGACGAATCGGGAAGCGTCGCCTCCCAGCACTCGCACACGGAGCTGCTCGCCCATTACGCCACCGCTTTGGAAGCGGAGCTGTGGTCGATGCGTGAGTCGCAGATCGCCACGCTCAACACCCGTCGGGAGCACGAGCGCCTGTCCGCCGAACACGGTGCCGTCACGCAGCAGGCCATGCAGGACCCGCTCACCGGGCTACCGAACCGGCGCGTGTTGGACGAGCGTCTGCGCACACTGGTGACCTCGGCGTCGTCCGAGCCGTTGTCGGTGGCGCTGGTGGACCTCGACGGATTCAAAGACGTCAACGACCAGCACTCGCATGCCGAGGGCGACGCGGTGCTGCGGGTGGTCGCCAGCACTCTGCGGGACGCGCTGCGAAGCGACGACATCGTAGCCCGCTACGGCGGTGACGAATTCGTCATCCTGCTCCCCGGCGCGCCGATGCGCGCCGCGACGCAAGCGCTGACCAGAGCGGTGAACTCGGTCGCCTCACTGCCCCAACACCTGTCCCGCGGTGTCACCCTGTCGGTCGGGCTGGTGTGCCTGCGGACCCAGGAAAGCGCCGAGGAAGTGCTGTCGCGCGCCGACGCCGCCATGTACCAGGCCAAGCGCCGTGGCGGTAACCGGATCGCGTCGAGTCCGTCGAGCGACGACGGTTCTTGCGGCGGCGAACGTGGCGACACCCACTCCCGGGGGGACGACCCGACGGCGAACGCTGCCGACCACCCGTAGGATCGTGGGCCGTCGGACAACCCCATCAATTTCCGAGGAGCGCCGTGACCGGCCCGCTCAGCACCGTCATTCTCGCTGCGGGTGAAGGCACCCGCATGAGGTCCAACCTCCCGAAAGTGTTGCATCCGATCGCGGGACGACCGCTCGTCGAGCACGCAGTGCGTGCGGCGGCGGGGCTCGATCCCGATCAGCTCGTCGTGGTCGTCGGACACGGCAGAGACGCGGTGACCGACCACCTCACGCATCTGGAGAAGACGCTGGAGCGTCCGATCACCAGTGCCGTGCAGGAGAAGCAGGACGGCACCGGCCACGCCGTGTCGTGTGCCCTCGACGCACTGCCGTCCCCGGCGGCGGAGACGTCGGGCACCGTGCTCGTGACCTACGGCGACGTTCCACTGCTGGACACCGACACGTTGTCGGCCCTGTTGGCCGCGCACCACGAGCGGGGTAACGCGGTGACGGTGCTGACCGCCGTCGTGGACGATCCCACCGGGTACGGCCGGATCGTGCGTGACGACGCGGGCGACGTGGTCGGCATCGTGGAGCACAAGGACGCCGGGGACGAGCAGCGGAAGATCACCGAGATCAACTCGGGTGTGTACGCGTTCGCCACGGACGTGCTCGCCGACGCGTTGTCGCGCCTGTCGTCGGACAACGCCCAGGGCGAGCTGTATCTCACCGACGTGCTCGGCATCGCCCGCGGCGACGGCCGCAAGGTCGGCGCGCTCACGGTGGACGACCCGTGGCTGACCGAGGGCGTCAACGACCGCGTGCAGCTGTCCACGTTGAGTGCGGAGCTGAACCGACGCATCGTGCGCCGCTGGCAGCTCGCCGGGGCCACGGTGGTGGACCCCGCGACCACCTGGCTCGACGCCGACGTCGAACTCGCCCGGGACGTGGTCATCGCCCCGAACGTGCAGCTGCACGGAAACACGGTCGTCGGCGAGGGCGCGTACGTCGGTCCCGACACCACGCTCACGGACGTCACCGTGGGCCCGCGCGCGACCGTGGTCCGCACCCACGGCGAGGGAGCCGTCATCGGGGAGGGCGCCGAGGTCGGCCCCTTCGCGTACCTGCGGCCGGGCACGAAGCTCGGCGAGGACGGCAAGATCGGCACGTTCGTGGAGACGAAGCAGGCCGACATCGGCCGGGGCACCAAGGTGCCGCACCTGTCCTACGTCGGGGATGCGACCATCGGGGAGCACAGCAACATCGGTGCTTCCAGTGTTTTCGTCAATTACGACGGTGTGACCAAGCACCACACCGTGGTGGGTTCACATGTGCGCACCGGCTCGGACACCATGTTCATCGCGCCCGTCACCGTGGGTGACGGCGCTTACAGTGGTGCCGGGACGGTCATTCGCCGCGACGTTCCCCCGGGTGCGCTCGCGGTCTCTGGGACGCCACAACGCAACATCGAAGGCTGGGTGGTCAGGCGCAGGCCAGGCACACCCGCGGCGGAGGCAGCGGAGAAGGCACTCGCCGCACAGCAGGAAACCGATATCGACGGAGAGTCGCCAGAATGAGCCCGAAATCCGGCACGCCGAAGAAGAACCTGATGCTCTTCTCCGGCCGTTCGCATGTCGAACTCGCCGAGGAGGTCGCCAAGCACCTCAATGTGACGATCACCCCGCAGACGCTGCACAGTTTCGCCAACGGCGAGATCTACGTCCGTTACCAGGAGTCGGTGCGTGGCACGGACGCGTTCGTTCTGCAGAGCTTCTCCCCGCCGATCAACGAGTGGATCATGGAACAGTTGATCATGGTGGATGCTCTGAAGCGCGCCAGCGCGAAGCGCATCACCGTGATCATGCCGTTCTACCCGTACTCGCGGCAGGACAAGAAACACAAGGGTCGGGAGCCCGTCTCGGCAAGGCTCGTCGCCGACCTGTTCAAGACCGCGGGCGCCGATCGCATCATGACCGTGGACCTGCACACCGCGCAGATCCAGGGTTTCTTCGACGGCCCGGTCGACCACCTGTTGGCGCAGGCGGTGCTCGCCAATTACATCAGCGACACCTACGGCAACAACGACATCACCGTCGTGTCCCCGGATTCGGGCCGTGTCCGGCTCGCCGAGAAGTGGGCCGAACAGCTCGGTAGCCGGCCGATCGCGTTCATCCACAAGACTCGCGACCCCGACACGCCGAACCAGGCCGTGGCCAACCGCGTCGTCGGCAACGTCAAGGGCAGGCTGTGCGTCCTGATCGACGACATGATCGACACCGGGGGCACGATCACCCAGGCCGCCGACGCGTTGATGGAAGAGGGCGCCTCGGACGTGGTGATCGCCTCGACACACGGAATCCTGTCGGACCCGGCCACGGAGCGACTGGCGAAGTCTCCCGTCCGCGAGGTAGTCGTGACCAACACGCTGCCGATCCCGGAGGAGAAGCGCATCCCGAAGCTGACCGTGCTGTCGATCGCACCGCTGCTGGCGCGCGCCATCCAGGAGGTCTTCGAGGACGGCTCCGTGACGAGCCTCTTCGACGGCAGTGCCTAATGCCAGCCTGATACCAGTCTGACGCCAGGCTGATGAGGGCCTGCTGAGGTAAACAACTCGGGCCGACCGCGCGACACCGACCGCATGGTCGGCCCGAGGTCTGAGCGCACAGAGTTCGTCACGCGGGAAATCCCCGTCTCACTCGCGGTAACCAGCGGGGGCTGCGAGTGCGAGAAAGCGGTTGGCCTAAACTGTAGCGGTTGTCTCGGCGAGGTGGGTGCCGCGAGTGTCGCCGGCGCCCGACGTGATCGACGCGGCGGCTTCGAGGGCCATCTCGTGCGCACACGTCGTGGGCTCGCCGCCGGACAGCCGAAAAGCAACGATCTCGATTTCCACCGCAAGGAGTGCATCCCCGTGTCCGAGGTACGTCTGACGGTCGAACCACGCACCGAGTTCGGCAAGGGCGCCGCGCGCCGCACGCGTCGCGCCGGCAAGATTCCCGCGGTGCTCTACGGCTACGGCTCAGACCCGCGGCACCTGGCACTGCCTGCCATCGAGTTCGCCCGTGTGATCCGCGAGCACGGCCAGAACACCGTCATCACCCTCGACATCAACGGCAACGGTGAGAGCGCCTCGCAGATGGCCCTCCCCAGGGCTGTGGCGGTCCACCCGCTGAAGAACTACATCGAGCACGTCGACCTGCTGGTCGTGAAGCGCGGCGAGAAGGTGGTCGTCGACGTGCCGGTGACCATCACCGGCCAGCCCGGACCGGGAACCCTGGTCACGCAGGAAGTGGACACCGTCCAGGTCCAGGCCGAGGCGACGAAGCTGCCCGACGAGCTGGAGGTGTCGGTCGAGGGCGCCGCTGCTGGCACTCAGATCCTCGCGTCGCAGCTCCCACTTCCCGCGGAGGTGGAGCTCGTGACCGATCCGGAGATGCTGATCGCCGCGGTGTCCGAGGCTCCGAGCGAGGCGACCATGGAAGCCACGGTGGACACCGAGGGCGCCGGCGTGGTCGAGGAGAAGTCGGAGTCCGAGGAGCAGTGATCCTCGACCGTCCGGACGCATGACCGTGGGACACGAATTGCCAGGAGCCGGCGAGCAGGTTCTGCTCGCCGGCCTCGGCAACCCTGGACCTCAATACGCGGGGAACCGACACAACATCGGCTTCCTCGTTCTCGACGAACTGGCCGACCGTGTCGGTGGACGGTTCAAGGCTCACAAGAGCGGTGCGGAAATCTGCGAAGGCCGCCTGGCGGGCCGCAGAGTTGTCCTCGTCAAGCCTCGGTCGTTCATGAACCTCTCCGGTGGGCCCGTGGCGAACGCTGCGCGCTTTTTCAAGATCGCCCCCGACGGGATCGTGGTGATCCACGACGAGTTGGATCTGCCGTACGGGTCGGTGCGGTTGAAGTTCGGTGGTGGAGCCGGCGGCCACAACGGGCTTCGTTCCATCACCAAGTCGCTGGGCACTCAGGACTACTACCGTGTGCGGTTCGGCATCGACCGTCCTCCGGGCCGCATGAACCCCGCCGACTACGTGCTGAGGGACTTCTCCACCACTGAACGGCGCGAGCTGGCGCTCAACATCGATCTCTGTGCGGACGCGACGGAAACCTTGATCGGCAAAGGTTTGGCCGCAGCGCAGAACGAGTTCCACAGCCGCTGACCGGCTCGTCGCCCTTTGGTCCACAGCGGACTTTTCTTCACCCTGCAGGGTGTTCATGGCCACTCGGCAGTGTCACGACATACGATTTCAGGTTTCCGGACCTACTCCCCGTGGCTAGCTCGTTGCGCGTAGCAACGACAGCTCAAGCCCCGAGAGAGGTCCCATGTCGTTCACCGCAGAAGACATTCGTGACATCCACTTCGACAACGCGCCGATCGGCCGCCGCGGCTACGCCAAGGCCGAGGTCGACGCCTTCGTCGCCCGTATCGCCGAGACACTGGAAGGCGAGGACGACCTGACCGCCGCCGAGGTACACCACGTCCAGTTCGGACGCCCGCTGCTGGGTCGGCGTGGCTACGACGAACAGCAGGTAGACGAGTTCCTCGACCTTGTGGAGGAGCAGCTCGCGAACTCGGCTACGTTGCGCCGCGCGCCGGCGTGGGCGGAGGCACACGAGTCCTGATGGACATCACAGCCGAGGACGTCGACAAGGCCTGGTTTCCGCCCGCACCGTTCGGCACGCGCGGCTACAACCAGCTACAGGTGGATCTCTTTCTCAACCGTGTCGCGGCCACACTGGAGGGACGCGACACCGTCACGGCGGCCGATGTGCGCAAAGTGGCGTTCACGCTCTGCCCACTGGGCCGCCGCAACGGTTACGACCCCGCTGCCGTGGACTCGTTCCTCCGCCTGGTGGAAAGGGCACTCGTGTCCCGCGAGTCCGCGGTGATGTCCACGCCGTACGTCGCGACGGCCTTCGACCACAGTCACGCGCGCACGCCGTTGTGGCGCAAGCTGGTGTGAGCTCTCACGCGCGCGAGTCGATCAGGTCACGGTATTGCGTGGCGGTCGCCGCGCGCTTGACCTTGCCGGACGGCGTCTTCGGCAGGCTTCCCTTGGGCAGCACCACAACCGAGTACGGGCGGGCGTCCACGGCGGAACGCACCCGAGCGGCGACTTCGTTCGCCAGCGCGTGTTCCGCGTCGGCATCACCGGACACAGTGGATTCCAGTACCACGGCGAACCGTTCCCGGCGTGTACCGGCGTCGATACGCACCGCCACGGCGTTGCCCGCCCGGACACCCGGGACGGAGGATGCGGCACGTTCGATGTCGGTCGGGTACACGTTGCGGCCACCGAGGATGATGACGTCCTTCTTCCGCCCACAGATGACGATCTGGCCGTCCACGAGGTAGCCGATGTCGCCCGTGGCGAACCAGCCGTCGGCGTCCTGCGTGTCGACGGGGCCGTCCACCGTCAGGTATCCGGGCGACACCGCGTCGCCGCGCAGGTGGATCTCGCCCACCTCGCGCTCACCGCGCACGGTGCCGTCCTCGCCGACGATCCGAGCTTCCAGGCCGGCCAGTGGGCGGCCGAGCACGGCGAACTGCCGTACCTGGTCGGTTCCGCGGCGTGGGTCGTCCTCGGGTACGGCAACGGCGCGGTCGTCGGCCTCCAACGCTTCGGCCTCCACGACGTCCACGGTCAAACCCGTGAACAGGGGCGCGAAGGACACGGCGAGGGTGGCTTCGGCCAGGCCGTACGCGGGGAACACGCATTCGGCGGGCATCCCGAAGCGCGCGCCCGCGTCGGTGAAGGTACGCACAGCCGTCGGGTCGATGGGCTCGGCGCCGTTGAGCGCGATCCGCAACGTGGACAGGTCGTAGGCGTCGCCGTCCTCGACCCTGGCCAGCCTGCGACCGACGATGGCGTAGGCGAAGTTCGGGGCGGCCGTGGTGGTGCCGCGGTACTTGCTGATGAGTCCCGGCCACACCAGCGGGCCGCTGAGGAATTCGACGGGCGTGATCTTGATGAGTTCCACGCCGAACGTCATGGGCACGGTGAGGAATCCGACCATGCCCATGTCGTGGAACAGGGGCAGCCACGACACCATGACGTCGGACTCGACGTCGAACTCGGCCCGCTCGATCATCGCGCTGATGTTCGAGTACAGGTTCGCATGGGTGATCTTCACGGCCTTGGGGTCGGCCGTGGACCCACTGGTGAGCTGCAGCAGCGCGAGCGCGTCCTCCTCGGTGGGGACGGGTTCGGCCAGCGGCTCCGCGGCGAGCAGGTCGTTGATGGATCGGTAGGCGATCTTGTGCTCGTCGAGGACGGGGGCGAGACCGTCGAACGGTTCACCGAGCACCACGAGTGACGAGCCGATCATGCGGAGAACGCGCAGCGTGTCCTCGGCCCACTTCGCGAGGTCGGTGCGGGCCGTGGGTTGGTGCAACATCGTGACGCTGCCACCCGCGAGCCACACGCCCTGCACGGTGGGGGCGATCAGTTCGGGAGCGCCCGCCAGTACCGCGACGGCCCCACCGGGTTCGAGTCCCGCTCCGACGAACCCACCGGCGATGTGGCGGGCACGTTGGTGCACCTCGGACCATGTCCTTCGCACGGGTTCCCGGGGTTCCCCGGTGACCATTCCACGTTGCCGTCCACCCGCATTCGCGGTGGCGACCATCGTCTCCACGAACCGACTCATGAGTAAACTTTAACCTCGCCCGGTTTCACTCCAGTGCTTCGGATGTCTCCAGCCAACGCTGTTCGAGCTCGTCTTTCTCCGCGAGTACGGCTTTGAGCTCGTTGTTCAGTTCCATGAGCCGATCGGGGTCGGTGGCGGCTTCGGCGAGCGCCTCGTGCAATCGCGACTCGCGTGTGTGCACGGCGTCGAGTTTGCGTTCCAATTTGGCCAGTTCCTTCGTGGCCGCTCGCCACTCGGCCGCGCTGAGCTTCTGTGTCGAGGCGGATTCCCCGGTCGCCCGTTCGGCACGGTCGGCTCGGTCGGCACGGTCACCGCGGGTGTCCCGGCGTTCGCGTGCCCGTTCGGCCCTGGTGTCCAGGTATTCGTCGATGCCGCCGGGAAGGTGCGTGATACGACCGTCGCCGAACAAGGCCACCACGCTGTCACACACGCGCTCGACCAGGTATCGGTCGTGCGAGACGACCACGAGCGTGCCCGCCCACGAGTCGAGCAGGTCCTCCAGCTGTTGCAGGGTGTCGATGTCGAGGTCGTTGGTGGGTTCGTCGAGCAGCAACACGTTGGGTTCGGACATGAGCAGCCGCACGAGTTGCAGTCGACGCCGCTCACCGCCGGAGAGGTCCTCGACGGGGGTCCACTGCCGGGTGCGGCCGAAACCGAGCCGCTCGGCGAGTTGGGAGGCAGACAGTTCCTGTTTGCCCAACGTCACGCGGGAGGCGACCTTCTCGACGGCCTCCAGCACCCGCAGGTCTCCGGGAAGGTCGTCGAGTTCCTGTTTCAGGTGCGCCAGTCGCACCGTCTTCCCCTCGATGCGGCGGCCCGTGCTCGGTTCGACCTCCCCGGCCAACAACCGAAGCAGCGTGGTCTTGCCGGAGCCGTTGACCCCGACGATGCCGATGCGGTCGCCGGGGCCGATGCGCCAGGTGACGTGGTCGAGCAGGGTGCGCTCCCCCGCCGAGAGGGAGACGTCCTCCAGTTCGAGCACCGTCTTGCCGAGGCGTCGTTTGGCGAACGCCAGCAACTCCGCCGAGTCCCTCGGTTCGGGAACGTCGGAGATCAAGGCCTCGGCGGCCTCGACGCGGTAGCGGGGTTTGGAGGTGCGGGCCTTGGCGCCGCGTTGGAGCCAGGCGAGTTCCTTCCGGGCGAGGTTGCGGCGCTTCTCCTCCGCCGCCGCGGCCAGGCGGGCGCGTTCGGCTCGCGCGAACACCCAGTCCGCGTAGCCGCCCTCGTACTGCTCCACCTGCCCGCCGGCCCCCGCTCTCGTCGTGTCGGACACGACCTCCCACGTGCGTCCGCACACGGTGTCGAGGAACCAGCGGTCGTGGGTGACGACCACGAGCGCGGTCTTGCGCGACAACAGGTGGTCGGCCAGCCAGCGCACGCCTTCGACGTCGAGGTGGTTGGTGGGCTCGTCGAGTACCACCAGGTCCAGTTCAGCCACGAGCGTGGCGGCCAGCGCGACCCGGCGCCGTTCCCCACCCGACAGGGTCCCGGTGGGCGTGTCGAGACCGATCGCGGAGATGCCGAGTCCCTCGACGATCGAGCGGACCCGGGCGTCGGAGGCCCACTCGTGTTCAGCGGCGTAGCCGGCCAGCACCACACCGCCGACCGTGCTGTCCTCGGGAAGTTCGGTGCGCTGCGTGACGACCCCCAGGCGAAGGCCGCGCGCGTGACTCACCCTGCCCGAGTCGGGCTCGCTGATGCCCGCCAGCACTTCGAGCAAAGTCGTCTTACCGCCGCCGTTCAGGCCGACGACTCCGATGCGCTCCCCTTCGCTCACGCCGAGGGACACGCCGTCGAGCAGCATGCGTTCGCCGTAGGATTTGCTGACCGACTCCAGGTTGACCAGGTTGGTCATCCGCTCGTTTCGTCCCTTCCCCGTGTCACTCCGTCACTCGTCGCGCACACGTGCGCCTGGCACCGGGCCGTGTGCGACCCGAACCGTGCGGCACACACCCGCGCCCGCCAGCTCGGCGGCCACTTTCAACGCCGAGTCGCCATCGGAGCACAGGAACGCACACGTCGGGCCGGAACCCGACACCACGCCCGCGAGCGCACCCGCCGTGACCCCGGCGCGCAGTGTGCGGCGCAGACCCGGCCGCAACGACACCGCCGCCGCCTGAAGGTCGTTGCCGAGCAGCGGCGCGAGTCGATGCGGGTCCCCGGACGCGAGTGCCTCCAACAACGCTTCGGGCGGGCCGACCCTGGGCGGATCACCCGCCTCGCGCAGCCGGTCGAGTTCGCCGTACACCTTCGGCGTGGACAGGCCACGCTGGTCGAACGCCAACACCCAGTGGAAGGTGTGTCGCGACAGCACGGGTACGAGCTGTTCCCCTCGTCCGGTGCCCAACGCCGTGCCGCCGTAGAGGGCGAACGGCACGTCACTACCGAGCGTGGCGGCCACTTCGGCGAGTTCGTCCCGGTGCAGTTCCAGCCCCCACAGAGTCGAACACGCCAGGAGCGCGGCGGCGGCGTCGGCGCTGCCTCCCGCCATGCCTCCGGCCACGGGAATGCCTTTGCGGATCACCAAGCGCACCCGGTCGGCCTCCTCGGGCCGACCGGCGTACTCGGCCAGCGCGCGCACGGCCCGCACGGCGAGGTTGTCCTCGTTCGTCGGCACCAGTCGGGCGCCCTCACCGGACACCTCGACGCCGGCTGCCTCGCTCACCAGCGCGGTCACCTCGTCGGTTAGTGACAGCGCCTGGAACACCGTCGTCAACTCGTGGTAGCCGTCATCCCGCACGTCACCGACGGACAAATGCAAGTTGATCTTCGACGGCGCCCGCACGGTCACGGGCGGCGGTACGGCGGCAAGCACGGGTTCCAGCCTACTTGGCCGCCCGGACGTACCCAGCCGAGGCGGCGACTTAAGCCGCGCTCAGGCCGTGGCTCGGACCGTGACTCAGGCCGCGACGTTGCGCAGACCGAACATGGGGGTGCTGACGTGCGCGCCCCGCTCCGCGATCCAGGCGAGCGCGGCGTCGGCGCGCTGGCCCTCCACACCGAGCCGGAACCGCGCCACGGGCGTGTCCCCCAACCTGGTCAGTCCTCCGCCGATGGTGGTGAAGTCGACGTCGAACCGGGCCGAGGCCTCGGGCAGCAGGGCGCCCACGGCGGCGAACCCGATGAGGACGACATCCACGGTGCGGTCGTAGGCCCCGAAGTGAGCGCGGGACGTGTTGATCGGTGGCAACATCGCCTCGGCGAGCTGGCTTCCCGGCTTACCCAACAGCCCCAGCAGGGTGCCCGATTCGACCACCGTGCCGCGATCCAGCAGCGCCACCTCGTCGCAGACCCGGCGGGCGACGTCGGCGTCGCGTGTGGTGAGGACCACGGTCGCGCCCAGCTCCGCCCTGGCCCGGTCGAGGACGGACAGCACCGCCGCCGACTCCTCACCGTTCACCCCGTCGGTGGGGTCGTCGGCGAACAACACCGACGGCGACACCGCCAACGCCCTCGCGACGGCCACCCGGCGTTGCTGGCCGGGCGACAGTTCGGACGGCAGGCGCGCACCCGACCGAGACAGCCCGATGACGTCGAGCAGAGTGCCCACGCGCTGCTTACGCTGCGCGGGCTCCACGCCCATGCGTTCCAACGGGGCGGCGACGTTACCCGCGACGGTGCGTTCCGGCCGCAACCCGGGGTCCACCACCGCCACCTGGCGCTGCGCACCCCACAACCTGCGGCCCGTCAGCTTGCTGATGTCCATGCCGTCGTAACGCACCACGCCCTGGTCGGGACGTTCCCGAAGCGCGACGCAACGGGCCAGAGTCGTCTTCCCCGCGCGCGCCGGACCGACGATGCCGTACAACGAACCCGCGCTCACGGAAAGAGTGGCGTTCCGCAGCGCCACGACGGGCGCGGTCGTGCCGGGAAAGGATTTGCTGACGTTCTCGACAGTGATCACCACGGCTCCAGGGCAGCTCAAAGCAGACGTCCAGCGCGGACGTCGAAGAAACAACGACAGTGGATCGACGTGACTCGAAAGCGACTTCTTCAGCCGGAAACGATGTGGCTACAACACGCCGACGCCGTACGGCGGCCCTGGTCGATGACTCGGCGCTGCGTCAGCAATCGAGAGCGATACACAGTTCCTCCATCGATCCTGGCGTTAGCACCTGCCCCCACTCGATGACAGTGGGCGGTTGCTGCGACGTCGTAGAGCCAGGTCTCTCAGTCGCTCGGGATGGATACCCCCAGAGTACACCCGACCGAACAGGTCGTTGACAAGCCTGTTGGGGCGAGATCACACTGTCGCCGCAGCGCGGGCGATGGCGGCGAACTGTTCGACGGTCAACCGTTCCCCTCGCGTGGTGGGGTCCACCCCGGCGTCAGACAGCAGGTCGGCCGCGCGGTCGGCCGAGCCCGCCCACGATGTCAGCGCCGCGCGCAGGGTTTTGCGCCGCTGCGCGAACGCCGCGTCGATGAGCGCGAATACCGTGTCGCGGTCGGCGTCCGGGGGCGGTGTGGAGCGTTCGAACTCCACCAGGGAGGAATCGACGTTGGGGACGGGCCAGAACACCGACCGCGGCACCGAGGCGACCTTGCGGGCATGTCCGTACCACGCGAGCTTCACGCTGGGCACGCCGTAGACCCGGCTGCCGGGCCGCGCCGCCATCCGGTCGGCCACCTCGGTCTGGACCATCACGAGGGCGTGCCGCAGCGACGGCAACTCGGCGAGCAGATGCAGCACCACGGGCACCGCCACGTTGTACGGCAGGTTGGCCACCAACGCCGTCGGCGGGGTCGGCAGCTCGTCCGCACGCAACCGCAACGCGTCCCGTTCGACGACGGTGAGCCGCTCGACGGCGCCGGGCGCGTGCTCGGCGACGGTGTCGGGTAGCCGAGCGGCCAGCACGGGATCGATCTCCACCGCCACCACGTGCGCACCGGCATGGAGGAGGCCGAGTGTGAGGGAGCCGAGTCCGGGCCCGACTTCGACGACCACCTCGCCCGGGTCGACCCCCGCCAGGCCCACGATGCGGCGCACCGTGTTGGCGTCGTGCACGAAGTTCTGGCCGAGTTTCTTCGTCGGTCGCAAACCCAGCGCCGCAGCCAACCGGCGAATCTCAGCGGCTCCCAGCAGCCCCGGTGTGTCGGTCACCGGACCAGCCTAAAGACCTTCTCCGAGCACAGGACGACGGGCGTTGCCTCTACAGGCCGAGCTGCGCCGAGCAGGCGGGCCAAGCGCCGTAGTCGCCCCGGGCGTCCCGCAGCTTGGTCGCGATCGCGATCTGCTGCTCACGCGTGGCCTCGTGCGGGTAGGCCGCGTACTGGGAACCGCCGTAGGCGTCCCAGGTCTGCTTGTTGAACTGCAGACCGCCGTAGTAGCCGTTGCCCGTGTTGATGGACCAGTTCCCGCCGGATTCGCACTGGGCGAGCGCATCCCACACCGCCCCGTCAGCGACGGGCGGAACCGCGGGCTTCTTGGTGCCGACGCGAACGACCTTGTCCTTCGCCTCTTTGACGATCTCGGTGGACAGTTCCTCACTGTGCACGATCTCGCCGTTCTTCTTCGTCACCCGGTAGGTGACGACCTTCTCGCCCGGTGTGCCCTCGTCCTCGACGATCTCCTTGCCCTGCTCCAGGGAGTCGTCCTCGATGGTCCGGACCTCGGGCTCGATCGTCTCGGTCTTGTTCACCACCGACACACCGGTGCGACTGATGTGCACTTCGGCGCCGTCGGTGAGTTTGAAGTCCGCGCCCTCTTCGATCTTGTCCTGCTCGCCCAGATCGAGGTTCAGCTCGTTGAGCAGTTCTTGGGCGGTGACGGCGTTGGTGGTGATCTCGCGGGGTTTCTCGCCACCGTCGTAGAGGGTGACGGCCTTCTCGGTCTTGACCTCCAGGCGCATGCCGTCCAGGGGGACCTCGCCGGACAGCGGCGCAGAGAACCACGTGCCGCCGGTGTTGAGGTGGTCGAGGTCGAGCTGCGCCAACGCCTCGCGCACGGTGGTGGCGCGCACCCACGACTCGCGGGCCTCGCCGTCCACCACGACGGTGAGCTGGCGGCCACGCTCCAACTTGATGACCCCACCGTCACCGACCGGCGCTTGCGGGGACGGGGACAGGGCGTCGTGGGCGCCGACGTCGATGCCGGCGTCCTCCAGCACCTCGCCCACCGTGTCGCCGTAGCTGCGCACGGTCTGCCGCTCACCGTCGACGTCGACGGTGACGCTCTTGTTCATCGCGAGCGCCGCGGCACCGCCACCGGTGAGGGTGATCATGACCGCGAGGACGGTGCCCCGCAGGAAACGCTTCTTCCACGTCTTGACCGCGCCGACGAAGCCGTCCTCGTCCTGGTCGGCCTGCGACTGCCCGCCGTCCGCTTCCGGGGACGTCTCGATGCTCGCCGCGATCGGCGGGAGCATCATCGTCTCGGCGTTGATCAGCCGAATCAGCTCGTCGACGTCGACGTCGGCCTGCTCCATGAGGGCTTCGGCGTCGGGGCCGAGTGCCGTCAGCACGTCGTGGGGTGTGACTTCCGGCTCGGGCGAGAAATCGAGTTCGTCGGCCTCGCTCGACCTGTCGAGCAAGCCCGTGGAGGCACCCGTCTGCCCGTCTCTACCAGTCACAGGGTCGATCCCTTCACGTAAGTACACCGACTCCCGCAGTCAGCGCCGCCCTCATGCGCCCCGCAGGACGCTCTCCCCGACGTACACCGACGTGACTGTGGGCCAGGCGGGTGATGATCGATGTCGGACCACCACCCAGCACGGTCACGGGACCATAACGAGTGCCAAGGGGTTGCGCAAACACCCCCCGTCGTCTCGTGATTTTCCTCACGAGCTCTCCGGCGACGATCCGACACCGTCGTTTTCCGTGACACGCAGGCGAAAAACGCGTTCCGCGTTGCGCCGGGCCGCCTCCGCCACGGCCTCCACCGACTGTCCTCGCAGCTCGGCGAGTCCCTCGACCGTGTAGGCGGCGCAGTAGGGCTCGTTCGGCCTGCCGCGGAAGGGGTGCGGGGTGAGAAACGGCGCGTCGGTCTCGACCAGTAACTGTTCGTCCGGCACCAGCCGCGCCGCCTCCTGAAGCGCACGCGCGTTACGGAACGTCACCGTGCCCGCGAACGACAACAGGTAGCCCGCGTCGATACACCGCCGCGCCACGTCGGCGTCCCCGGAAAAACAGTGGAACATCACCGTTTCCGGCGCGCCCTCGGCGTCCAGAGTCGCGAGCACGTCGTCGTGGGCCTCCCGGTTGTGGATCATGAGCGGTTTGCCCACGCGTTTGGCGAGGTCGATATGCCAGCGGAACGCTTCCTGCTGCGCCTTGGGGCTCGCGTAGTCCCAGTAGTAGTCCAGCCCCGTCTCGCCGACGGCGACCACGCGGTCGGCCGCGGCGAGACGCTCCAGCTCCGAACGCTCCGTCTCGCCGAACCCCTCCGTGCGCGTGGGGTGCAGCGCCACGGCCCCGTACAACCGTTCGTCCCACGTGGCCGCGTCGGCCACCCACCGCGCCGAGTCCAGGTCGTCGGCCACGGTGATGACGGCGACGATCCCCGCGGAGGCCGCTCGGCCGAGAGCGGCTCTTACAAGATCGGGCGTGGTGGCCCCACAGGCGTCGAGATGGGTGTGCGCGTCGACCGTCGGTACCGGCAGCGGTTGCGGTATCGGCGGGCGTTCCTGACGACTCATGCTTCGACGTTAATCGGAGCCCATTCTGGCCCGGTCTCGGCGAGCTTCGGGTCAAGTTTGGCGAACAACGGCGTCGGCTTCTCCAAAGGACGCCCCACCTCGACCGGGATGGACCCCCAACGCGCCTGCTCCACCGTGTAGTCCCCGGTGATGACCGGATTGACCCGGTCGGGCAGATCGAGGTCGGCGACCTCGGAGACCTCCGGCTGAGCGGCCCACACACCCGTGCCCCCCAACGCCTCATACACCTTCTGCGCCGCGTGCGGCAGGAACGGGGTGAGCAACGTGTTGGCGTCGGACACCACCTGCAACGCCGTGTACAGCACCGTGTCCCTGCGCTCGAGGTCGTCCTTGAGTTTCCACGGCTGCTGGTCCGACAGGTACTTGTTGGCCGCCGAGACCACGCGCATGGCCTCCTGTGCGGCGAGTTTGAACCGGGACCGGCTCAGGTGCCCGCCCACCGTGTCGAACGCCGCCCTGGCCAGTGCCTTGAGATCCTCGTCGGCCTGTGTCGGCGTGCCGGGCCGGGGGATGCCACCGTTGTTCTTGTGGGCCATCGAGATCGACCGGTTGACGAGGTTGCCCCACTCGTTGGCGAGCTCGAAGTTGATGCGCCGGGTGAACTCGTCCCACGTGAAGTCGGCGTCCTGGGTCTCGGGCCCGGCCACGCTGATGAAGTACCGCAGCGTGTCGGGGCCGAACTCGCGCAGGAAGTCACGCACGTAGATCACCGTGCCGCGCGAGGTGGAGAACTTCGAGCCGCTCATGGTGAGAAACTCGCTGGAGACGATCTCGTCGGGCAGCCGCAGCTGTCCGTACGGGCCCGGTTCGCCGCCCTTGTCGCCCGCGCCGTTGTGGCCGAGCAGTAGGGCGGGCCAGATCTGGGCGTGGAAGGTGATGTTGTCCTTGCCCATGAAGTAGTAGCCGCGCGCGTCGGGGTTGTTCCACCACTGCTGCCACGCGTCCGGGTCACCGGAACGCCGGGCCCACTCCACGCTGGCGGAGAAGTACCCGATCACCGCGTCGAACCAGACGTAGAACCGCTTCATCGGCTGGTCGCGCCAGCCGTCGAGCGGGATCTTCACGCCCCAGTCGAGGTCGCGGGTGATGGGCCGGGGGCGCATGTCCTCCACGAGGTTGCGGGTGAAGTTGAGGACGTTGGGGCGCCAGTCGGTCTTGGTGGACAGCCACGTTCCCAACGTCTCGGTGAACGCGGGCAGGTCGAGGAACAAATGTTCGGTCTCGACGAACTTCGGTGTCTCACCGTTGATGCGCGAACGCGGGTTACGCAGCTCGGCGGCGTCGAGTTGGTTGCCGCAGTTGTCGCACTGGTCGCCGCGAGCACCGTCGTAGCCGCAGATGGGACAGGTGCCCTCGATGTAGCGGTCGGGTAACGTGCGGCCCGTGGACGGGCTGATGGCGCCCGTGGTGGTCTTGGGGATGACGTAGCCGTTGCGGTGCAGTGCGAGGAAGATCTGCTGCACCACCTCGGCGTGGTTGCCGGTACTGGTCCGGGTGAACAGGTCGTACGACATTCCGAGGCCCTGCAGGTCCTCGGTGATCTGACGGGTGTACTTGTCGGCCGCCTGCTGCGGGGTCAGGCCTTCCTTCTCCGCCTGGACCTGGATCGGGGTGCCGTGTTCATCCGTACCCGACACCATGAGCACCTTGTTGCCGGCCATTCGCTGGTAACGCGAGAAGACGTCGGACGGGACGCCGAAACCGGACACGTGGCCGATGTGGCGGGGGCCGTTGGCGTAGGGCCAGGCCACCGCGGTCAACACAGGAGTGCTCATGGGTATTTAGCCTACGGATCGGGCCCAGTGAATTTCTCGCGAGGGAGGCTCAGGCTCCGCATCGGGCCGGACGACAGACGACGCCGCGTCCACGAGGGCGGACAACTCGACCGGACCAGGTGACCCACGAACCGGGCTTCGCGGAAGACGTCTCGGAAAGGGGCGTGCCCGAACGCCCGGGAACAGCCGTGTCGCATCAGTCGAGGAGCAGCCGGGTACGGGCGAGGTAGACGTTGTACGGCCCCCACTGCGACACCAGGTAGTACAGGTCGGGGCCGTCGAGCGACCACGGGTGCAGGAACCCCCCGTACACGGCCGGGTACTCGTCGCCCGACACCACCACCTCGCCGGGTGTCCACGGGCCCGTGAGGTGCTCCGCCGAGCGCAGGACGATGCCGCGACGCGTCTCGTCGAGGTGCATCAGCAACCACCGGCCCAGCACGGTGTGGAAGCCGACCGACATCTCCCCCACCGGGCCGTCCAACACCGCGGCGGCGGCACCCTGATGACGGCTCCAACCGGTCCCCGTCCAGTACTCGAACGCACGTGTCTCGGGCAGCTCCGCCAGTTCCGCCCTGGCGAGGTAAGCCTCGCCGTAGCGTCCGTTGGTGGTGCCCAGTAGGTACACCCGCCCGCCCGTCGACGCGAACGCACCGAGCTGGAACCGGTCCCGGCCCCACCAGTTCGACCAGCGCGCATACCGGGGCTTGTCCCACGTGTACCCACCGTCGTCCGAGACGGCGATGCCCGCGTAGTTGGTGCGCCACACGCCGGGCCGTCCCCAGCGGCGCACCGACATGTAGTGCAGGTACTGCTTGCCGTTCACGGCGACACCGCTGTTGGGGATCACCGTGACCTCGCTTCCGGCTCCCGAGGGCAGCGCCTGGCGAGCGGTGCCGTCCGGCCGGGCGACCACGCCGTCCAGCCGCAGGCCCGTGGAAAGTTCCCGGTCACTGGAGTAGGCGAGCGTGTTCCGGCGCCAGTCGGCGTCGGCCGGGCCGGGCCCGCTACCTCCCCACCCCTCGCCGTAGGTGTCGCCGAACGCGACGTACACACGCCCGTCGGCGCCGTCCCAGGTGACACCGAGGTCGGTGGCGTGGATACCGAATCGCTCGTCGGTGCGGCTCGGTGACCCGGCGCCGGTCACGGGGCCGATCCACGTCGTCTCGCTCACACCCGTCACATCATCGACGATAGTCGCATTCGCCGTCGGGCGAGAATGTTCGCCGTGCGAGTGGTGAGAACGGCCCTGCGGGCCACCCCCACCCCGGAGGACGCCGTCACGCTTCTCCACCGGCGGGCATCCCGGGAAGGTCTGGCCCCACCGGCAGCGCTGTGCGGCGACTGGTTCTCCTCACGTGCCGTGCTCGCCCCGACCGTGCGTATCCAGACCGTCTCGGACGTCGCGAAGGCGTTCGCCACCGTGACTCGGCGACCCGAACTCACACCCACCGAGCCGGGTGTCGTCGGAGGCGGGTGGTTCGGCTACCTCTCCTACGACCTCACCGATCCCTCCGGTCGGCGCTGTGCCCTGCCCCGCGCCGCGTGGGGCTGGGCCGACCACGTGCTCCGCCTGGACTCCGAGGGGCGGTGGTGGTTCGAGGCGCTCGTTCCCGACGACGCACCCGATCCCGACGCTCTCGCCGCCGACCTCGACGCCCTGCTCTCCACCCGCCCCGGTCGGGACACCGCGTTCACGTGGCGACCCACCACACTTCCGCTGCCCTCCCGGGACGAACACCACAGCGCCGTCGCCGCCTGTGTACGCGCCATCGCGGCGGGTGAACTGTTCCAGGCCAACATCTGCACCCGCCTGAGCGGCGATTTCCACGGCGAACCCGCCGCGCTGTTCACCGAAGGGATCCGACGGCTCGCCCCCGCCCGCTCCGCCTACCTCGCGGGTGACTGGGGAGCGCTCGTGTCGATGTCACCGGAACTGTTCCTGTCCCGCTCGGGCCGACGCGTGCGCTCCTCACCGATCAAAGGAACCCGCCCTCGACGTGGCCCGCACGACGATCACCAGGCCGACGAACTCCGGCGCTCCACCAAAGACGTCGCCGAAAACGTCATGATCACCGACCTGGTGCGCAACGATCTCGGCCGCGTGTGCGAAGTGGGCAGTGTGCGCGTGCCGGAACTGCTCGCCGTGCGTCCCGCACCGGGCGTGTGGCATTTGGATTCCACTGTGGAAGGTGTGCTGGCTGATGGTCGCGATGACACCGACCTGCTGCACGCGACGTTTCCACCCGGATCGGTCACGGGCGCACCGAAGATCCGCGCACTCGATCTGGTCGCGGAACTGGAATCCGCTCCGCGCGGCGTCTACACGGGTGCGATCGGCCTCGCCTCCCCCGTGGTGGGAATGGAATTGAACGTCGCGATCCGCACCTTCGAGATCAGCGACGGTACCGTTCGGCTCGGCGTGGGCGGAGGTATCACCGCCGACTCCGACCCCGACGCCGAGTGGCGCGAATGCCTGCACAAGGCCGCGCCGTTGACACGACTGTTGGAACAGCCGCCGAACTGACGACCGGGTCGAAACCCTCGCCCACGGGGACGCTGTCGACTACTCGGCGTCCCGCTCCCGCAGCACGGCGTCGTACAGCTGTTTACGCGACACCCCCGCCGCCTGCGCCACCTCGGCCGACGCCGATTTCAAGCGTTCCCCGGCCTCGACCCGGGCCCGTACCTCGGCCACCAGCCGGGGCAGATCGGCGGAACGCGGTTTCGCCCCCTCCAACACCACGGTGATCTCACCGCGCACACCTTGCCGCGCCCACTCGGCGAGCTCGCCGAGCCCTCCGCGGCGCACCTCCTCGTACGTCTTGGTCAGCTCCCGGCACACGGCCGCCCTGCGGTCGGCGCCGAGCACGTCGGCGGCCTCCGCCAACGTCGCCGCCAACCGGTGCGGCGACTCGAAGAACACCACCGTTCGGGGCTGCTCGGCGAGTTCCCGCAGCCAACGCTGCCGTTCACCCGGTTTGCGTGGCGCGAACCCGTCGAAACAGAACCGGTGCGGCGGCAGACCCGACACCGCCAACGCCGTCGTCACCGCCGAAGGCCCGGGCACGCACGTCACGCCCACGCCCTCCTCGACGCACGCCGCGACGAGCCGGTACCCCGGATCGGACACGCTCGGCATCCCCGCGTCGGTGACGAGCACCACCGTCTGCCCCGCTCTCAGCGCCTCCAACAACGCGGGCAACCTCGCCGATTCGACGTCCTCGTAGAAACTCACCACACGCCCGCGGGGCGTCACCCCCAGAGTCGTGGCGAGCGCGCGCAGGCGCCGCGTGTCCTCGGCCGCCACGACGTCGGCGTCGGCCAGTGCCTGGGCCAGCCGGGGCGAGGCGTCACGGGAATCACCGAGTGGGGTCGCGGCCAGTACGAGCGTCACAACGCCAGAGGCTAGCCCGTAGGATCGGAGCTCGTGACCGCACTCCTCACCCGTTCGTCGGCGGGCGGCGTGGGCCAGGCTCCACGGGTCCGAAAGCCCCCGAGCGACCGCGAAGCCGCCCTTTTGGGCAGGCCGATGCCCGGCGACCGAGGGCGCGCGCTGATCGTCACGCTCGTGCTGACGGCGATCGGTGCATTGGTGCGGCTGCAGAACCTGGGCGTGCCCACCGACGAGGGCACACCGGTGTTCGACGAGAAACACTACGTGCCCCAGGCGTGGCAGATGCTGCGCAACGGCGGCTACGAGGACAACCACGGCTACGAACTCGTCGTGCACCCGCCGTTGGCGAAACAACTCATCGCCATCGGCGAATGGATCTTCGGCTACAACGCCTGGGGATGGCGGTTCAGCGCGGCCGTCGCGGGCGCGCTCATCGTGCTGCTCACCGTCCGCATCGCTCGGCGGCTGACCCGGTCCACACTGCTGGGCGCAGTGGCGGGTGTGCTCGTCATCTGCGACGGCGTGCTGCACCTGCAGTCCAGGTCGGGGATGCTCGACATCTTCCTCGCCCTGTTCGTGCTCGCCGCGTTCGGTTGTGTGCTGCTCGACCGCGACCAAGTACGCGAACGGCTGGCCACCGCCGTGCGCGAAGGTTGGACCGACAAATCCCCCTACGGGCCGCGGCTCGGGTTCCGCTGGTGGCGGTTCGGCGCGGGCGTGCTGTTGGGCCTGGCCACGGCCGTGAAGTGGTCGGGCGCCTACTGGGTGATCGCCTTCGCGCTGCTGACCCTGGCCTTCGACGTCGTCGCCCGCAGAACGGCGGGCGTGCCCAAGCCCTGGCAAGGGGTGCTGCGACAGGACGTACCGCCGGTGGCGTGGAGCATCGGCGCCGTCTCGGTGCTCACCTACCTGGGTAGCTGGTGGGCGTGGTTCGCCAGCGAAACCGCCACCGACCGCAACTACGTGGAAATGCAGAACGTCGGCGACGGGCCGTTCGGTTTCGTGCCCGACGCGCTGCGTTCCCTCGTGCTCTACACGACGAACGTGCTGGACTTCCACAGCAACCTCGCCACACCGGACGGCGACCCGCACCCGTGGGAGTCGAAGCCGTGGACGTGGCCGATGGGGCTGCGCCCGATGCTGTACTACTACGAATCGGGCGAGCACGTGACGGGCTGCGGCGAGTCGGAATGCGTGAGCGCCACCATGCTCATCGGCACGCCGGCGATGTGGTGGCTCGCTCTGCCCGTGCTGGCGTGGGGACTGTGGCGGGCGGTGTTCCGCACCGACTGGCGCTACGCCGCTGTACTCGTGGGCTACCTCGCGGGGCTGCTGCCGTGGTTCGTCAACCTCGACCGGCAGATGTACTACTTCTACGCCACGCCGTTGGCGCCGTTCCTCGCGCTGGGCCTGACGCTCGTGCTGGGGCAGCTGCTCGGCAGCGCCCGTAACGGCTACGAACGACGCGGCACCGGCCTGCTGGTGCTGTCGCTGTACGTCGGGTTGGTGGTCGCGAACTTCGCGTGGCTGTGGCCGATCCTGAACGGCGAACCGATCACCTACGACCGTTGGCAGGCGGAACTGTGGTTACCGTCGTGGCGGTGACCCATGACGACCCACGACCACGTGGCCGTGGGTGCCGTCACTGCTGACGCGGTACCAGTTTGGTGACCGGGCCGTCCGTGGAGGTGCCCGCCCTGGACAACCAGCCCTCCACCTCGCGGTGGACGGTGTTGAGGGTGGGCCGGTTGCGTGGCTGCGGGTCCAGCGAGGCCGCGAGCAGCTTCGCGTGCACGCTGTGCCGGGGCAGCTGTGTGGGCGGCTCGGCTCGCGCGGCGGCCATGAGCGCCGCCATCGGAGTCTCCCGCGTACCGCGCGGAGGGTGCCCGGACAGCGCGTAGCTGACGGTGGCCGCGAGCTGCCACGCGTCCGACGCCGGGCTCGCGGGCGCGCCCGCAGCCGTCTCCGGAGCCACGTAGTCGGGGGTGCCGACCATCATCCCCGTGGCCGTGAGGTTGGAGTCGCCCTTGCTGCGGGCGATACCGAAGTCGATGAGGTGGGCCACACCATCCGGGTCGATGATCACGTTCGACGGCTTCACGTCGCGGTGCAGCACGCCCTTGCTGTGCGCGGCCGCCAACGCACTGGCCATGGTGGCCCACAGCCGCCCGGCGGCGACGTCGTCCAGGGGGCCGCCGTTGTCGACGACCTCGGCGAGCGGCTGCCCCTCCAGGTACTCCATCACCAGGGCGAGCCCGTCGGGCTCCTCCACCAGGTCGTACACGTGCACACAGTTCGGGTGGCTCAGCGCGGCCAACGCCCGCGCCTCGCGCTGCATGCGTTCCTCGGTCTCGCGGTCCGGCACGTGGGCGATCTTGAGCGCCACCGTGCGTCCGAGTTGCGTATCCACGGCCTCCCACACGGTGCCGAAACCACCGTGGCCGAGCCGCCGCACCCGGCGGAACCTGCTGTTGCCCACCGGCGCGGACCCCGGCGGGACGGGAACGGGACCCGGAGTGGCCGCCAGCTCCCTCGGGGGCTGTTCCGGTGGTTGTTCGGGCGTGGGAGCCACCGACGTGGGCGCGTACTGCTTCGCGGGCGGTGGCGGCGGTGGCGGTGGTGTCTGCGGTTCCCTCGGATTGACGTGCACCGGCTGCTGTGGGGGCTCCTGCTCCAAGGCCCGCTCGGGGCGGCGGTCGGAGTTCTCGATCGTCGACCAGCTCGGCGGCCCGACCAAGGCCACGGGGATCACCCCGAGAACCGTGGTGGGCAGAAAGCCCAACCACAGGTGCACGGCCGTGTTGGCCTCGACACCGGCCGACGCGATCACCAACGCCACGAACGACGCCCACAGCAGCCTGCCCGGCCACTTGGGGCCGCGGCGCATGGCGATGCGGGCGAGCAACAGCACCGCGAGCAACACCAGCAGCGGCAGGGCGACGAGACCACCCAGGTAGTAGCTGTAGGCGAGCATGTCGCCGGAGGGGTAGAACAACGTCTCGTAGACGTTCTGCTTGCCACCCAGGTATTCGTCCTGCGGCCCGACCCAGCAGTACTGCTGCTGGAGGGCGGAGAACTCCTGCGCCGACAGCCCGGCGGGATCACCGCGGAACGCGGCGCGGAACACGCTCGACACTCCGGTGATCAGCAACCAGGGGATGAGCAGTATGCCCACGAGACCGAACGCGATGAGCGCCGCGAGCGCACCGCCGTGGTAGCGGTTACCGGTGAACTTGCGCATCACCGCGACCGCCACGACTGTGCCCACCGGGAACAACGCGATCAACGCGCCGGCCATGCTCGTCGCCCACGCCCAGTCGCCTGGGCACAAGCCCGGTTGGAACAACCGATAGGCCAGCGAGAGCAACGAGCTCGCGATCGATTCCACCCCTCGCTCCTTCGCCGCGTCGCCCGGCATCGTCCGAAGTCCCAGTATGGCGGTTGCCGTGAACCGAGCTTACGGCGGGCGCGGTGAACAGCCGTTCAGACGATGTGGTCTCGACCCGAAATGGGGTAGGCTGCGTGGGCATTTCCTTTCTCAGCGCATCGACAAAACTGGGGGGCGAGCGTGAGCACTGTGGATGCCGTCGCATTGTCGGGCGAGATGATGCCCTACCTCACCGCTGCCGTCGGCGCCTACGGCACAGCTGTACTGGCGAAAATCGAGGAAAAGGCAGCGGATGCGACCGTGGGGGTCGGGCAACGTCTGCTACGCGGCCTACTCAGCGGCGGGAACAAGGACGACATCGAGTCGGCGGTCGACGATCTGGCCCGCGACCCCGACGACGAGGGCCGGCAGTGGGTGCTGCGGGCGCGGGTCAAGGAGACCCTGGAAGCCGACGACACGCTGGCAGCCCAACTCGCTTCCCTGCTGCAACAGCGATCTTCTGTGTCCGCTGCCGGCAAGGGGTCGGTGGCTGTGGGCGGCGATGTCACCGGCATCATCGCCACGGGGAACAACACAACGATCAAACGCTGAGCGAAACGCTTTCGAGCGTTGAACGACCGAGAGCGCCCACCGCGCCGCTCGACACACCACGTCACGGCGATCGGAGCCAACGCCGCGGCCGTCGCCGTGAACTTCGGCGTCGTCAGCACCGGCCCGAATGCGCACATCAACTCGTGGATACTGCCCCCGCAGGCTTGGGGACGTCCTGATGAGGTCAACGTTGCCCCAGGCACGCACAACCTCACCACCCCACGTCCATTGGTCGGTCGCACCACCGAACTCGCTCGACTACATCGGTCCCTCACCAACGGCCCCGCACGCGGGGACGTCCACGTCATCCACGGGCTGGGCGGAGTCGGCAAGAGCGCGCTCGCTCTGCATTACGCCCGCGCGCACACCGCCGAGGGACGGTTCGCCTGGTGGATCAGAGCGCACGACGAGGAGACAGTCGAATCCGACCTCGCGGCACTCACCTACAGGGTGAATCCCGCGCTCGCGCAGGCGAGGATGACGCCCCGACACGCCGCCGAGTGGGCGCGGAACTGGTTGCAGTCGAACCGGGACTGGCTGCTGGTGTTCGACGATGTGGCAGACCCGGGACTGATCGAGGACAGCGTCGGCCCATTGACGACGGGGCGGCACCTGATCACCAGTAGGCGGGCGTCCGGCTGGGCAGTGGCGGCATCGATCCACTTCCTCGATGTACTGGCCCCAGAACCCGCCCGCGAACTGCTCCGCCGATGTTCTCCCGACGGCAGCGACGACGTCATCGCAGAGCTGGCAGCCGACCTCGGGCACCTTCCGCTGGCCGTGGAACAGGCGGCCGCCTACCTCGAGGAAACCCGGACGCCCGTCGCTCGGTATCTGGCCCGGCTTCGGGCCACCCCGGACCGGATGCTGCGGGCGGGCGCACACGACACCGATCCACAGGATACCGTCGCCGGGGTGTGGCGGATCACCGAAGAGGCCGTCGCCGCCCGTTCTCCGTTCGCCGCCCGGCTCGCCCATCTGCTCGCGTGGTACGCGCCGTTGCCGATACCGAGAGAGGTCGTGTACACCGTTGCCGACGACCAGGCGGAGGTCGACGAGGCACTCGGCGTGCTCGCCGCTTACAACATGGTCCGGTTGACCGCAACGCACGTCGAGATGCACCGGCTCGTGCAGGTGGTCGGCAGGATGCTGGACGACGGCGAACGACACGGCCCCGACGTCCTCACTGATGCACACGCATCGGCCGTACGAGCTCTGGCCATGGCACTGCCCGCATCAAGCACCTTGTACAACTTGCCGAACCTACGGCAATGGCCCTGGTGGCTGTCCGTGCTGCCACACATCGATCACCTCGTCGGGACGTCCGTGCCGGTCGGTGCGCGGGTCGACGTGGCACGTCTGCTGCTGGCTGCCGAGAAGTTCCGCAGCCTCCGGGCCACCAGCAACCATGCGGCCGAACGCGTGCAGCAGGCAGTGACGCTCTTGGCGGCCGAACTCGGCGCCGACCACGTCGAGGTGCTCGCCGCCCGACTCAACCTGGGCTGGGCCTACGAAGCCGCCGGTGACCTCGGCCGGGCGGAGGATGTCTACACCGCACTTGTCTCCGACCACGAACGTGTGTTGGGACCACGGCACGAGGCCACCCTCACCGCCCGGCTGATGCTGCAAACCGTGCACCTGCGGCTGGACAAAACCGACAACTCGAACGACCTGGCGGTGGACTGCGAACGTTTCCTCGGACCCGAGCACGAGCTGACCGTGTTCGCACGCTATCACCACATGACTTCCACGATCACTGCAGACGGCGTCTCGGCCGCAGCACTCGACGAGGCCCGCCGAAACACCCACGATCTCGTCACGCTGCTCGGCGAGGATAACCCACTGTCCTATTTCACCAGGGCAAGCTTCGGGGTGCTCCAGGCCATCGCCGGGGACCCCGCAGGGGGCATCGGGCTACTCGAAGAAGTGATCGACGACTGCCGCCGCGCTTGCGGCAGGGACGACGAGCCGTGGTTGGCGTTCCTGCGCGGACTGCTGGCGGTGGCCCTCTTCTTCCAGAAGGAATGGCACCGCGCGCGCGAGCTGCTCGACGAGGTGCTGCCGCGACTGTTGTCCGCGTACAGCGTCACCGATCCCGACGTTCTCCTCCTACGCTACCTACATTGCATGGCGATGTTCGCCGCCGACGACCTCGAGCGGACTCACGCAGCGGCGACCGAACTGCTCGACGACACCGTCGGCGTGTTCCCTCGCGATCACTTTGTGGTTATGTGGAGCCGGCTTCTCCTCGCATTGTGCGAGCTGGGCGAGTTCCACGTGCGCCAGGCCAGGGAGCTGGCCAGCGAGGTTCACGCCGACATGGAGCGGGTCTTCGGTTCCCATGACGAGAACACGGCGGCGGCCCGCAAAGTGCTGCGAATGGCGAACGCGTTGTGCGCCATCCGCCACCCGATCCGCTGGCTGACCGGCCGCTTGTGAACCTTCGGACACTGGTGTGCCGTACCGGCCGGTTCTACCGTCAGCACGCACACCCTCGACGTGGAGGAGGCAGCGGCATGGACGGCATGGACGGCATGGATGACATGGACGACATGGGCGGCACGAACCACCCGGGCGACGCCGGCACGGCCCAGGAGGCGCCCAGCACGAGCACGTACGCCGAACAGTATCGACGCAGTCTGGACGACCCGGATGGTTTCTGGTTGGAAGCCGCGCGGGCGATCGACTGGACCCGGCGCCCCACCCGGGCGCTCGACGACTCGGCCGCACCGCTGTACCAGTGGTTTCCCGACGGGGAGCTCAACACGGCGTACAACGCGCTCGACCGGCACGTCGACGCGGGCCGGGGCGAGCAGGACGCGCTGATCTGGGACTCCCCGGTCACCGGTTCGAAACACCGTTACACCTACCGCGAGCTGCGCGACGAGGTGGCGACGTTCGCGGGCGCACTGCGCTCGCTGGGCGTCGGTAAGGGCGACCGCGTCGTCCTCTACCTACCCATGGTGCCGGAGGCGGTCGTCGCCATGCTCGCCTGCGCCCGGCTGGGCGCGGTGCATTCCGTGGTGTTCGGCGGGTTCGCCCCGAGGGAACTCGCCACGCGCATCGACGACGCCCGCCCGAAGGTCGTGGTCGCGGCGTCGTGCGGTGTCGAACCGTCACGCATCGTGGAATACCTGCCGATCGTGCGGAAAGCGCTGGCGGACACCACCCACCGGCCCGAGCACGTCGTGGTGCTCCAGCGGAACACGGCGCGCACCGAACTGCGCGACGGGGAGACCGACTGGGCCGACCTCGTGGCGACCGCGCGTCCCGCCGACCCCGTTCCGGTGGCCGCCACCGATCCGCTCTACGTCCTCTACACATCCGGCACCACCGGCAGGCCGAAAGGCGTGGTGCGCGACACCGGCGGGCACGCAGTCGCGTTGGCGTGGTCGATGGCGGGCATCTACGACATCGGCCCCGGCGACGTGTGGTGGACGGCGTCCGACGTCGGCTGGGTGGTGGGCCACTCCTACATCGTGTACGCGCCACTGCTGGTGGGGGCAACGTCGGTGCTGTACGAGGGGAAACCGGTGGGCACACCCGACGCGGGCGCGTTCTGGCGCGTGGTGTCCGAGTACGGCGTGCGTACGTTGTTCACCGCGCCCACGGCCATGCGAGCCATCAAACGAGTCGATCCCGACGGCGCCGAAATGGCGCGCTACGACCTCAGCCGGCTTCACACCCTGTTCCTGGCCGGGGAGCGAACGGATCCGCAGACGTACCACTGGGCGACCGAACGACTGGGCGTGCCGGTGGTCGACCACTGGTGGCAGACGGAGACGGGCTGGGCCATCGCCGCGAACCCTCGGGGGCTCGAACCGCTGCCGCTGAAACCCGGCTCGGCCACCGTGCCCATGCCGGGTTGGGACGTGCGGGTGCTGGATCAGTCCGGCGAGGAACGACCCGCGGGCCAGGAGGGCGCGATCGCCGTGCGACTCCCCCTGCCGCCGGGTGCGCTCTCCACACTGTGGGGCGACGACGACCGCTACGTCGACGCGTACCTGTCGCGCTACGAAGGCCACTACCTCACCGGCGACTCGGGTTACGTCGACTCCGACGGCTACGTCTTCGTCATGGGACGCACCGACGACGTCATCAACGTCGCGGGCCACCGACTGTCCACGGGAGCGATGGAAGCGGTACTGGCCGCACATCCCGCGGTGGCCGAATGCGCGGTGATCGGCGTGCACGACGCGCTCAAGGGACAGCTGCCTCGGGGATTCGTGGTGCTCAAGACGGGCGTGGACGTCACGGAGGAGGAGTTGCGCGACGAACTGGTGGCCGCGGTCCGCGCCGAGATCGGGCCGGTCGCGGCCTTCCGGGACGTCACCGTGGTGGACGCGTTGCCGAAGACACGCTCGGGCAAGGTGCTGCGCAAGACGATGCGGGCCCTCGCCGACGGCCGCGACGAGGCGGTGCCGTCGACGATCGAGGACCCGGAGGTGCTGGAGCGACTCAAGGACGTGCTGCGGGCTCAGCGATGACAGCTAAGACGCCGGCCACGACGAACGGTCGTGGCCGACAAGTCCGAGCCCCTCACTCGAACGGTGGTTGTCTGGACCAGTGGGTGGTCTGAACCTGTAGGTGCCCTTGAGTCAACGGAGGTGCTCGTGCGCAGATCCGGAACGAAAGCGATACTCGCCGCCGCCGTGGCATGCACCACGGCACTGGCGGTGTCGACGGCACCCGCGGCGGCGGAACCGTCCCCCCAGACCACACCGTCCGACATCGGCCTCGGCGACGTCATCCCCGCACCCGTCGAAGTCACGCCCGACTCGGACGCCGACTACCGGCTCGGGCCGGGAACACTCATCCGCACGGAACCGCGATCGGCCGAGGCCCGCGCCATCGGCCGACAGCTCGCCGGCACGCTACGACCCGCGACCGGTTATCCGCTGCCGGTGGTACCCGCCCACGGGAACAGCGCCGGCGGTATTTCGCTGTTGCTCGACGACGTGGGCGACGAACTGGGGTCCGAGGGCTACCGGCTGGACGTCACCGACAGAGGTGTCACCATCCGCGCCAACGAACCCGCGGGCCTCTTCGCCGGCACACAGACACTGCGGCAACTGCTGCCCGCCGCGATCGAGTCCGACACGCGCCAGCACGAGACGTGGACCGTGGCCGGCGGCAGCATCGTCGACCACCCGCGATTCGAGTACCGCAGCGCCATGCTCGACATCGCGCGGCACTTCCACACACCCGACGAGATCAAGTCCTACATCGACGAACTCGCACGCTACAAGATCAACTACTTTCACATCCACCTGACGGACGACCAGGGCTGGCGCATCGAGATCGACAGCTGGCCCGAGCTCGCCACGGTGGGCGGCGGCCCCGGCACCGGCGTGGACGGCGTCGGCGGCGGCTACCTCACCAAGGACGACTATCGCGACATCGTCGCCTACGCCGCCGACCGACACATCACCATCGTCCCGGAGATCGACATGCCGGGACACACCAACTCCGCCCTCTCGACGTACGCGGAACTGAACTGCGACGGTGTCGCTTCGCCCCCACGCACCGACATGGCCGTCGGATACAGCTCCCTGTGCATCGACAAGGAGATCACCTACGAGTTCGTGGACGACGTCATCCGTGAGATCGCGGAACTGACCCCCGGACCGTACCTGCACATCGGCGGCGACGAGGCACACGAGACCTCGGCCGAGGACTACCGCGCTTTCATGCAACGAGCGGTGCCGATCGTCCAGAAGTACGGCAAACAGCCGCTCGGCTGGAACGAGATCGTGGCGGCCGAACCCTCGACCGACACCATCGCCCAGTACTGGCACACCACGACCGACCACGACGAGATCGCCGACGCCGTCGAACGCGGCCACCGAGTGATCATGTCACCCGCCAACAAGGCGTACCTCGACATGAAGTACGACGAGGACACGCCACTCGGCCTGTCCTGGGCGGCCTACATCGAGGTCCGCGACGCCTACGGCTGGGACCCCGCCGACTACGTCAACGGCGTCGGCGAGGACGCCGTTTTGGGCGTCGAGGCGCCGCTGTGGTCGGAAACGCTGCGCTCACTCGACCACATCGAGTACATGGCGTTCCCGAGGCTCGCCGCCATCGCCGAACTCGGCTGGTCACCGCAGCAGGCACACGACTGGACATCGTTCAGCGAACGGCTCGGCCAGCAGGCACCACGCTGGGAGGCACGCGGCGTCGACTTCTATCGCTCACCGCAGGTTCCGTGGGAATCGTGACGTCCAGCGCGTGACGACCGTGGGGCCGGCGGCACCGAGACGTCGGCCTCACGGCAACCGCGACTCGACGTCGGCGCGCACCGCATCGTACTCGTCCGAGATGCGCTGCCATGCGGCCTCCACGTGGGCCCGCCGCGTGCTGGGCGCCCCGACGGCCATGCGGTAACAACACGTGCTCGCCCACTTTCGTGTGGCTCAAGAACAGCGCGCCGGAGTCGTTGAGCCGCTCCAGCAACACCATCGTGGCCGCGTTCGCCTCCTCCGTGGACGAAGAAGGCCAAACCGGCCGGAAAACACACGAGACCGAACGGATGGTGCGGTCACAGTTCGAACCGCGGATCGGCCTCCACCGACGCCGCGACGACGTCGGCGAGTTCGATACCGTCGCGCACGTGCGCGCGCAGCCCCTCGGCGCCGTACCAACGGATCACCGACCACAACTTCAACGCCCGGAACCGGCGACCGAGTGGAACCTGCCAGTCGCGGTAGTCGATGACCTCACCGGAACTGGTGGCGGTGTTGCGCAGGTACTCGGGAAGGATCGACAACGCCTCGACCATGGGCTCACAATCCCCCAGCCACAACACCGAACAATCGAAGTTCGTGAGCAACCACTTGTGCGGATTGGTGACATACGAGTCGGCGTAGTCGGCCACCCCGTCGTTGATCCACCGCAGTTCCGGACACACCGCCGCCACACCCGCGTAAGCCGCGTCGACATGCAGCCACACACCCCGCGCCCGGCAGATCTCGCCGATCCTGCGCACCGGGTCGACGGCCGTGGTGGACGTGGTCCCGATCGTGGCGCACACCATCGTGGGCACGAACCCGGCCTCCACGTCTTCGGCGATCAACTCGTCCAGATGCGCCGGGTCCATGGCGAGCGTGTCCGGGTCCACGTCGACGACACGCACGTTCTCGACACCCACCCAGTCACCCGCGCGGCCTTCTCCAACGACGAATGCGTCTGCGACGACACATACAGCGTGTGGGCCCCTTCACCGGCGCGCTGCCGCGCCGCGAGGACCGCGACCACGGCGGCGCTGGACGCCGAATCCTGGATGACACCGCCACCACTCGCATCGGTGCGGAACCGGGCGGGCAGGTCGAGCAACTCCACCAACCAGTCGACGACCAGCGTCTCCAACTCCGTACACGCCGGGCTGGTCGCCCACAACATCCCCTGCACGCCCAGACCGGACGACAACAGGTCACCGAGCACGGCGGGCCCGCTGGCGTTGGCCGGGAAATAGCCGAAGAAACTCGGATGCTGCCAATGGGTCGCGCCGGGCAGGACGACGCGGTCGAGATCGGCGAGCACGGCGTCGAACGGTTCCCCCCTCTCCGGTGGGTGCTTCGGCAACGCCTCCCGCACCGCGCCGGGCGACACCCTCGACCGCACCGGATGCGACTCGACCGTGGCCAGATAGTCGGCGATCCAATCGACGACCTGCTTGCCGTAAACCCGGAACTGCTCCGGCGTCATGTGCTCCGCCACCCCACGAAGCATAATCGCGCTCACGCCCGACACAGTGCCGCACAGATCCACGCCGCCGATCCACCGCGCCGGTTCACGCCGGTTCACGCCGGTTCACGATGACAACCGGCGTGGGTTCCGTAACCGGCCGCCGACGACGCGGAGCTAGGATGGCCGCATGTCAGAACCCGCAGCCAAGGTTTCCTTGACCGGCATCAAACCGTCCGGAGAAGTCCACCTGGGCAACCTGGTGGGCGCGATCCGTCCGGCGCTGCGGTTGGCCGAACAGTACGACTCCCTGTACTTCATCGCCGACTACCACGCGCTGACGAGCATCCGCGACCCCCAACTGCTCAGGCACTACTCGCGTTCAGTGGCCGCGTCATGGCTCGCCGCGGGTCTCGACCCGGCACGCACGACCTTCTACGTGCAGTCGGACATCCCCGAGGTATTCGAACTCAACTGGGTCCTCTCATGCGTCACCGGCAAGGGCCTCATGAACCGCGCTCACGCCTACAAAGCCGCGCGCGACCGCAACGTCGAAGCCGGTGAGGACCCCGACGTCGGCATCAACATGGGGCTGTACAACTACCCCATCCTCATGGCCGTCGACATCCTCATCATGGAGACCGACGTGGTGCCCGTGGGCAAGGACCAGGTGCAACACGTCGAATACGCCGCCGACATCGCGGGCAGCTTCAACCACCTCTACGGCGACAGCTACAGCTTCAAGATCCCGCAGGCCATCATTCCGGAAACCGGCACCGGCGACGTGCTCCCCGGCCTCGACGGCCGCAAGATGAGCAAGTCGTACGACAACACCATCCCGCTGTTCCTGCCGGAGAACAAACTCAAAAAGCTCGTCCGCCGCATCCCCACCGACAGCACCCCGGTGGAGGAACCGAAGGACCCGGACAGCTCGGCGGTCTTCCAGATCCTCGAACAGTTCACACCCGCCTCCGCCGCGGACGTCGTCGCCGACACCCGCAAACGCCTCCAGGAAGGCGGCATGGGCTGGGGCGAGCTGAAGAACATCCTGTTCGAGGTACTGAATTCCGAACTCGCGCCCATGCGCGAGAAGTACAACGCGTACATGGAACCCGGCAGCGAACTCGACGACGTCCTCGCACGCGGCGCCGAACGGGCAAGGGAACGCGCGAGCAGGGTGCTGTCGTCGGTACGTAAAGCCATCGGTGTCGTCTGATTCGTCGTCGGCCGTGGGACCCACTCGCGGCCGACGACCCGCCACAGATCGGCCCCTATCGCGTACTCGGCTCCCTCGGCGAAGGCGGCATGGCCGCGTACTGTTGGCCGCCGCACCCGACGGGTCGGGTCTCACGGCCACCAACGCACTCATCGGCTCGCCATATTCTATGTCGGCGGCAACATCACGCCGGCCAGCGACGTGTTCTCCCTCGGCTCACTGCTGTTCACGGTGGCTGCGAGGCGTCGGTTCAACTGTCCGACAACCCACAATTCGCCGTCAGTGTCAGTGATTCCACGTCTTCTTCATGCAAGGGCCCGAGAGCTGCCCTTGACACAGCGTTGGAACGACTCCGCGATGACAGTGTCTTGCGTGATCTTCCAACGAACAGTGCACTCGGCATCGACACGTGCCTGCTCCTTGCCGAGGAAACCACGCGCGACCTGCTCGGTCCTACGTCAACAGCGTCTGGCTTGCACGGCTGTGAATGGGACGGCAACCGCAGCGTCCGCGTTCGTGTCGCGCCGGGCTTTCCCGGCCACCCCCTGCGGAGGATGCCGAACCGTTGGAGTTCGACGGCATCTCAGCGCGTGCCGTAAGTGATTCCGAAGACTATTGTTTGATCACGTGGACGCATCATCACATTGATGACGAGCGTAGCGAGGACGTGAATGTTTTCTATTTCCACTCGGGTGAAGGAAACCCGTGTGCTGTGGCACAGCAGCTCGCAGGCGCCGTTGCCGCGAACCTGCCGCACTCATGACAGTACGTTATTAGTTGACGGTCACACTCAGATGAGGCCGAGAGCCAGCATCGCGTCAGCCACCCTCGTGTAGGCGGCGATGTTCGCACCCGCGACGTAGTTGCCGGGCATGCCGTATTCCTCGGCTGTCTCTATGCAGCGGGTGTGGATGTCGCGCATGATGTCCTCGAGCCGGTCTTCGGTGTATTCGAAAGACCACGAGTCACGCGACGCATTCTGTTGCATTTCGAGCGCCGAAGTCGCTACGCCGCCCGCGTTCGCTGCTTTACCGGGGCCGAATGCCACCCCGGCTTCCTGGAACAGGCGCACAGCTTCAGGCGTGGTGGGCATGTTTGCGCCCTCAGCGACCACTTTGCAGCCGTTGCGGATCAGTTGCTCGGCTTCCTTACCGGTGATCTCGTTCTGCGTGGCGCACGGCATGGCGATGTCACACGGCACTTCCCATACCTGCTGCCCTTTCACGTACCGTGCATGCTTTGCGAGGTCAGCGTATACGGAGATGCGCTCCCGACGGTTTTCTTTGACCTCCCTGAGTAGTTTGACGTCGATGCCTTTTTCGTCGACCACATAGCCGCTTGAGTCAGAGCACGCCACGACCCGCCCGCCGAGCTGGTGCACTTTCTCGATGGCATAGATCGCGACGTTGCCGGACCCGGAAACCACCACGGTCTTGCCCGCGAACGAGTCGCCTCGTGCGGCGAGCATCTCGTTGACGAAGAACGCGGTTCCATACCCGGTGGCCTCGGTACGTACGCGGGCTCCGCCGTAGATCAGTCCCTTACCGGTCAGCACACCGGATTCGTAACGGTTGGTGATGCGCTTGTACTGCCCGAACAGGTAACCGATCTCCCTGCTGCCGACGCCGGTATCACCGGCGGGTACGTCGGTGTACTCACCGATGTGGCGATGGAGCTCCGTCATGAAGCTTTGACAGAAGCGCATGATCTCACGGTCGGACTTGCCCTTCGGGTCGAAGTCCGATCCACCTTTGCCGCCGCCGATGGGCAGGCCGGTCAGAGCGTTCTTGAAGACCTGTTCGAAACCGAGGAACTTGATGATCCCCAAGTACACCGACGGGTGAAAGCGCAGTCCTCCCTTGTAGGGCCCGAGTGCGCTGTTGAACTCCATACGGAATCCACGGTTGATGTGGATCTCGCCCGAGTCGTCCTCCCACGGGACCCGGAAGATGATCTGACGTTCCGGCTCGCAGATCCGGGAAACGATCTTTGCGTCCGCGTACTGAGGGTGCTTACCCACGGCAGGTCCGATACTCTCCAGCACCTCACGCACGGCCTGGTGGAATTCGGTTTCGCCGGGGTTCCGCGCAAGAACCTCCGCGTAGACGCTCTCAAGCCGTTCGTGTATTGGCACGCCTGCCTCCAGTACCCAGCTCGTCAAACAAACAATTCGTTAAGCTCAACGAAACATCGCGACGACCGACAGGGCAAGACGGCGAATATCACCTTGGGGCGGTTTCGCCGTGATATCTGCCACCTGCCTGACTCGGCCGTGAGGTGCACCACGCCGGCCAGTGGTTGTCCGGAGCCGAGCGGTAGCTGCGCGCCTGACCACCGTCGTCGTTCAGTCCCGGGGTTCCGGAAAACTGCTCCGCATGTGACCGGACGGCGTGGTCACGTCGAGTCGTTGCGACTGTGGGTCAAAAAGATACTTCCATCCGGGCACGTCCTTGAGGCGGTGATGGCGCCGGCAGAGTCCCACGAGATTGTCCGGGTTCGTGGGCCCGTGACGATTCCACTCCACGCTGTGGTCGAGATCGGTGAATTGGCTTGGCCTGTGGCAACCCGGGAATCGGCATTCACGGTCACGCACACGTGTGAACTCATCGGTCACCGCGGGAGGTCGGTACCGTTCACGTCCTGCGTCGATCGGTGCCCCGGTGAGTGGGTCGGTCACGATGCGCCGCCATGTCGAGCCGTTGTCATACGCGATCTGTCGGGCCACCGAAGCCGGGATGGGTCCGTGTCCCGCGAGCTCGCCGGGTTCGTTCCGAAGACCCATCAGGGTTGTGAGGTCGACATGGACGTATACCTCCGCCTTCGCCGGGCCGAGGGGGTTCCCGTGTTTTTCCAGGAGGATGTCGGCGAGCACGTCGGCCCTGAGTTGATCGGTCGTGCGGTTTTCCCCGCTACGTCGCAGGGCCTGTGCTTCTCGGTCGATGCGCGTGTAGGCGGCACTCGCCACTTCTGCGGGGAGGTCGGCGAGCAGAGTGGCTATTCCGTGATCGCCGTGAATGAGTTCCACACGTCGTTGTGCACGTCGTCGGCGTGCTCTGTCTTCGGCGCCTTCCGGGTCGACACGGTGCACTACTCGGTTCACGAGCCGACGAATGCGGGAAGGCTCGCGGTTGACGAGTTTGTCAGCCACCAGGACGTCGACGTACGCGGCCTTCTCGTCCGAGAGCACGGCCGTCGGTTCGGCGACTTTGGACGCTTTGTACGCGTCGATTTCACCTCGTCGCATAGCGGCTAGCGTGTTCGGCAGTCGGTGGGTCAAGGCCTTGGCGAGCGCCAGTCTCTTCCGCGCCGCGTTCTCTCCGACAGCCAGAGTTAGAGCCAGCTCAGCGGCGACGTCCTCCGCGCGGCCACGGCGTTCGTAATAAGCAGAGATCTCCTCCAGCTGCAATGACTGGAGTCGGGAAATACGTTGTTCTAATCGTCGAATACGGGCAATCGACTTCTCCCCCAGCAATTCACCCATGCCATCGACCCTAGCCGAACACCACACCCACCACAGTACCCGAAAATAGTGAAAGAATGCACGAATGGTACCGTTCGCGTATTTCTACTTTCGCACGGTCGAGGAAATGGCACAATGCGTGGAAGTGATCGAGGCTCGGTGGAGCGGCAGAATCGACGACTCTTCGGTGCCACCGACGACTCGTTCGTTCCGCTAGTACTGGGAGTCGCTTCGAATATTACTCAGCCGCCGCAACCTCACGTGGTCGTGTCTCTCGACCGTTCGCATGGACCGTTTTCGAAGGCTGAAGCGGGTCCGGCCTCGAACAGCCCGCTTCAACGGCCGAACCGGTGCTGTCGCCCCGAACATCCGGGAGAAGCTCGAACACACCGGGGCGCGTGAGCACGCGCATCGCGTCCGGATCGCTACGCTACCGCGCAGCGATCATCGCCCTGATTGCGGAGGGTTCGTGACGAATAACGACAAGACACTCGTGTTGGGAGCGGGCGGCATCACCGGGATCGCTTGGGAACTGGGTTTACTGGCAGGGCTCGCCGAGCGCGGTGTGGATCTCGGGTCCGCCGACCTGGTGATCGGAACCTCCACTGGAGCGGTGGTCGGCGCCCAGTTACTCGGTGGCATCGATCTCTACGCGCGCTATCGCAATGAGCTGGAAGGTGTGAGGGGAGAGAAGGTGGGGAGGATCGGGCTGCGCAATCTGGTGCGAATCGGTCTCGCCGGATTTCGCGCAAGTGACCCTACGGACGCGCGCAGGCGCATCGGCGAGCTTGCACTCGCGGCACGGACCGAGACCGAGGCCGTGCGGCGCAAGACCGTCGCGGCGTGGCTCGGTGGCGTCGACGACTGGCTCGACCGACGCCTGCGGGTCACCGCGGTCAATGCGGAAACCGGCGAATTCATGGTGTTCGACAAGGGAAGTGGCGTCGATCTGGTGGCCGCGGTCGCCGCGAGCTACGCGTCTCCGTGCGTGCGCCCACCGTCCACTATCGGCGACGGCCGCTTCATCGACAGTGGGTTGCGTTCTCCGTCCAATGCCGACCTTGCGGAGGGCTACGAGAGGATCGTGGTGCTCACTCCCGTTGAAGGTGGTGGTGATGCGATGGGTTCGCCCGTGGAAGAGGTCGCCGAGTTGCGGAAGCAGTCTCAGGTTGTCCACGTCGCACCCGATTCTGAGGCGCGTCCGCAGGTCGGTCGCTCGATGCCGCAGATGCTCAAGCCGGCACGGCGGGCGGGAGCCGCGAAGGCTGGGTACGCACAGGCGGCACGTGTTGTCGATGAGATCGCTCTTGTCTGGTCGAGCTGAGTCGCAGCCGACCCGGGTCCGTTACGGACTGCGTAGTCCTGACAGCAAAAAGACCACCCGCCGAGCGGGTGGTCTTCGATATGACGACTTGTGAGGGTGTGGCACCCTAGAGTGGAGCTGAGGGGAATCGAACCCCTGACCTTCTCGTTGCGAACGAGACGCGCTACCAACTGCGCTACAGCCCCTTGTTGGTTGCTCGGTGAGCATAGCAAGCTCACCACACCCACCGAGCGAGGGGGTGCCTTATTCGCCCGCGGCACGTCGGTACGAGTACCGACTGGGGTCGTCGAGCTCGTGAAACGCAGGGTCCTCGTCCTCCAGGTCGACGACGACGGCCTGCCTACGGACACGTGTAGTGGGCATCGGCTTGCGTTCGGCACCGACCACGTCGCCGGGCTCGTTCTTCAGCACTTCGATGTCCGCGAGCGGGTCTGGTCTACGAGGAGCTCGTCGCGACGCGGCACGCAGGCGAGCGAGCCTGCGCTGTCGGATCTCTTCCTCGATCCGAACCTGTCGACGCAGGTAGACGAGGTAGCCTGCGAGCAGGACGTCCGCGACGCCGTGCACCCACCACAGCACGGGAAGTACGAAGCCGGCCGCGATGGCCGTGGTGACGACGGCCAGCAGGAGCACCAAGACAGCCCTCTGCCGGAAGGCGTACTTCGCTTTGGCAGCCATCGCCGCGGCCTCGGGATCGAATCCGCCACGTCCCGGTCGGTAACGACGCATAGGACGCTCTTCGGTCACCGGCGCGCGCCTCGACGGGTATTCGTCGAACTCGCTGTCCTCGGCGTCACGGTGATCGTCGCTGTAAGTGTCGTGTTCGTCACTGTAGATGTCGTCGTGTGTGGTCTCCGGCTCGTCGTAGACGCCCCGCTCGTCCCGCATGTCCTCGTCGTCCGCGTCGATCAATTCCCCGTCGTTCAGCGCATCGGTGTCCCCCCGTTCGAACTCGCCGTTCGACACACTGTGCGCACTCCCGCTACGCACGACCCGCGCGGCCAATGCCGCATCGTTGGTCTGCGTGATGACCTGGCGCTTACGCGCGACCATGGGAACGAGGACGGCAAGCCATGCCGCAGCGAGCCCCACAATGATCAAAGAGCTGGGCATCTCCCGTCACCTCCCCCGACCAGCACTGCCAGTACTGCCACTGCCGTGGATGGCACAACCGGAGTCCTGGCCCTCGCCCCGTACTCATACCGACTATCGTCACGCTAGTCACAGGAGTAACAGAAAACGCGGAGACTCGCCGGATGGTTTTTCGACTCGCTCGCCTCGCTGTAGCACGTTTCACCGTGAGTTAACGCTGCTCAGGCAGGGTCGCCCGACCGGAGTCAACGAGTCGTGTGACGAGTCCGTCTCCGATTTCCTCCGCTGTGATGGCGTAGCAGAGGTGATCTCGCCATGCTCCCTGGACATCGAGATATCGGAGGAACAGTCCCTCTTTGCGGTAGCCCACCTTGCCGAGGACGCGGAGGCTGGCCACGTTCTCAGGGCGCACCGTGGCTTCGAGCCGGTGCAGTCCCGCCTGTGTGAACGCGTGGTCGGTCGCCAACGCGACTGCCGCCGTGGCCACGCCGCCCCCCGTGAGCGTGGACGACACCCAGTAGCCGACCCACGCGGAACGCAGCGACGCCCTGACGATGTTACCGATCGTGATCTGTCCCGCGAACTCGTCATCGACCGTGATGGCGAACGGGAGGCACTGGCCGTGTTTCGCCAGTCTTCGCAGTGTGGACCACTGGGAGAACCACGCCCATGCAGCGTTGCGTTCGGTCCAGTCGCCTGTTTGTGTGGGTTCCCAGCGTTCGAGGTATTCGCGGTCGCGCAGGCGGATACGACTCCAGTCCTGGGCGTCGCGCAGCCGGACGGGCCGCAGACGCACCGTGCCCGCGGGGACCACGATCGGTCCCAACTTGGCCGGCCAACCGGGACGCTGCGGCTCCGCGACAGAGACTGCGTCGTGTCCGGTCGACATCACCACAGCCTGTCACACACGTTGCGCGAGGAATGCCACCTTGACCTGCTCGCCCGCGGCGACTTCCGTCAGTTCCTCGTCGACTTGGATCAGACAGTTCGCCTCGGCCAACGAGGTGAGCAGGTGCGCGCCGGCGGTTCCGAGGGGCTGCACGAGGTACTCGCCGTTGCTCTCGTCCCGCAGTAGCTGCCCGCGGAGGTAGCCACGACGTCCTTGTGTCGACGTGATCGGGGAGAGCAGCCGCGCTTCCACCATCCTCCGGTGTGGGTGTCGCGTGCCGCGTGCCGCTCTGATCAGCGGCCGCACCATCACCTCGAACACCACGAGCGCGCTCAGCGGGTTGGCCGGGATGAGGAAGGTCGGCACGGCGTCGGGCCCCAACCTGCCGAACGCCTGTGTGGAGCCGGGGTGCATGGCCACACGTGTGGTGTCGATGTCGCCGAGGTCGGCGAGAGCGGCTTGCACCTCCTCACCGATGCTGCCTCCCGCACCACCGGCCACGACGATGACCTCGGACATGAGGAGCCTGCCCTCGACGGTCTCCCGCAGTCGTTTGGGGTCGAGTGGGACGATGCCGACTCTGCTCACATCCGCGCCGGCGTCTCGAGCCGCGGCGGCGAGGGCGTAGGAGTTGACGTCGTAGACCTGGCCGACCGCCGGGGTGCGGTCGATGTCCACGAGCTCGTCCCCCACGGAGATGATCGAGACTCGTGGTCTGGGATGCACGAGCACCTTCGACCGCCCCACGGCCGCGAGCAGCCCCACCTGCGCCGATCCGATCGTGTCGCCTTTGCGCACGGCCACGTCACCGGTTTGGACGTCCTCGCCGGTTCTACGCACATAACCGTGTGAGGGGACGGCGCGCCGCACGGTGACCTTGGCGGTGCCGCCGTCGGTGTCGGACAGGGGTATGACGGCGTCGGCGAGCGTGGGCAGGGGTGCTCCTGTGCACACGCGCACCGCTTGGCCGGGTTGGAGTCTGCGGGGTTGCCGAGAACCGGCCGGGATCTCGCCCACGACCGGCATCTCGACGGGTTCTTCGTTGGCCGTGCGCACGTCGACGCTGCGTACGGCGTAGCCATCCACTGCGGCTTGGTCGAATCCTGGCAGCGCCTGTTCGGCGACGACCTCCTCGGCACAGAGGAGCCCCTGTGCCTCGGAGATCGCGACCCGCACGGGGCGCGGCCGCACCGCCGCCTTGAGCAGCAGCGAGAGGTGGTCCTCGACCGACCGCAGCTGGGCTTTGGGGTGCGTAACGACGGTCGATTCGGTGTCAGCCATCAGTCGGTGGTGCCGATCCGTTCGATCAGCCACTCGCGGAGCGAGGGGCCGTACTCGGGGTTGTTCAGTGCGAAGTCCACGGTGGCGCGGACGAAGCCACCGGGGTTGCCGAGGTCGTGCCGGCCGCCGTGGTGCACCACGACGTGGACCGGGTGGCCTTCGGAGATCAGGAGGGCGACGGCGTCGGTGAGTTGGAATTCCCCACCGGATCCGGGCTCGATTCGACGTAGTGCGTCGAAAATCGCTCGATCGAGTAGATAGCGGCCCGCCGCCGCGTATGTGGAGGGAGCTTCCTCCGGGGTGGGTTTTTCCACCATACCGTGGACTCGTTTGACGTCGGCGTCGTCGGTGTCGGACACGTCGAACACGCCGTACGGCGAGATGTGTTCTTTCGGGATGTCGAAGGCGCACAGCACGCTGCCGCCGTGTCGGGCGCGCACCTCCGCCATTTTGGACAGCACTCCGGTGGGGAGCACGAGATCGTCGGGTAGGAGAACGGCCACAGCGGTGTCGCCGTCGTCGAGATTCTGTTCGGCCTGGGCGACGGCGTGGCCGAGGCCGAGCGCCTCTTCCTGGATCGCCACCTGTACCTCGAGCAGGTTCGGGGCTCGGCGGACTTTTTCCAGCATGTCGGTCTTGCCCTTGCGTTCGAGCGTGGCTTCCAGCTCGGGCTTGTTGTCGAAGTAGCCGACGACCGACTTCTTCTCGGGTGATGTGACGATCACCATGCGTTGCGCGCCCGCCTCGGCGGCTTCGCTCGCGACCAGTTCGATCCCCGGAGTGTCGACGACGGGAAGCAGCTCCTTCGGCACTGCCTTTGTGGTCGGTAGGAATCTCGTGCCGAGCCCCGCGGCTGGCACGATGGCGGTCCGGAACGTGGTCTCATTCGTGGCGCCCGTCATGGCCGCAAAGCCTAGCCTGGTCTCGTGGAACATACCGACAACGACAACCCCCCTGCGAGTGTCAAGATGTCGTGGCGGCGGCGGTTGGAAGCCGGTCGAGTGGCTCTGTCGCAGGAAGAGCGCGAGGCCGAAGCCGTCGCGTTGGCGCGTGCTGTCGGTGAGCTCGACGCGGATACCGTGTGTTGCTATGTGCCTTTCGGTGCCGAGCCGGGCTCGCGGAAGATGCTCGACGTGTTGCGTGAGCGGGGCAGCACGGTGCTGCTGCCCGTGATCCCCGCCGAGCGCGGCCCGCTGGATTGGGCCGAGTACACGGGTGCCTCGTCGTTGGCTGCGGGTGTGTTTCCGCAGGTGTTGGAGCCGACCGGGCCACGCTTGGGTCCGGAAGCCGTCGCAAGAGCCGATATGGTGCTCGTGCCCGCGTTGGCTGTGGATCGTCGAGGGGTTCGGCTGGGCAAGGGCGCGGGCTACTACGACAGGTCGCTGGCGCTCGCCTCGTCCGATGCCAGGTTTGTCGCTGTGGTCCGAGATACCGAGTTCGTGGATCGGTTGCCCGCCGAACCGCATGATGTGCGTGTGCACTCGGTGCTGACTCCCGGCAGGGGTGTGATCGAACTCCCGGTCGCTGGACAGGGTGAAGAGGTGTGAGGCGGACCTCGATTGCGCTGGCGGAATGCCATCACGCAGAATTGCGTTAGCACTCTCGGCAATCGAGTGCCAGATCAGGAGCGTTCCAGGTCTGGAGTGCCACAGCCTCGAAGGAGTCTTCGTGCCCACCTACCAGTACGCCTGCAAGGAGTGTGACCACCGGTTCGAGGTGGTCCAGTCGTTCTCCGACGCGAGTCTGACCGACTGCCCCGAGTGCCAAGGGCCACTGCGTAAGCTCTATGGCTCTGTCGGCGTGATTTTCAAGGGCAGTGGTTTCTACCGCACCGATTCCCGGTCGGACTCGGGGTCGAGTTCCACGTCGGCGAAGTCGTCGTCCAACGGTTCCGGCAACGGCTCGTCCGGTGAATCCAAGTCGGACTCGGGTTCCGCCAAGTCGGAGTCGAGCTCCAGCTCGTCCGCTTCGTCGTCCAGCTCCAGCACCACCTCCACCTCCGCGGCGTCCTGATCGAAAGCTGTCCGACCTCGCCGCCGAGCACAACCCGCGGCGGCGAGTTATCCACAGACCCGGAGTTGTCCACAGGTCGCTCATCGGTCGTTTCCCCTCGGAGCGCGTGGCTCCTACCGTCGTCTCTCGTCGAGAGGGCGCGCACGGCGCTCTGGCACACACGGGGGAAGCGGTATGGACACCATGCGTGTACGTGGATGGCGCGAGCGGCTCAAGTGGCTACGGTCTCGCCTGCGCGGGAATCCGCTTCTCCTACTACGGCGTGCGCTCGCTGCGGCACTGTTCCTGGTCGCCGCGGTGTTGGCGGTCGTGCCGGAAGCCGACCGTGAGCCGCACGTCCCCGTTCTCGTCGCGGCGAGGGCTCTTCCACTCGGCTCCACCCTGTCCGACGCCGACGTACGCGTGACTGAGGCGCCCGCCGAGCTCCGCCCGGCTGGCGTGCTCACCGAGCCGGCCCAGGCGGTGGGTCGCAGGCTCGTCGGCGCCGCGCGGGAGGGCGAGCCGCTGACCGATGTGCGATTCGCCGACGAATGGAACGGGTCGCCTGGATCCACCACCGTGCCTCTTCGGCTCGCCGACGACGAGGTCACGCACCTGTTGCGGTCGGGCGCTCGTGTCGACGTCGTGGCGCCGGGCGAGGACAGGCAGCAAGCGCATGTCCTCGCTGAGGGCGCCACCGTGGTGACCGTGGTGAAACAGGAGTCCGATCAGATCGGCGGCCCGCACTCTCGGCAGGACGCGCCACTGGTGTTGGTGGCCGTGCCCGACGAGCAGGCTCCCCGTGTGGCCGCTGCCGCGCTCGGTCACCCGATCACCGTGACGCTCCGATGACCGGCGGGGTCAGCGGTCGTGGTGTGGCGGCCTGTTCTCGCGGTACCAGTCGTCCGGCAGTGTGTTGGTCGAGCCGAGTCGGCGTTCGTCCCGCGTCGTGTCGGGAAGCACTTCGCCGAACACCTCGTCGAGGAGACGGCGGCGTTTCGTCGACTCACGCCGGTCCTTGCCGCTCTGTCCGCCGTTGTGGTTCATCGGTATCGGGTGCTCACTCGTCACATTCACGATTACGACTGGTCGAGGCCGGAGAGTTCGTCGATGACGTGAGGCACCAAGGCCGACAGCGTCGCCATGCCATCACGGACAGCCGCGCGCGACCCGGCGAGATTTACCACCAAGGTGCTACCCGAGATGCCGACGAGGCCCCGGGAGATACCGGCGTCGAGTGCTCCCGCTGCCAATCCCGACGAACGCAAGGCCTCCGCGATGCCCGGCACGGGTCTGTCGAGCACACCGGCCGTGGCGTCCGGGGTGACATCGCGCGGGGACACTCCCGTGGCTCCGACTGTGATCACCAAATCGACCCCGCCGATGACAGCCGTGTTCAGTGCGTTACGGATCTCGACGGTATCCGCACGAACGACCACGATGCCGTCGACGATGAAGTTCGCCTCTTCCAGCAGCTCGGTCACGAGCGGGCCCATGCCGTCATCGAGTTCTGTCTGGGCCATTCGATCGTCCACTATCACGACGAGGGCTCGCCCCAGCCGCTGCGCATCGCGTTCCATGTGCACCACCGTAGTGCCCGTCGCAAACGGAAGAGTGATCGGAAAGTCCGCGTAAGCCACCTCCCCGGTGCGCTATGGGCGGTGTGGGGAGGTGGCCCCGCTCCCTCGTTTCCGACATTCCTGACGATCGTTGAGGACTCTGTCGTCGCCGGTACCGTCCGCACGTGTGTGTCCGGCACCGGTCCTGGAGCGGCTCGACGAGGAGCTGAACGGCACCTAGTTGACCCGCACCGGTTGTCCGCCGAGCGTGACTTCGACGGTGCTGCCGTCTGCGAGCGTGAATGTGGTCTTCTCTCCGGGCGCCCTCGTGCGGATGGCCGCGACCAGCCCGTTGGCGTCCTCGATCCGCCGGTCGTCCATCTTCACGACCACGTTCCCCGATTCGAGGCCTGCCTGTTCCGCTGGGCTGCCCGGCTCCACGTCTCCGATGACCGCGCCACCGTTCGGAGCGTTTCCGACAGTGGCTCCGATGTAGGTCTGGTTGGCGTGACCGTTCTCGATGATCTCGTCGGCGGTCCTGCGCGCCTGGTCGATGGGGATGGCGAAACCGATCCCGACGTTGCCGCCCTGCGAGGGGCTGTAGATCGCCGAGTTGATTCCGATGACCTGGCCCTGCATGTTGGCCAACGGGCCGCCGGAGTTACCGGGGTTGATGGCCGCGTCGGTCTGGATGGCGTCCATGACGGTGGTCTGATCGCCTTGTCCGCCTGCGGTCACCGGGCGGTTCAGCGAGCTGACGATCCCGGCCGTCACGGTGCCGGCGAGTTCGTACGGGGATCCGATCGCGACCACGGACTCTCCCACGCGGAGGTCGTCGGAACGCCCGAGTTCGACGGTGGTCAGGCCGCTGACCCGTTGGGCCCGGACGACGGCGATGTCGGTGGTGGGGTCGCGGCCCACGATCTCGGCCGAGGATTCCTCACCGTTGTGGAACACCACGGTGATCTGTCCGCCACGAGCCGCTGCCTCGACCACGTGGTTGTTGGTGAGGATGTAACCGTCCTCGCTGATGATGAAGCCGGAACCCTCGTTGGAGGAGCCGAGTCCCCCGACCTGGAGTTGCACCACGCTCGGTTTGAGTTTCTCGGCGACGGCTTCGACGCTGCCTTCGGGGGCGCTTCCGGTCTGTTTTGCGGGAGGTGGCTGGTCGAGCGCGTTCGGCGCGGACGGCTCCCTGGCCGTGTCCGTTGCCAGATAACCGGCCGCAGCGCCCGCTCCCCCACCGACGAGCAGGGCGAGCAAGGCGATGCCCGCGACGAGCCTGCCCGGCAGCCCACGACGCCCCGTGGAGGGCTGCGAGGGAACGTACGGGTAGGAGGCGTAGCCGGGCTGGGGATGGGCCGCTGTGGGATACCCACCTTGGCCATAACCGCCGACGGGGGTTCGGGGCGGATATTGGAACTCGTTCGTCTCCTGGCCACCGTCCTGGTACCGCCCGGTGTCCTCGTGTTCCGACGACCCGGTGTGTGCTTCCGGACTCGGCTGCTCAGGCGTTCCCGACTCCGGGGTGTGCCTGTCCTGTGCGGAGGGGTCGTTGTCGGTCATATCTCCATGATGGTCCGGAGTCCTGAAAGCATGCTGAGTTCAGTCTGTGGGAGTTATGGGATTTCTCAGCGGGCTGCCCTGAGTTTATCGGCTATCTGTTCAGGTGTGCTGTCGTTGATCCACACGGCCATGCCCGACTCGGAACCCGCGAGGTATTTGAGCTTGTCCTCCGCTCGCCGGATGGAGAACAGTTCGAGATGCAGCCATGCCAGGTCACGGTCACGGTGCACGGGGGCTTGGTGCCAGCCCGCCACATATGGCAGGGGGCGGTCGTAGAGGGCGTCACAGCGGCGTAGCACCGACAGGTACACCTCGGCGAAGTCGTCGCGTTCCGGGGTGCTCAGTTCGGTGAGGTCGGCGACCTGTCGGTGCGGTACGACGAGTACGTGCACGGGCCACCGCGCGGCGGGAGGCACGAACGCTGTCCAGTGTTCACCCTGCGCCACGATCCTCCGCCGGTCGGCGTGTTCGTCCGCCAATACGTCGCCGAGGACGTGGGTGCCGTGCTCGGCGTAGTGGGTGCGGGCGGTCGTGAGCATGCGTTCGGTGCGTGGCGGCACGAACGGGTACGCGTAGATCTGGCCGTGGGGGTGATGCAGTGTCACGCCGATCTCCTCGCCTCTGTTCTCAAACGGGAAGACTTGTTCGACCCCGTCCCGTGTCGACAGTTCGGCCGTGCGATCGGCGAGTGCCTCCAGCACAGTGCGCACGCGGCGTGGACTGAGTTCGGCGAACGAGCTGTGGTGGTCGCTGGTGAAGCACACGACGTCGGCGTGCCCGGTGCCTCCCGAGAAAGCGGGGAATCGGTTGTCGAACACCACCACGTCGTAATCGCGTTCCGGCACCTCGGTCAGCCGGCCGGGCGCTGTCGGGCACAGGGGGCACAGGTCCGCCGGGGGTTTGTAGGTGCGGGTCTGGCGGTGGGCGGCGATCACCACGTCTTCGCCGGTGAGCGGGTCTCGGCGGACCTCCGAGGTGGCGGTGACGTGGGGAAGGTTTCTGGTGTCGGACGCCGTGCGGCCGTGCGCGCGGGGATCCTCGTCGTAGTAGGTGATCCGCCGGCCGTCGGCGAGGCGTCGCACCGTCTTGTTCAACGTCGCCCTCCACTTCGTGCGGACACGGTCACGAGTTCCCCGACGTGCGTGGACAACACCTCGCAGGCCCGGTCGTCGAGCTTGTCGTCGCCGGCTAGCAGGTCGATCTCGGACAGTGTCGCGGCGGTGGCTTCCCTTTCGATGAGGTTCGGGACCGTGAGCCCGGCTTGTTCGGCGATGCCGTGGGCGTTGTGGAAGACGAGGTCACGGCGGACGGTCATGTCGGCGACCCCCGACTTCCCCACGAGGTCACTGACTCGCACAGCGCCTCTGCGTCGAGTCTCCTCGAGGATGACCGCCTGTCGTTGCCGCGCCAGCACCGTTCCACTCCGTCCCGCGACCACGTCAACGACACAGAACCCTACGCCACCTATCACACTCTATGTGATCAATCACTATACTCATAGTGATCAATTGGGTGTCGGTGTTCTCACCCGGGGATGCCGGGCAGTCGAATCGCCATCAGCGCACCGCCGTCGGATTTGTTGTTGGCGTACACCGTGCCTCTGTGCCGTTCCGCGGCCTGTTTGACGATGGCCAGGCCGAGCCCCGAGCCGGGAAGCGTGCGCGCCTCGGACGAGCGGTAGAAGCGGTCGAACACCATGGGTAGGTCTTCGGCGGCGATGCCGGGGCCCGAGTCGGACACCTCGATCACGGCGGTGCCGTCCCCGAGCGGGCGCAACACGACCCGCACCACCGAGTCCTCCGGTGAGAACTTGATGGCGTTGTCCAACAGATTCAGCACGGCGCGTTCGAGGCTGTGGGGATCGCCGGCCAGGACCCACGGGTGAAGTTCGGTGTCGAACTCGATGGTGCTCGTCCGTCGCCGAGCTCGGTCGAGGGCACGTTCGACCACTTCGACGAGATCCACGCGTTCGGCGGCGTCCCGCGTTGTGTCTTCCCGTGACAGTTCGGACAGGTCGCCGATGAGTTGTGTCACCTCGTCCAACTGTGCTCGGATGTCGGCCTCGATGTCCGCGCGGTCACGTTCGGACAGTGTGGGCGCGCCTTGTCTGCTGGCTGCGAGCAGCAGTTCCAGGTTGGTGCGCAGCGATGTCAGCGGGGTGCGCAGCTCGTGTCCGGCGTCGGCGACGAGTCGGCGTTGCCGGTCCTGCGATTCCTCGACCGCTCGCAGCATGGTGTTGAAGCTCTGTGTCAGCCGCGCGAGTTCGTCGTCGCCGCTGACGGGGATCGGCCGTAGGTCCATGGTGCGCGCGACCCGTTCGGTGGCCGACGTCAGTTTCTCCACGGGCCGCAGTCCAGCGCGTGCCACGGCGGTGCCGGCGGCCGCCGCGACCAGGATGCCTGCCCCACCGAAGAACAACAGCACCAGTGCGAGTTCGTTCAACGCTTGTTTCGTGGGTTGCAACGACTGTGCGAGCACCATGGCGACTCCGTGGCCCGCGGGGAGGGCGATGACACGCATGTCGGTGGCGGAGTCGGTGCGCAGCGATGATTCCTTGATACCCGTGGCGACGGAGAGTTCACGTTCCCCCCATGGTGGTGGCGTGCCCGCGCGGGGGTAGATCAATTCGCCGTTGGCGGTGAGCAGCCCGATGTGGATGTCGCTGCTGACCAGGAACGCGCCGGGGATGGACTGCAGGCGGGTCTGCACCGCCGGGCTTTCCACGGCCGCTTCCGCCCGGTTGATGAGGTTCTCGTCGAGCGCCACGTACAGGTTGCGGTGCACGGTGATGTAGGCGCCGAGCGACACGAGCGCGACCGCGCAGGCGACGCAGAAAGCCGCCAGCAGCGACACGCGCGCCCGCAGGGAGAAGCGGCGTCGCGTGCCGCGCTCGTCCGGGTCCGTGTTCTCGGTGGGCGGCTCGCTCACGGTGGTGTCTCCCGAAGCACGTAGCCGACGCCGCGCACGGTGTGGATGAGGCGTGGTTCCCCTCCCGCCTCGGTCTTGCGGCGCAGATACCCGACATACACCTCGAGGGCGTTGCCGGAGGTCGGGAAGTCGTAGCCCCACACCTCTTCGAGGATGCGGCTTCGGGCGAGCACGTGCTTCGGATAGGTCAGGAACAGTTCGAGGAGGGAGAACTCCGTGCGCGTGAGTCTGATCTGGCGGTCGCCGCGCGTGACCTCCCGCGTGTTGGGGTTGAGTGTGAGGTCGGCGAAGGCGAGTACCTCGGTGTCGTCGCCCGTGTCTTCCTGTCCCGCGCGGCGCAGTAGGGCCCGCAGCCTGGCGAGCAGTTCTTCCAGGGCGAACGGTTTGGGCAGGTAGTCGTCGGCCCCGGCGTCGAGTCCGGCCACCCGATCGGACACGGCGTCGCGCGCGGTCAACACGAGAATCGGCAAGTCGTCGCCGACGCCACGCAGTCGACGCGCCACTTCCAGCCCGTCGAGGCGGGGCATCATGACGTCGAGAACCATGGCGTCGGGACGTTCCGTGGCCACTTTCTCCAGGGCCTGCGCGCCGTCGCTGGCGAGGTCGACCTGGTAGCCGTTGAACTGCAGAGAGCGCCGCAGAGACTCCCGGACGGCTCGGTCGTCGTCCACAACGAGTATGCGCATGGGTCCCAGTCTGGCCCGTGCAGCTGAGACCGTCCTTAACGAGGCAGCCCGGTCGGGGTCAGTCGACCAATCCGCCCCGGTAGGCGAGCAGCGCGGCCTGCACCCGGTTCGCCGCGCCGATCTTGGACAGCACCGCCGAGACGTAGCCCTTGACCGTGGCCTCGGACAGGTGCAACCGTCCACCGATCTCGGCGTTGGACAGCCCTTGCCCGATGAGCGTGACGACTTCCCGTTCCCGTTCCGACAGCGACGCGATGAGCTCGCGTGCGGGCGCCGAGGCGCGTTGTCCGTCGCGGTGGGCGTTCACCATGCGCGCGGCCACGCCGGGATCGAGCACCGCGCCGCCGCGCGCGAGGTCGCGGATGGCGCGCACCAGCATGATGGGTTCGATGTCCTTGAGGAGGAAGCCGTTCGCGCCGAACCGGAGCGCGAGGCTGACGTACTCGTCGATGTCGAACGTCGTCAGCA
>JAJYTH010000179.1 GCA_021793175.1 Actinomycetes bacterium
ACATCATGGTGCGTAGTGAGCGATCCAGCCCCGGATCGTCCTCGCGCAAATTGTTTTCGAGTTCGCTTAGTGTGTGTAGTTCTCGGTCACTCAAGGGCATTATCGATCACCTGTGAAACGGCACACAGAATTCCGGAAGAGGTTTTCATTCCCGGTCGGGTGTGCGGAGGAGGGGCGCGCTCATCCTGCTGGTTATGCCTGGTGGTATGCAATGGTGACGGTCACAGGAATCGTGTGTTCCTCGCGATTTCGATGTGGGGTCGCCAACAAGTGACTTGCCGCTGTGTGATCACTGCGTGATGTGATCGTGATTTGATTGGGGATGTTCGGGAGGCCTTTTCTCGTCTCGAAAAAGAGAGGGAATCACGGGAGTCGCGCGTCGGCTTTCGTCGCCCTCGTCCGGTTCGGGGCTGTCGCCGAAGGCGTGTCTAACGTCGGCGCACACCTGCAGCAGGTGTGCGGTGACGACCTCCGGGTCGACGGTGGCGGCTCGTGCCGTGGGCAGGGCGACGGTGAGGGCCGCGTGTTGGCCGTCGACGACGCCGATCGAGGCGCCGGTACGCACCATCAGATGCACCGTCTCGCCCACCAGGTCGTAAAGCTGTTGGAGATACGGGCGGATTCGGTCGGACAGTGGAGGGCCTCTGGCTCTGGCCAGGGAGAGGAGCTCGGGGCCGGGACGGTAGAGCCGTTTGTCGCCCTGCACGGCGAACCCCCGATGGCACAGCGTGGAGAGGTGATCATCGCCGGAGGCGGCATCGGCGGCCTGGGGGCGGCGCTGATGCTCGCGCGGCGGGGCGTCGGGGTCAGGGTGTTGGAACGCGCCCCGGAGTTCGCCGAGGTCGGTGCCGGGCTGCAGCTCGCTCCCAACATCACCCGCATGCTCGACGAAATGGGTGTGCTGGCGAAGATCCTTCCGTTGTCCGTCCACCCACGTCGGCTCGTCTTCCGCAACGCACGCAGCGGTGAGGAACTCACCCACCTCGACCTCGCCGACGCGAAGGAACGCTACGGCGGGCCTTACCTCGTGCTGCACCGCAGCGACCTGCTCCAGGCGCTGGTGGACGCCGCCGAGGCGGAACCGAGGATCAGCCTGCACACCGACCACCAGGTGACCGAGTTCGAGGACCATGGCAACTCCGTGGTGGTGCGGTGTCCCGATCGAGAACGTCGGCCGACGCGCCTCACTCGACGACGTCGTGGTGTGGATGGGGCCGGGACTCCACCTCGTGCAGTACCCGGTGCGCGCCGGGAAGCTCTACAACCAGGTCGCCGTGTTCCGCAGCCAGGAATACCTGGACGGCAAACAGGACTGGGAGACTCCTGAGGAACTCGACCACACCTATTCCGACATGTGCGAAGCGGTGCGCGTGGCCATCCGTCGCTGCGGCGCGACAACCGCTGGCCGATGTACGACCGGGAGCCGGTGACCACGTGGACGAAAGGCCGGACGACGCTACTCGGTGACGCCGCGCATCCCATGCTGCAGTATCTGGCTCAGGGCGCGGGGCAGGCGCTGCTCGACGGAGCCGCGCTCGCGACGTCTCTCCCGAGGCTCGGTCAGAATCCGTGGTCGACGACCGGGTTGGCCGAGGCCCTCAATGCCTACGAACGCGAGCGGGTGGACTTCGCCGGCCGCGTGCAGACCACAGCCCGCGTGTGGGGCGACATCTGGCACGTCGACACCTATGTCGCGACACTGCTGCGCGACGAGGTCTTCCGCAGCCGCGGCGTCCACGACTACCACCTCGTCGATTGGCTCTACGGGCCGGTTCGGGAGAACGGGCGGGCTGACTCCGTCTCCTCGAAGACCACCGTTTCCCAATCCGTGCACGCTTGAGAGCTGAAGGGACACCGATGTCGGACAACCCGGAGCAGGAGATCGACCACGGTTCGGTCGCGAACGAGATGACCCAGGGCGATGGCCCCGAGCTGACACAGCTGTACGAGGACTTCGACGCCCATCACCTTATTCCTCTGTGGACACAGATCGGCGACTTGATGCCGATGCATCCCAAGCCGGAGGCCGTCGCCCACGTGTGGAAGTGGTCGACGTTGTATCCGCTGGCGCAGCGAGCCGGAGATCTCGTCCCTGTCGGGCGGGGTGGTGAGCGGCGCGCGATCGCGCTGGCCAACCCGGGGTTGCCCGGCTCCGCCTACGCCACTCCCATACTGTGGGCGGCGATCCAGTACCTCGGCCCCAAGGAGACCGCGCCCGAGCACCGACACTCACAGAACGCGTTCCGCTTCGTCGTCGAGGGCGAGGGCGTGTGGACGGTCGTCGACGGTGATCCGGTGAGGATGTCCCGGGGCGACTTCCTGCTCACACCGGGCTGGCACTTCCACGGCCACCACAACGAGACGGACCAGCCGATGGCGTGGCTCGACGGCCTCGACATCCCGTTCTCCTACTACACCGATGTCGGGTTCTTCGAGTTCGGTGCCGACCGGGTCACCGACTACGCCACCCCCAACTACTTCCGTAGTGAACGCCTGTGGTGCCACCCCGGCCTGCGTCCGCTGTCGGGGCTGCAGAACACGGTGTCCTCGCCGATCGGGGCCTACCGGTGGGAGCACACCGACGCCGCGTTGACCGAGCAGTTGCTGTTGGAGGACGAGGGCCAGCCCGCCACCGTCGAACAGGGACACGCCGCCGTCCGCTACATCAACCCCACCACCGGTGGCGACGTCATGCCCACGATCCGGGCCGAGTTCCACCGGCTGCGAGCCGGGACGGTCACTCCCGCGCGCCGCGAGGTCGGGTTCAGCGTGTTCCAGGTGTTCGAAGGCCGGGGTCAGGTCGTGCTCGACGGCGTCGAACACCCGTTGGAGAAGGGCGATTTGTTCGTGGTGCCCTCGTGGGTGCCGTGGTCCTTGCAGGCTGAGGAGCAGTTCGACCTGTTCCGCTTCTCGGACGCCCCGATCATGGAGCGTCTGCACTTCAACCGCGTCCACGTAGAAGGAGAGCAACGATGAGGTTGGCGACCATCCGCCTTGGCGAGAAGACCGCCGCCGTGCGTGTCGAAGGCACCGCGGCGATCGAGACGGGATTCGCCGATGTCGGCGCTCTCCTGCGGGCCGGTGGTCTGGAGGCCGCCGCGACGGCCGACGGCGCCCGGCACGATGTCGACACCGTCGATCTCGCCCCCGTGGTGCCGAA
>JAJYTH010000180.1 GCA_021793175.1 Actinomycetes bacterium
ACTGCGCCAGTTTCGGCCGTAACCAAGGTTGTGGCCCCTCTTCGGTCTCGCCGCTTTCCCACCGCCGAATCGTCTTGGGGTCCACTCCCAATCGTTCGGCGAGAGATTCTTGGCTGAAACCTTGCGATTTGCGTCGCCTCGCGAGACGACGCCGTTTGATCGCCACCGTCCACCTCCCCCTGCCGATGTTGGTGTGCCGTCCCCGGTCAGAACACCCAATGTCCGGTTTTTGTCCGGAAATTGCCCGGAGTACGCCCTGTGCTGGCCCGATTACGGTCGGTTGTATCAAGCCTACGGCCGTTGACGGTCGCTCGACAACGGTGACAGGAGGTCCCGTGACCAGCCAAAACTCTCACCGCTCCGAGGTGGTTCATGATTCCCTCCGCGTGTTCCTCGATGGCCTTGCCGCACGTGCGGCCGTCGTTCTCCGCGAGCACATCGACGCCGGAAGTCACTGCGCGGTATGTGGGTTGACGTGGCCGTGTTCCCGTGCCGTGTTGGCCGATCACAACCTCGAGATGGCTCGTCCGTGACTCCATCAAGCCGGCAGGACCGGCGACGCCAGCACCCCGACGCTCGTCGCTGGTCCTGCCTCCCAAGCGAATTGGACATCCAGACCAAAGCCGGGGCCCTCGGAGGTTCGTTCGACCCATCCAGAAGCAGAACACCAAGCGCAGAGGCGTCGATATCGGAGGACGGGCTCCTCCTCGTTGCTTGTGCGAGCGCGATCTCGTGCGCACAGCTTCTCGTGCAGGCACACACGAGGGACTGGCAGCTCGACCAACGCTGCGCGAACACCGCCAGCGGTGTCGTGGGCGAGTTCGTTGCACACTCCATCGCGACGGCAGGTGCCGCCGACGCAGGTTCGGCTCAAGTCGGCGAGCCCGCACGGTCCGGACTGATAGCCGTTCGGTTGCTTCTCATGGCACGGTCGCTGGTCGTCCAGGTCTGGGACCACCACGAATCGGCGCCGACGTCGCTCTCCAAAAGCCCCTTCCAAGCCGACATCGAGGACTGGGGCTACGACCTGCCCCGTCCCGGTCGACGCGTTGTCTGGTGCGTCATCGCCAGGCGGAACAGGGGCATCGACGACACGGTGCGACTGCCTCCGGTGCTACCACGCCGTGAACGGAAGAGGTATCCGGAACCGCGCGTTCTGATCAATCCACTACGTGACATCAGGTTGCTGCAACGCGTCCTCGACGGACTTCGCTCGCTCGACCAAAGCGCCGAAAAGGAAACGAATACCGACCACCTCAGAAGGGCGGGATAGCTCTGGAAAGGCAACCGTTATTCGGCCGTCGACCATGGTTCGCGTTCTCTGGGAGAAAGTGTTCGCGAGAGGGAAAACCATACATGAGTGACTTGTTGCGACTTCCGCTCGCCACCAAGGGAGACCGGTCGAGAAGTGCTACAAAACTTCGAGCAGCTGTGGTCGGGCTCGGCAAGCAAGCGCTAGAGGACCATGTACCGGGCCTGCTGGGCTCGGACGTGGCGGAGCTGGTCGCGATCTGCGACGAGAACGACGCGGTCCTGCGCGAGCAGCAGTACAGGCTCCAGGTCAACGGCTACGCCAACGTGGAGGCGATGTTCGACGCCGAACAGCTCGACTTCGTCGTCGTGTGCGTACCGCACGATGCTGGACGGCAGATCATCGAGGCCGCGGCCAGCCGAGGAATTCATGTGCTCAAGGAAAAGCCCTTCGCAACGACCTTGTCCGAGGCCAAGGAACTCGCGAAGGAATGCGAGCGCGCCGGCATTCATCTCATGGTGACGCTTCAGCGGCGGTTCAATCCCATCTATACGAGCTTCCACCAACTCGCGGACCAGATCGGCACCCCGTTCGTGGTCGATGCGGCGTACACGCTGCACATCGCCGACCCGTCCGAAGGCTGGCGCGGCCATGTCAACCGAGCGGGCGGCGGGTGCGTGATCGACATGGGGTACCACCTGGTCGACATGTTGCTGTGGTACTTCGGCCTCCCCGACCGAATCCTTGCGGACATGTCGATCAACGCGCAGCCGGACCGTGACTACGACGCCGAGGACACCGCTCTCATCCACTTCTCCTACGACAGCGGCCTCTACGGGTCCCTCCTGCTATCCCGGTTCATCGGGCCGAAGACCGAACAGATCAGGCTCGTCGGCTCGAAAGGGATCGTTCACCTCGAACGCGGACGTATCCAGCGGCTCACCAACGACGGCGAGGTCGTGGAGTCACTGGCACGCGAGCAAGCGTGGCCATCGGCGGCCGTGTCCCAGGTCAACCACTTCTGCCGTGTCGTGGAAGGGCTGCGACCGAACGTCAGCGGCCCTCGCGAAAACCTTGCCCACCTGAGTTTCATCCAGGGCTGTTATGAGTCCGCCCGCACCCGAACCCACGTGAACCCGAAGGAGCTGTGAGTGAAGGCGCTCGCCGTCAACGGTGGCACACCGGTGATCACGGAGCCGGGACCCCACTTCACCTGGCCGCCGATCACCTCGAACACCACCAAGGCAGTACTCGACCAGTTGGAAACCTCCGTCTCCATCTACGACCGCTCAGGCGTCATCGCCGAGCTGGAGGACGTGCTCAAGGACTACTTCGGCGTGCGCCATGCGGTACTCACCAGCTCCGGGACCGCGGCGATCCACTCGGCCTACGCGGCCGCTTACGTCGAGCCCGGCGATGAGGTGATCGTCCCCGCCTACACGTTCCTCGCCACTGCGACGCCGCTGCTGCACCTGGGCGCGATTCCCGTACTCGCCGACAGCGACGAGACGGGCAACGTCTCGGTGGCAGACGTCGAGGAGCGCATCACCGACAAGACAACAGCGATCATGGCAACCCACCTCTGGGGCCTTCCCGCGGCGGTCGACCAGCTGCGCCAGCTGGCGGACGAACACGGCCTGCTCTTCTTGAGGATGCCTCCCACGCTCACGGCGCGACCGTGGCGGACCGGAAGGTCGGCACGTTCGGCCACATCGCCGCCTTCTCGATGAACGGGCCAAAACCCCTCTCCGCCGGTGAGGGTGGTTTCGCGCTGACGGATGACGACGAGCTGTTCTACCGCCTGCTCCTGCACGGCCACTACAACAAGCGATGCCGCACAGAGATCCCCACCCAGCATCTGGCCCACCGCTATGCGGTCACCGGTATGGGGC
>JAJYTH010000181.1 GCA_021793175.1 Actinomycetes bacterium
ATCCCGGCCCGCGACTGGAACCCCGCGTCTGGTGCTAAGCGGAAGCGAAACCTCACCGACGAGCAGAGGCAGGCACTCGCGGATCGGCTTGCTAAGGCTCGGGAGGCGCGGTCGTGACGTTGTTCCTTCGCACGCACGGCCCGGACGAGTGTTCCGGCCCGTTCTGCGTGATTCACAACCCGTCCGACCACCCCCTCAACGACGCGCCCCTGCACTGGCGGGCCGACAAGGGCGTCATGGAACGCATCTGCCCCCACGGCATCGGGCATGACGACCCCGACGATATCGCGCACCGTGCACGTGTAGGCCGCGAATCATCCGGTGTACACGGATGCGACGGATGCTGCTGGAAAGAGGAAAACGAATGAGCATCTGGCACGTCGAGCCGATCAACGACCTCATCGCCCACGAGGACAACGACTGTATCTGCGGCCCCACTGTCGAACACGTCCCCACCCCGGACGGTGACTCCTGGCTCTACACCCACCATTCACTCGACGGGCGAGAACTTAAGGAGAAGGCGCAATGACCCGCCTCACCGACCTTGAACTACAGATCGAGGACATCCCCGAAGCACAGGCCGCCGACGCATGGCACCGACTCAACATTATTTGCGAGGCATTCATCGCTGACGGCCTACACGTCACCATCGCCCGCACCACCTACGCCCCCATCGAGGAGGACGCCGAATGAGTCTCCCCACCCTCACCCCGACCGTGAACGGCAACAAGATCGATGCTGTTCTCGCGCACATGGACGACTGCCACCCCGAAGACGCCACCACCGCACGCATGTGGCTCACCGCGCGCATCGGTGGCGACTACATGTACGCGCACCAGGACATCGCCGACGCCCTCACCCAGTACGCCCGAGACAACAACCTCGGCACCGGCATCAGCGAGGCGTCCGTGCGCAGGTACAGGAAGAAGACGCGATGATCCCCGACCACCTCGCCGACAAGGCATGGCACGCATACGTCCGGTCCAGCAACCAGCAGGCGATCCGCAACGAGCTGGCATACCCGGATTTGCGCGGACCGATGCCTCCACCTCCCGACCCGCGCCAGCATCTCCGCGCAGCACTCGAAGCCGTCGCCGCAGACATTTGGGAGGAAGGCTACGACGCCGGGAGCGATGACGAGCGCGCGCACCTGCTCGGCGTCTCGCTAATCGATATCAACCAGCACACCCCCAACCCCTACAAGGCATCGGAGGGCCAGTGATCCCCGACCACCTCATCGACAAGGCCGCTCAGGCAATCGTGACCGGCATGGGCGGCAAGTCGCTGCTCACGGACATGCACCCCGAGGACGCCGCATACGCCCGAGCAGACGCCCGCGCCGCACTCGAAGCCACCGCCGCAGACATCTGGGACGAGGCAATCGACGCAGCGTCCGAACAGGGAACCATCCAAATCCCCGACAACCCCTACCGAAATGAGCGTGCATGAACCGCCTAAAGCACATCCAGCCCCGCATCGCCCCGACCGTGAACGCCCGTGTCGTCACTCTCGACATCGAGCGCATCCCCGGACACGCGAGGGTCAAGCATCGCGGCCTCACCATCGAAGGCGAATTCTGGGACCTCAACGGATGGAAGCACACCATCGGCAGGCGCATCCACGCCGACGACGTACTCGAATGGCCCCGCACCATCTGCGCAGCATGGCGCTGGTACGGCGAAGACGAAGTGCACTTCGCCGCCGAGTGGGAGGTGGGAGGCAATGACGGTTTCCTCCGCCGCCTCTGGGAAGTCGCCGACGAATGCGACATCGCCATCGGGCACCATGCCGCAGGTTTCGACTTCCCGATCCTGGCAGGCGATTGGGCGATGCTCGGACTTCCCGCCCCGTCACCGTTCAAGATCATCGACACGTTGAAGGTGGCGCGCTCGGCGTTTTCAATGCCGAGTAACACGCTGGACAGTCTGGCTAAGCGTCTCGGCGTCGAGTCCAAGAGCGACAAGTACGACGTTCGGGTCGCGCAGGCAGCAGTCGCAGGGGACAAGGATGCACAGGCGCGGATCGAGGACTACAACCGGGGCGACATCATTGCCTCGGAGGCGCTCTTCGACCGGCTCAGGCCCTACGCCCGGAACATTCCCCACCTCGGCATGTGGACCGACGACGAGATGGCGTGCCCCTCGTGCGGATCGACCATGACCGCGACCGGGAGAACCGTGCACGCCAACGTCCAACGCTACGAGCACCTGCACTGCCCGAACTGCGGCAGTCACGCACGCGGCACCACACGACTCAAGAACCCCACCCGCACCAGGAGCGCACGATGAGACTTACTGCCCACGCAAACTATGCAGCCGCCGCGATCGCGTCACGGCTCAGAGCGCAATACGCAGAGAAGGTAGCGAAGGACGCCGCGCGGCAGGCCGCGCTATCTGCCGTCGCTATCGCCGTTTTCGCGGTTATGGCGTTCGCAAACTTCGGGCGGTTCTACCTGCTCGGGTCCGGAATCTTCGCGGCGATGCTTTGGGCCGAAGTTGTCACCTATCGCGGCCAGCGCGAGAAGGCGGCAAAGGAGTACGAAATGTACGAGGTGTACGCGCGGTGCGCTGACGCCCAGTACGAGAACGACAGGAGCGCACGATGACCACGAACCATATCGACCAGCTCACCGAATGGTGGAATGAGGCCACCCCCGGCATCCCGAAGAAGGGGGATACGTACATCGAGGATGAGCGGCACCGGGGCCGTTCGTTCCGCATTGTCGAAGCGGCGACGGACCACAAATACGGCTTCGACAACATCCGCATCCTGTCCCGCGCCCCGAAGCCCAAGCCCGCATGGCACGACGCCCCGGCTGTCATTGCGACTTACAGGGATGAGCGCGGCATGGTCAGCGGGGCCTGGGTGCGAGAAGGCAAGCCCGGATATTGGGAAGGCCCCGAGGGTGATGTCGTCGCGTCAGAGGCCCTTGAGGATGTCGTCCCGTTGATCGAGGCGAAGGTCACCGACGAAATGGTGGAGCGCGTGCTCGACGTGCTCCACGCATGGAATGACACCTACCCCGCCGGAATCGGAACGAAGCTCGCAGCCGCCGCTCTCGGATTGGAGACCGAATGACCACCAGCCCACTCGAGCAGCTCCGCGAAGCCCTGCAGGAGTACGTCCGATCGA
>JAJYTH010000005.1 GCA_021793175.1 Actinomycetes bacterium
CGTGACGGTGCGCCTGCTCGACGGCGACGGGACGGTACTCGACGAGGTGGCGAGCTACGCGGCTCTGCGCACGATCGCGGTCCGGCCCAGGGAGGCCGGTGAAGGTCCTCCACGTATCTTCCTCAACGACGAGCCGGTGTTCCTCCACGCGCCCTTGGACCAGGGCTACTGGCCGGACGGCATCTACACCGCGCCCACCGACGAGGCGCTGCGGTTCGACCTGGAACGCACCAAGGCGCTCGGCTTCAACAGCGTGCGCAAACACGTCAAAGTGGAGCCGATGCGCTGGTACCACTGGGCCGACCGGTTGGGCCTGCTGGTGTGGCAGGACATGCCGTCGCTGCCCGTGGTGCTCGACAACCCTCCCGGCCCGCAGCCTTCGCCGGTGGCTGCGGCGAGGCGGCGCTTCGAGGCCGAGCTTCACGAACTGCTCGCCCAGCTGCGCAATGTCCCGTCACTCGTGCTGTGGGTGGTGTTCAACGAGGGGTGGGGCGAATACGACACCGCCCGCATCACCGAGGAGGTCAAGGCCGCCGACCCGACCCGGCTCGTCATCGCGGCCAGCGGGGTCAACTGCTGCCATTCCCAGCCCGATTCGGGGGCGGGCGATGTCTACGACGACCACACCTACGTGGGGCCGGGGCGGCCGGAGGTGACCGATTCCAGGGCCGTCGTCGACGGCGAGTTCGGTGGCGTGGGGCTGGTCGTGGACGGGCACGTCTGGCCCGGTGAGCCGGTGGCGTACGAGATGGTGGCCGACCGCGACCGCCTCACCGAACGGTACGTGGAGCTCAGCGAGGAACTGGAGTCCCTGGCCCGCGATCGCCTGTCCGGAGCCGTCTACACCCAACTCGCGGATGTGGAGAACGAGGTCAACGGGCTGCTCACCTATGACCGCAGGGTCGTGAAGGTGACGGTGCCGGTGGTGGCCGAACGCAACCGCGCCGTCATCGCCGCGGGCTCACGGGCCTGAACAGCCCTCGCGCGTCCAGGTGCCCGAAGGGCAGGGACGCGGCGCGGTAACTCTCGGCGAGCGCGCGTGCGTCGGGTCGGCCGGTGCGCAGCGCGTCCGAGAGGCGGTCGAAGCGTTCGGTGTGTTCACGCGCCCGCCTGCGGGCGTAGTCGGCGGCCGAGTTCTTCGTCACCATGAACGCCCAGTCGCTGGACAGGGCCAGCAGTGCCTCGGTGACGGCCTGGTCGGCCACGGGGTTCCGGACCGGGCCGTCGCCGGGCAGCGCCAGTAACCGCTGTTGGAGCGCGGCGTTGGCCTCCACCATGTCGGCGACCTGTTCGCCGTCCCACACTCGCCAGTCCTTGCCCGAACCCCACGAGGAGGCGGGCACCTCCACGGGGCCACCGAGGTGACCGGCCTCCAACGCGCCCCGCAACGTGGTCACCCGAACGCCCGCCTCGGGCAGGGCCCGCAGCACGGCTTCCAGCCACTGTGGGCCCTCGTACCACCAGTGGCCGAAGAGCTCGGTGTCGTAGGCGGCCACCACCAGGGAGGGGCGCCCGTGTCGTTCCCGCAGCTGACGTAGTCGCTGCACCACCGTTTCGACGAAGTCGTCCACGTGCCGGCGGAGCGCGTCGGCCGCGAGCGCCGGGTCGTACGGGGCCTTGTCCTGGGGAGCGATGTGCTTACCGGTCACCCGCGACGGCTTGATCCCCACTTCGTGGTCCCACGTGTGGAAGTCGCGATAGGCGCTGTGTCCCGGGTAACCGGCCTTGGGGGACCACACCCGGTAGGTCACCTCCAGGTCGCGCCCGAAGCATACGACGTCGGTCGAACCGACGGTGCGGGCCGAGGCGGTGTCGCCGTGCAGGGACGGCCCGTCGACGAGGAATCGGCGCACACCGGCCGCGGCGTAGCCGTCCTCCATGCCCGGCGCGTAACCGCATTCGGGTGCCCAGATGCCCTCGGGCCGGTGCCCGGTCCGCAGTGCGGTGTCGTCCAGTCCGGTGTGCAGCGCGAACGCTCGCACCCGTTGGTCGAGCAACGGTTGGAACGGGTGGGTGGCCGGGCCACCGAGCAGTTCGATCACCTGCGAGTCCACCAAGGACCGAAGCAGTGGGGAGAATCCGTGCCGCCAGTGGGATTCCGCTTCGGCGAGTACGCGGTGCGCCGAGCGGTACTCGGCTGCTGCGAGTTCGGAGAGCAGGTCGTGTCCGCGCCACAGCGAAGCCGCCTGTTGCGCTCGCAGCGTCCAGTGGCCGAGCCATTCGGAGAATGATCGCAGCGCGTACGGGTCGTCGAGCTGGGCTGCCAGCACCGGGGTGACGCCCAGGGTGAGGACGTCGTGGCGCCCTTCGTCGGCGAACCGGCGCAGCAGGTCCATCACGGGCACGTAGGAGTGGGCCCACGCCTGGTAGAGCCATTCTTCGCCGACCGGCCAGTTCCCGTGGTGGGGCAGCCACGGCAGGTGGCTGTGCAGGACCAGACAGAAGGTGCCTTCGGTGTCGTTCACGAGCGCACCGCCACGGCGACGAGATCGAGGGTGTCGTCGAGGGCATCGTCGTGGAGTTCGAAGTCCTCGGCGGTGATCGACTCCACATCGGCGAGCAGAGCCCGCGGCCACGTCGCCTGTCCCGGGAGGCTGCCCAGCACGACGTCGAGCTGGGCCTGGATGATCGAGCCACCGTGGCGTCGGTCCAATTCGGTCAGAGCGGGGCCGTGCCGGAGCCCACGCAGGCTCTCCACGGTGAATCCCGCCTCGCGCAACAACTGGTCCAATTCGGACGGGGAAAGTTCTCTGGTGTGGTACGGGTTGAGCGGGGTGTCGGAATCCGGGGTGAACGTCAGCCGGTTGGGTGTGGTGACGAACAACCGGCCACCGGGCCGCAACACCCGGCGACATTCGGCGAGGAAACCCGCCTGGTCCCACAGGTGCTCGATCACCTGCAGGTTGGCGACCACGTCGATCAATCCGGTTCGCACGGGCAGAAACGCCAGGTTGCCGTGCACCACGTCCACAGTGGGGTAGCGTTCCGCCACGTGCGTCGTGGTGGGCTCGTCGTAGTCGAGTGCCACGACCCGCGACGCGTGCTCGGCCACGAGTGCGGCACCGTAGCCTTCGCCGCAACCCGCCTCCAGCACCACTGCGTCCCGACAGAACGGCACCAGCGCGTGATAGGCGGCCTCGTGCCTGCGGAACCAGTAGTTCTCCTCGGGAACCCCCGGAACCGTGCGTTCGCCGGTGAGGTGCAGGGCGGTGGCTCTGTCCTCGGCTGTGAGTGACACTCGTGCTTTCTCCTGGCTGCTCGGCGTTTCCGTACAGGGAAACTACCTTGACCGACGAACTCGTGGACCGGTGAGGCGAGTGGGCCTCGTTCTCGGCAGCAGCGTGTCAGTCGGAATGCCCGAAGTCCACCTCCACGGCCATCGACATGGCAGAGGGGCCGAGGACACAGAGGGCGCAGAGGGCACAGAGACACCGAGGACACCGAGGACACCGAGGACGCAGCACCGGATCGCCACGTCATGCCCGAACGGGACCGGTGTCGCTTCGAAATCCGTGTCGTGGCGAGCTACGGGACCGGGGCGACGGTGATGCCGAGCGTGCCGGGGCCCACGTGCGCAGTGAGCACCGTGCCGATGTTCACGAGCATGATGTCGTTCAACTCGGGAATGCGGTTGCGCAGTTGCTGCACCATGTCCATCTCTCGGGCGGACGGCGTCACGCTGGCGACGGCGATGTCCACCGGGCGTTCACCCGCGTGCTGCACCGCGAGGTCGGTGAGCCTGGCCAGCGCGCGTTTGCTGCCGGGCACCTTGGTCAGCGGCGCTATCTCGCCGTTGCGCACGGTCAGTAGGGGCTTGAGGGAGAACGCGTTGCCGAGCAGGGCGGCGGCCGCGCCGATACGGCCACCCCGACGCAGGTATTCCAGCGTGTCGACGTAGACGAATTCCTGACTGGAGAGGTAGCGACGGCCCGCTATCTCCAGGACGCGTTGCGGTCCGGCGCCCGCCGCGGCCGCGCGTGCGGCCGACAGCACGGCGAATCCGAGACTCATGCCGGTGGTGGTGGTGTCGACGACGTGGACGGGAACACGCACCTGTTTCGCGGCTTCCCTCGCCGCGTCCGCGGTGGCCGACAGGCGGCGGGAGATGTGAAGGCTGACGATGGCGTCGGCGCCCGCGCTGACCGCGTCCTGGAAGGTCCAAAAGAATGCTCCCGGGTCGGGTGGACTCGTGGTGACCGGATTCCCGGAGCGCAGGGTTTCGACCAGTTCCGCCCTTTCGAAGCGGGATTCGTCGTCGATTCGGCCGTTTGCCTGGATTTGGAGTTGGACGACCGAAATCCCCCATTGAGCGGCCAACTGCTCTGGTAGGCAGGCTGTCGAGTCGGTGATCACTGCTACTGGCACGTCGGCAGGTTAACCGCTTGATCCACCCATTAGAAGCAGTGGATTGCGACTTTTGGCGCACAAGCCGTTTCGGTGTGTACTTGAAGCACCACAACCACGGTACTGGAACGATCGTCCCGGTAAATGCCGAATCCGGGTGAAGGTAGTCACCTCGGGGGGCGTACGGTAGAGAAAAGGCCGTAATCTACCGGCCAGTAACGCCCTGCGTGTGCGCCGAAGGAGACCCATGACCAACATCGTTGTTCTGGTCAAGCAGGTGCCAGACACCTACTCGGAGCGAAAGCTCAACGAGAACGACCACACTCTTGACCGTGAATCCGCCGACGCGGTGATCGACGAGATCAACGAGCGCGCCGTCGAGGAGGCGCTCAAGATCAAGGAAGCCGGTGAGGGCGAGGTAACCGTCCTGTGCGTCGGCCCCGACCGCGCCACCGACGCGATCCGCAAGGCGCTGTCCATGGGTGCCGACAAGGCGATCCACGTCTCCGACGAGATCCTGCACGGCTCCGACCTGCTGGCCACCGCGAAGGTGTTGGCCGCGGCCGTGCGCAAGGTCGAGGGCGTCGACTTGGTCATCGCCGGTAACGAGGCCTCCGACGGCCGGGGAGGTGCCGTTCCCGCGGTGCTGGCCGAGCTGCTCGGCATGCCGCAGCTCACCCACGCCCGTGCGGTGACGGTCGAGGGCGACACCATCAAGGTCGACCGGGAGACCGAGGACGGCATCACCCACCTCGAGGCCAACCTGCCCGCCGTGGTCAGCGTGACCGAGAAGATCAACGAGCCGCGTTACCCCTCTTTCAAGGGCATCATGGCCGCCAAGAAGAAGCCGGTGGAGACCCTGACCGTCGCCGACCTCGGTGTCGACGCGGGCGAGCTCGGCCTCGCCAACGCCGGGTCCACCGTGCTGGAAGCGGCTCCGAAGCCGCCGCGGACCGCCGGTGAGAAGATCACCGACGAAGGCGACGGTGGCGCGAAGGTCGCCGAGTACCTGGTGGCCCAGAAGATCATCTGACTTCATCGAACGACGACAGACAAGGAAAAGAACTCATGAGCGAAGTACTCGTCCTCGTCGACCACGTCGACGGTGAGGTCAAGAAGGTCACGTACGAGCTGCTGACCGCCGCCCGTGCGCTTGGCGAGCCGTCGGCCGTCGTGGTCGGTGCGCCCGGCTCGGCGGCGAAGGCCAAGGAGTCGCTGGCGTCCTACGGCGCCGCGAAGGTGTACGTGGCCGAGTCCGACGACGCCGACTCCTACCTCGTCACGCCGAAGGTCGACGCGTTGGCGGCCGTCGTGGAGCAGGCCTCGCCCGCTGCCGTCCTCGTCCCCGCCGGTTCGGAGGGCAAGGAGGTGTCCGCGCGGCTGGCCGTGCGCATCGGTTCCGGCTGGCTCGTCGACGCCGTGGGCGTGAACTCCGACGGCAGCGTCGACCAGTCGATCTTCGGTGGCGCGTTCTCCGTGAAGGCGAAGGCCACCCGCGGCATCCCGGTGATCTCGGTGCGGCCCGGTGCCGTCGAGGCGGAGCAGGCCGAGGGCGCGGCTGCCGAGGAGACCGTCTCGCTGCCCGCCGTGGACCCGGCCAAGTCCGCCAAGATCACGGGTGTCGAGCCGGTCGTCGCCGGTGACCGTCCCGAGCTGACCGAGGCCTCGATCGTGGTCTCGGGTGGCCGTGGTGTCGGCTCCGCCGAGAAGTTCGACGTCGTGGAGAAGCTGGCCGACTCGCTCGGCGCGGCCGTCGGCGCCTCTCGCGCGGCGGTCGACTCCGGCTACTACCCGGCCCAGTTCCAGGTCGGACAGACCGGTAAGACCGTGTCGCCGCAGCTCTACATCGCGCTCGGCATCTCCGGTGCGATCCAGCACCGCGCGGGTATGCAGACCTCGAAGACCATCGTCGCGGTCAACAAGGACCCCGAGGCCCCGATCTTCGAGATCGCCGACTTCGGTGTGGTGGGCGACCTGTTCGACGTCGCCCCGCAGTTGACCGAGGAGGTCACCAAGCGCAAGGGTTGAGCCGGGCGTCCGGCTTTGAAGCCTGCGACTTCAAGGGCCACCTTCGCCGTCCGCGGCGGAGGTGGCCCTTCGTCGTTCGAGGGGTATGTGTGGGCGGAGTTCACGCGATGGACGCACGGACGTTGCGAAGATCCTTCCTGCCGGTCGTATCGCCGTCCGAGCATCGATGACCATGACGCGGTCACAGCTACTGGTCGGCACCTACCGGATGCTTCCGCCCTCCGGGGCGAACGAGGCGGGCGGGCTGTACTCCGACAACGAGTTCGACCTCTCCGCGCTGGCGGCCCTGCGGTCCTCGCTCGTCGAGGTAATGGTGGCGCCGATGCTGGCTCTGCCGCGTGCCAGTGCACGACGATGGGTGGTCCGGCTGGTGTCGCGTGCGTTGCCGGCGGTGTGCGGTTGGTCGTGCGGGGCACACGCGGCTCCGTTCGGGGATGTGGTGCGTTGGTGGCCTCGGTACGGCGGACGGTCCGGATGCGGGGGTTGACGCTCGAACTGATGGTGTGTCCCGAGATCGCGTCCGGGCGTGCCACGGATCGGCGGGAGTTGGCCGCATTGGCCCAGGCGTCGGTGTCCTCCGAGCTCGGCACGGTCTCCGTCTTCGCAGGGGTCGGGCCGTGTCGCCGACCCGTGACGGCTCTCGGATCGTCGCGGGAGCGGAATCGGCCGCCGGGTACCGCGATGGTTCTCCACGAGCAGCGGTGAGCACGTGTTCTGTTAGCCTCAGGATAGGTTACCCGTGAGTAACCAGTGCTTGTGTCGCGCTGTTTTCCGAGAAAGAAGGACGATCGTGCCCACGCTGAGCCACCAGGATTCCGTGTTCGTGCTGGATCTCGGAGACGGGGAGAACCGTTTCTCCCCGGAGTGGTTGCAAAAGACCCACACTCATCTGGACACCATCGGTGACCACGACGGCCCCGCCGCTTTGGTGACCATCGGGCGCGGCAAGTTCTACTCCAACGGACTCGACCTGGAATGGTTGATGGCCAACGGTGATCAGGCCGAGCGCTACGTGGCCGACGTGCACGAGCTGTTCGCCCGCGTGCTCACCCTGCCGGTTCCCACCGTGGCCGCCGTGAACGGTCACGCGTTCGGTGCGGGCGCCATGTTGGCGATGGCACACGACTTCCGGGTCATGCGTGCCGACCGCGGCTTCTTCTGCTTCCCCGAGGCCGATATCAACATCCCGTTCACGCCGGGTATGGCCGCGCTCATCCAAAGCAAGCTCACGCCGGCCGCGGCGATCGCCTCGATGACCACCGGGCAGCGCTTCGGCGGACACAAGGCAGTCGAGATCGGACTCGTGGACGCCGCCGTCGGGGAGGACGAAGTGCTGTCGACCGCGTGCGAGCGGGTCCGCGCACTGGCGGGCAAGGACAAGGGCACCCTCGGTGCCATCAAGTCCACCATGTTCGCCTCGGCGGTCGAAGCGCTGCGTTCACCGAAGTCCTGAAAGACCTTTCGTCAGCCGTTCCCGGCGGCGCGGTGGGTGGGTTAGATTCGCAGGCGGCGGTGACCGACCGGAAACGACCTTTCGGGCCTTCGCCGTCCACAACCGATGAAAACACCGCGTGCGCGCGCCACAAGCCGCGCCAACGGCAAGACAAAGGAGTCACGACCGTGACCGAGGGTGTATTCGGCCGCGACGGCGGCCACGAGCAGGTGGTCTACTGCCAAGACCCGCAATCCGGGCTCAAGGCGATCATCGCGGTGCACTCCACCGCTTTGGGGCCCGCGCTCGGCGGAGTCCGCTTCTATCCGTACGAGTCGGAACAGGACGCCCTGAACGACGTCCTGGCCCTGTCAAAGGGTATGTCGTACAAGAGCGCGCTGGCCGGACTCGACCTGGGCGGGGGCAAGGCCGTCATCATCGGTGATCCCGACACGCTGAAGTCGGAGCCACTGCTGCGGGCTTACGGTCGCTTCGTCGAGTCGCTCGGCGGGCGCTACATCACCGCCTGCGACGTGGGCACGTACGTAGCGGACATGGACATGATCGCGAGGGAGACGACCTTCGTCACCGGACGGTCCCAGGACGACGGTGGTTCCGGAGACCCCTCGGGCCTGACCGCCTACGGCGTCTTCCAAGGTATGCGCGCGTCGGCCGAGCACCTGTGGGGAAGCCCCGACCTGCGCGGCAAGCGCGTCGGCGTGTCGGGCGTCGGCAAGGTCGGTCACATTCTCGTGGGCCACCTCGTCGAGGCGGGCGCGGGGGTCGTCGTCACCGACGTCTCCGAGGCCGCGATCGAGCGGGTGCGCGCGGCCCACCCCTCGGTGACCGCAGTGGCTGACACGGCCGAACTGATCTCTTCCGAGCTCGACATCTACGCGCCGTGCGCTCTGGGTGGAGCGCTCGACGACACCACGGTGGCCGCGCTGCGGGCCAAGATCGTCTGTGGTTCGGCGAACAACCAGCTCGCGCACGCCGGGGTCGAGAAGCTGCTCGACGAACGCGGCATCCTCTACGCCCCCGACTACCTGGTCAACTCCGGCGGGGTCGTCCAGGTCAGCGACGAGTTGCACGGATTCGACTACGAGCGTGCCCGTCGTAAGGTGAGCGGCCTGTACGACGTGACGAAACGGGTTTTCGCCCTCGCCGAGGAGGAGGACGTGCCGCCGGCGACCGCGGCCGACCGGCTCGCGGAACGGCGCATAGCCGAGGTGTCGAGGCTGCGTACGATCCGCTGATCCCACCCTCTGAAGAAGAACGGCGCTTTCGACGCTGAAGGGGGCGTGCCCGTCCAGGTGCACGCCCCTTCGATCGTTTCTCGGGTGGGGACCTTTTCCGACAACGGCCGTGGCGGAAGACCGAGGAGGTCACCGGAGCACGGTGCCGTCCTCAGGCGTCGCCGTTCTCAGTCATCGTCCTTGTCCTCGTTCTTGCAGACGATCTTCGGTTGCGGGTTGTACTTCACCGTGCGCTCTTCCCTGCGCACTTCCTGCCCCGTCTCGATGTCCTTGATGATTCGGGTGTCGGTCACGGTGAAGCCCGGGGTGCCCGAGCTCGGCTGGCAGTTCTCCGCCGGGCCCTCCTTCTCCTGCGGTGGCACCTTGTTGGTCTCGGGTCCGGTCTCCGAGCTGACCTCGTACCGCTTGGTTCCCCACAACCGCACGGTGATGTCCGATTCGGTCCAGATCGTCTGGATCGCCACACCGTGCGGGCTGTCGTTGGTGAACTTCACGTCGATGACACTGGAGCCGTCGGGGTTCTGGAACACGGTGGCCTCGCGGCCCTTCGGGTACCGGCTGATGTAGTAGCTGTGCTCCTGGTGTCCCGCGTCCTTCAGGCCCGCGAAGTAGTACGCGTTGTACAACGTCGTGGCGAACTGGGAGATCCCGCCACCGACGGCCTTGCCCGGGGCGCCGTTCTCGATGATGCCCGCCTCGACGTAGCCCTGCGCCTTGGTGCGGGGGCCGGTGAACTCGTTGAGACTGAACGTCTCGCCCGGCTTGACGATCGCGCCGTTGACCTTCTCGGCGACCACGCGGATGTTTACGCCCGAGTCGGGGGCGAACCCACCGGTCGTGAACTCGCCGATGACCTCCTTGATGCCGAGGTCCTCAGCCTCCTCCGTGGTGAGCTCGGCGGGCTGCTCCTCGTAGGTCGCGTGCAATTCGCGATCCTCGGTCTGCTTGAGCACGTCGAGCAGAGGCTTCAGCGTCTCGTCCCACTTGATCTGGACGCCGTCCTCGGACGGTTCGACGGTGGGCTTGCCGTCCTTGAAGACGATGGTGGCGTCCTTGCCCTCCTTCTCGGTGGAGGCCAATTCCTCCTCGACGCCTTCGACGATCTTCTTCTGGTCGATCTTCGGGATCAGGGAGCCGTCCTTGGCCTCGAACGACAGCCCGGCCGCGATCTCCTCGGGCTCCAGGACGCCGTCGGCGCCCTCACCGCGCACCACGACGGGGCCGGACATGGCGGGTTCGGCGACCTGTTTGAGCGCCCTTTGCACTTCGTCCATGGACACCGTGACCGGCGTCGACTCCACGGGCAGGTCGAGCTGCTCACCGGAGACCCAGTGCTTGAGGATCAGGTTGCGGGCCTGGTCCTCCTTGAGCTGCTGTCCCTGTTTGGGTTCCACGGCCTTCGGCTGGGCGTTCTCGAAGACGACGTTGCCCTCGACGGGTTCCTGGTCGATCTCCTTACGCAACGCCTTCATGGCGTTGGCGAACTGGTTGCGTTCGGGCTTGGTCACCACGCCCAGTTCGGTCGTGGTGAAGAACGACGTGATGCGGGTGAAGGGGTTGAGGGGTTGGTCACCCGCCTGTTCCAGCGTGGCGTTCCAGTCGAGCGACAATCCGGCTTGTTTCGGGTGGAACTCACCCGACACCTCACCCGCGGTGTAGGACACCGGCTGGTCGAGCCTCGGGTCGAGCTTCTCTCGCAGCAGGTCCTCGGCCTTGGCATGGCTCATGCCGCCCACGTCGACACCGGCGACGCTCACCCCGCGGGGAACGTTGCCGTTGGTGACGAGCAGGTCGAGCCCGTACAGCAGGACCAGGAATCCGACTACGGCGGCGGCGATGAAACCGGGCTTGCGCCAGCGCGGACGGTCCGCGGACGCTGATCCGTTCCCGTCGTCCCCAGATGTGGGAGGCACACCACCACCGGTCGCGCCCGCCGGTGTGAACTGATGCGTGGGCGCGTTGTGCGAGTCGATGTGCTGGGTGGGATCCGCGGCGTTCGGCTCGGGCTCAGGAGCAGCCTGAGCAGGCCCCGCGTCGATTCGGGGAAGTATGTCCGTCTCTTCGCTGTGAGACTCGGGCCACTGGCGATCTTGCTGCAAGGCAACCCCTCCACGTCCGGCGTCGAAAGGCCAGGACTCCGCAGGCAAAGATACGGGTGGTAACGACCGGAGTGCCACGAGCCCCCGTTGTCGGTAGTTTCCTCGTCTCCGCAGGTCGGCAGTGTGACTCTGGGCTAACTGCGGCGGTGTTGAGGCGAAGTTACTCCTGTCATGGTGATGTACCAGTTTGGTTTCATTGCGGTTGCTGCATCCCGGGTACACCGACGGTGAGTCGTTTCGACAGCTGCCGGATCACCTGGAGGTCCCATGCGCCTCACCGCCGATGACGTTCGGGCACTGCTCGCCAGCAAGGCACCGTCCGCGCAGCTGGTCCTCCACGAAGGTGTATTCCGGGTACTGGGGGAGGACGAGCTGCGATCTCCCCGTTACGCGGGGGCGTTGGAGGTCGCCGGTCGGGACGAGTTGCGTGCTCGGTTCGGTGACCGGGAACCCTCGGCGAGGGAATACGAGGAGATCGCCGCCGGCCTGCACGTCGAGATCTCCAACCAGGGCGGCTGACGTGCGGTGAGAGCTCGAGGCCCCGTCGGGGCCTCGGCGTTCGAGCCCCGTGCACGAGCGGGCTCTCCGGCGCGCTCGGTCGCCCTCGGCGCCGGTGTGCACACCGGCGCGGCAGCGAACCCACCGGGCTGTGACCGACTGTGAGTGTCTCCGTGCGCCGAGGTCCGAGCATCGTGTGGCCGTAAGGCGGTTGAGCCGTGCGTGACTGCGGGGCTCGACGGTGCTCGGCGGTGTTCGACAAAACGGGTACGGCCGTACTAGAAGAGGGACGTGTCCATGCCCAGTTCCCGCGCCGACATCGGTGATGAGGCGCCCTCCCCCCTGCGCTACCGGCCGTTCGTGCTCATGCTGATCGCCTCGGCCGGCACTTTCAGCGGTTTCTCGCTGTTGCTTCCCGTCGTCCCGATGTGGGCCGTGGAACAGGGCGCAGGGCCGGTCATCGCGGGCGCCTCCACCGGCGTCTTCATGGCCAGCACCGTGTTGGTGCAGTTCGTCGTCCCCGCGTTCGTGCGATCGTTCGGCTACCGCGCGGGTCTGGTGCTGGGTGCCGCGCTGATCGGTCTGCCCGCGTCGTTACTGACGGTGTTCCCCTCCGCTGCCGCGATCCTCGGCCTGTCGTTCGTGCGGGGGTTGGGATTCGGCCTCATCACGGTGTGTGGCAGTGCCCTCGTCGCCGAGCTACTGCCCCGGGGATCGCTGGCGCGAGGCTCCGGGCTCTACGGCCTTGCAGCGGGAGCGCCGCAGCTCGTGGGCCTGCCGCTCGGGCCCGCCGTGGCCGAGAACTGGGGTTTCGTGCCCGTCTTCGTGCTCGCCACGGCATTGCCGGTGGTCGCGATCGTGCCGTTGCTGGGGCTGCCGCGTACATATCCGAGGACGGCGACATCCCGAACCGGGCTGCGCGGGGCCGCCGACGTGGTGACGGCCACGTGGCGGCCGTGGCTGCCCATGTTCGCCGTGTCCACGGGCTACGGCGCGTTGGCGACCTTCCTGCCCATCGTGCTCGCTCCGTCCGTGGCGACGATCGCGTTGCTCCTCACCCCCGGTACCGCGATGCTCGCCCGCTGGCTCGCCGGGCATTTCGGTGACCGCATAGCCGTTCCGGGCCGACTGTTGCTGCCCGCGCTCGCGGCGGGGGCGACGGGACTGCTGTTGTTCGGTCTCGTCGCCGAAAGCGATGGCTGGATGGTCGCGGCGGTGGTGGCCGTCGCGGTGTTCGGTGTCGGATTCGGTGCTGTGCAGAACGATGCGCTGGTGGTGATGTTCGCCCGTGCTCCCGCGGCCCAGGCCAGTGTCGCGTGGAACGTCGCCTACGACGCCGGACAGGGGATCGGCGCCGTCGCGGTGGGTGCGGTGATCTCGGCGACGACCGTCGGCGCCGGGTTCGGGCTGCTGGGTGTGGCGGCACTCACCGCGCTCCCCGTGGCCTGGAAGGCGGGCGGAAGAGGCAGGCGGGGCGATTAAGCTGAAAAGATGACCTCAGTCGTCATCCTCGACTACGGCTCCGGCAATCTCCGCTCCGCCGAACGCGCCGTGCGCCGCGCGGGCGCCGACGTGGAGGTGACCTCGGACCGCCGCGCCGCCCTGGAGGCCAACGGCCTCATCGTGCCGGGCGTGGGTGCTTTCGCCGCTTGCAGCGAGGGATTGCTGTCCGTGGGCGGTGACCGCATCATCGGCACCCGACTCGCGGGTGGCAGGCCCGTGCTGGGGATCTGCGTCGGCATGCAGATCCTGTTCGAGCGGGGTGTCGAGCACGGCGTGGAGGCCGAAGGGGTCGGTGAGTGGCCGGGCACGGTCGAACGGCTGAACGCCGACGTGCTGCCGCACATGGGTTGGAACACCGTGCGCGCGCCCGCCGACTCGGAGTTGTTCGCGGGGCTGGACGACGACACCCGGTTCTACTTCGTGCACTCCTATGCCGTGCGGCGCTGGGAGTTGCGGTCTGACCTGCCAGGTGTGACGCCGAAGGTGACGACGGCCCACCACGGTGAGGATTTCGTGGCCGCCGTGGAGAACGGGCCGCTGTGGGCCACACAGTTCCATCCGGAGAAGTCGGGCGACGCCGGGGCGCACGTCCTGCGCAACTGGGTGCGCACCCTCTGAACAGTGCCGCTGTATCCGGTTCTTATAGTGGCCGGGTGAGTTTCACACTACTTCCGGCCGTGGACGTGGCCGACGGACAGGCAGTGCGCTTGGTGCAGGGTGAGGCGGGGACCGAGACCTCCTACGGTTCCCCGCTGGAGGCGGCGCTGACCTGGCAGCGCGACGGCGCGGAATGGATCCATCTCGTGGACCTCGATGCCGCGTTCGGCAAGGGCTCCAACCGGGAGCTGTTGGCCGAGGTCGTCGGCAAGCTGGATGTGAACGTGGAACTGTCCGGCGGTATCCGGGACGACGAGTCCCTGGCCGCCGCACTCGCCACGGGGGCGCGCAGGATCAACCTCGGCACCGCCGCGCTGGAGGACCCCGAGTGGAGCGCGAAGGTGGTGTCCACCCACGGTGACCGGGTCGCCATCGGTCTCGACGTGCGCATCACCGAGGAGGGGCACCGGCTCGCGGCACGGGGCTGGACCAAGGACGGCGGCGACCTGTGGGAGGCGCTGGAGCGTCTCGACCGTGATGGCGCTCAGCGCTACGTCGTCACCGATGTCAGCAAGGACGGCACGTTGCGCGGACCAAACCTGGATTTGCTGCGTGAGGTGACGGCGCGCACCGACGCCGCTGTGATCGCCTCGGGCGGGGTGTCCAGCCTCGACGACCTGCGTGCGCTCGCCTCGCTGGAGCGTGACGGCGTGGAAGGGGCCATCGTCGGCAAGGCGCTGTACGCGGGCGCTTTCACGCTGCCGGAGGCTCTCGCGGCCGTGGCTCAGCACTGAACCACCCGCGAACCGTCCAGCGCTGAATTTCGCTGAGTCCCGTTCAGCTCGGGGCCCGCACCGCTTTCCCGCGAGGATCTAATCGGTCAATGCTCGGTCAATGCTATGGCGATCCCGACGGTGCGTTGCGGGCCTCCACGGAGACGGCTGAGCAGCATCGTCACCCTGCCCACGACACCGTAGCGGCGTGCGACCACCCGCCTGGCGTGTTCGCTGCCCGCGTCGTCGAGTACCCGTGCCTTGCCGGTGACGGTCGTGCCGTGGGTCTTCTTGCCGAGCATGTCGCACGCGGTGAGCTCCACCCGGGGGGTGTGCCGGATGCGTTTCACCTTCCCCGCGTCGCGTTCACTGAACACGAGCAGTTCGGCACCGTCTTGCGCGATCCACACCGGGGTCGCCACACCCGTTCCGTTCTTGCGGAAAGTCACCAGCGAGACGTACTTCTCGGCGTCCAGCCGCGCCAGTTCGGCCTCTTGGTCCATGATCGTCACCCCGCCGCGGCTTCCGGCTGCGGCGGGCTGTCGATGCCTCGCTGGTCGCCCGGGGGCGGTTCGCTGAGTCCGGTCTGGCCCCGCTGAAGCGTGGGCCCGCAGTCCCGTAACGGTGACACCCCGGCGCGTTGTTCGACCCACGCGGCTTCCCGGGCCGCGTAGTCGCGCAATTCGGTGAGCAGTTCGGGCGTGGGCACCGCGGACTTGCGGACCCAGTCCCCGTGCGGCTCTCCCTGGTAGATGTCGTAGTGGATCGGGTGGTAGTCGCGCTTCAGCCGCGGGTCCCAGCCGATGCTTGTGCCGCTGGTCCACGGTTCGCGGACGTGGATGAACGTGGGCTTGGCCTCCGTGTAGACGTATTCGGCCTGCGCTGCCCGGTCGCCGTTGCGGGCCATCTCCGCGAATCTCGAGTGGGTGAGACCGGCCATGTCGATCACCGTCAGCCGGCTGGTCATGGCCGTGCCGCCCAGGTCGGGGAGGAGCAGGCTGGCCTCTTCCAGCCCGAGGATGTCGGCGTAGCCGTTGAACACTCTGCCGAAGCGGTCGGCGACGTAGCAGGCGGTGATGTTCGGTCCCGTGCGGAAGTCGTCCGCGGCCTCGGCGAACGACACACCGGTCGGCACCAGGGTGGCGACCAGCGCAGTGGACAGCCAGGCGCGGGCGCGCACGGTCGTGGTGCGAAGTACCTCGATGACCGCGAACGTTCCCACCAGGGCGCCGAGCACCCAGATGGGTGTGGCGAACCGGTATTGGTGCATCCAGTCGGACTCCAGCACGGCGTAGGCGACTACCGCGAGACCGAGCGGAACCAGCATGGCCAGCAGCCCCGAACGCCACCACGAGGCCCTGGACAGGGCGACGCCGATCACCGCCACCAGCAGCAGCACCGCGAGCGCGCCCGCGTAGGAGACGAGCTCGCCGGGGCGGGTCATGTCCTGCAGCGTGGGCAGGTCCTGTGCCTTCGCGATCGAGGGACTGGACAGCAGCTCCCCGAAGGTGGCGAAGCGCCAGCCGAAGTAGGCGCCGACCGGAACGGCGAAGGCCATCGTGGATTCCACACACCGCCGCACGCTGAGTTTCAGCGTGGAGCGTCGCAGCAGAACCAGCAGCACGATCGGGTAGGTGCCCGCGTAGATGAGGCCCTCCGGCCTGGTGAGAGCCGCCAGCGCCGCGAGCCCACCCGCCGCGACGGCCACTTTGGTGGTGAGTAGCCGGTTGTCCAGCACGGCGCGGAACAGCAGTACCGCCTGTGAGGCGAGTACGAGGCCGTAGAGCGAGTTCTCCAGTCCTGAGAAACTCCAGATCACGAACGACGGGATGGCGGCGAGGGCGGCACCGAGGACGAGCGGCACCAGCCAGGGGCGCGGGAACACCTTGCGGGCGGCCAGGTAGCCGGCGGTGAGGATGCCCGCGCAGCACAGCAGGGCCAGCGCCTTGGGGAACAGCACGTAGTCCGGGATTCCGAAGATGCTGCCGTTGTCGAAGAGACCGACGAACTTGCCGAGGACCAGTAGGAGCAGCCACGTCGGGTTGGAGTAGCCCTCCACCGGCAGAGCGCCCGGCTGGACCACGGGGCCGAGGCCCTCGGCGAAACTGCGGGCGTAGGCGAACGTGATCGCCGCGTCGTCGATGAGCCAGTTGCCGTACAGCGACGCGTGCAATCCGATGAGCGCTGTTCCGGCGGACACCGAGACGATGGGGGCTAAACGGGCGCGTCGCGAAGACCCCGGGTGTGGGGTCGCGCCATCCCCCGGTTGTGGTTCGTGGACGGTCCGCACGTCCCCCACCGAGGCGAGTGTCATGTGCTCACCTTAGAGAGCGGTCGCATTCCCTCACGTTCGGGTCACGTCCTGTTTGTGACGAACACCCTGTGTCGTGGCGAGGTGAGTCCTGGTGAGTTCGTGGTGACCCGGCTGGTTAGGCTGAACGCATGTCCGTCGCGGTGAGAGTCATTCCCTGTCTCGACGTCGACGCGGGGCGTGTGGTCAAAGGGGTCAACTTCGCCGATCTCCGGGACGCGGGTGACCCTGTCGAACTCGCCCGGCTCTACGACGCCGAGGGCGCGGACGAACTCACGTTCCTCGATGTCACGGCGTCGTCGGGCGACCGGGAGACGACGTATGACGTCGTGCGCAAGACCGCCGAGCAGGTGTTCATTCCCCTCACGGTGGGGGGCGGCGTGCGCAGCACCGACGACGTCGACAGGTTGCTGCGAGCCGGTGCCGACAAAGTGAGCATCAACACGGCCGCCGTGGCGAGGCCGGAGTTGCTGCGCGAGGCCTCACGCCGGTTCGGCGCCCAGTGTGTGGTGCTGTCGGTGGACGCCCGGCGCGTGCCCGAGGGCGAGCGGCCGACGCCGTCCGGTTTCGAGGTCACCACTCACGGCGGACGTAAAGGCACCGGTATCGACGCCGTCGAGTGGGCCGCGCGTGCCGAGGAGCTCGGTGTCGGCGAGATCCTGCTGAACTCGATGGACGCCGACGGCACGAAGGCGGGTTTCGACCTGGAGCTGCTCGAACTCGTGCGGGCGGCGGTCCGGGTCCCGCTCATCGCCAGCGGTGGCGCCGGGGCGCTCGAGCACTTCCCGCCCGCCGTGCGGGCCGGTGCCGACGCCGTGCTGGCGGCCAGCGTCTTCCACTTCGGCGAGCTGAAGATCGGCGACGTGAAGGCCGTTCTGCGGAAGGAAGGCGTGGAGGTCCGGTGAGCGAACTGGATCCCGAGATCGCCCGGAGGCTCAAACGCACCCCGGACGGGTTGGTGTGCGCGGTGGTGGTGGAACACTCCACCTCGCAGGTGCTCATGGTGGCGTGGATGAACGACGAGGCGTTGCACCGCACGCTGACCACGCGGCGGGCGACGTATTTCTCGCGCAGTCGCGGCCGACTGTGGGTCAAGGGGGAGACGTCGGGGCACACCCAGTACGTGCGTGAGGTGCGGCTCGACTGCGATGCCGACACGCTGCTGGTGCGGGTGGACCAGACCGGCCCCGCCTGTCACACCGGTACCCACACCTGTTTCGACACCGACGAGAGGGTCCTGCTCGCCGACCCGGGTGTGTAGCCGCGACCGGCGTTCATCCGCGGCCCCGGTCCGTCTCAGCTCGTCTCGGTCCGTTTCAGTCCCGTTTCAGTTCGTCGCCTCACCGAGGTCGCCGGTGATATAGCGCTGCAGTGTCGGGGCGACCAGGGCCACGAGCGTGTCGACGCCGGCGGAGGCGACGGGTTCGATCCCGGCCACGTAACGGGCCATGCCGAGCCCGATGACCTGGGTGGCGCACAGAGAGGCGCGCAGGTCGGGGTGATCGCTGCCCGCCACCTGCGTGACGGCGGTGAAGAGCTGGTTCAGCAGCGTGTCCCGAAGCACGTCGAGTGCCTCCTCGTGCGAGGTGATGCTGCGCACGAGCGCGACGAACCTGTTGCCGCCCGCGCCGTCCCAGCTGGTGACGAACAGGCGCACGATGTTCTCCCCGAGACGTTCGGGGCCGTCGGCGGTGATGTCGGACACCAGGTCCCTGAAGTCGAACGGCACCTGCAACACGGCCTGGGCGAACAAGCCTTCCTTGCTCCCGAACCAGTGCTTGACCATCGCGGGGTCCAGGCCCGCGCGTCGTGCGATGGCCCGCACGGTGGCGCGGTGGTAACCGTGCTCGGCGAACACGGCGCGTGCGGCCTCCAAAAGCGCGGTCCTCGTGTCCTCACCCGCGGGACGCCGCCCCCGCCTGCGAGGCGGGGACTGCTCTGCGCTGCTTCCCTTCCCAGTCGTCACGTTCGCCATCATGTCCCACCACCGACCGTGTCCCTCGCCTTGCGGGGAAGAAAGCCCGGTGACGACGGCACTGTCGTCGGCGGCACAATGAATCCATGGTGACTGCCCAAACTCTCCCCACCGCGGCGCGCGGACTGGGCGAGGTCAGCCCGAGCCGTGAGGAATTCCGGGCACTCGCGCGGGACCGTCGCGTCATCCCTGTGGTGCGGCGGTTGCTCGCTGACGCGGACACGCCCGTGGCGCTGTACCGCAAGTTGGCGGGGGACCGTCCCGGCACCTTCCTGCTGGAATCGGCCGAGAACGGGCAGTCGTGGTCGCGTTGGTCGTTCATCGGGGTCGACAGTCCCGCGGCGTTGACCGTGCGGGACGGCCGCGCGGTGTGGACGGGCACCCCCGTGGCAGGACTGCCCACCGAGGGTGACCCGCTGACCGTTCTCCGGGAAACCGTCGCGACCCTGCACACCGAGCCGTTGCCCGGCATGCCGCCGCTCACGGGGGGCATGGTCGGTTACATCGGGTACGACGCCGTGCGCTGGTTGGAGTGTCTGCCCGAGTTGGCGGAACGTGACATCGACATCCCCGAGCTGACCATGCTGTTGGCCACCGACCTCGCCGCGTTCGATCACCACGAGGGCACGGTGACGCTCATCGCCAACGCGGTGAACTGGGACAACTCGCCCGAGCGGGTGGACGCCGCCTACGACGACGCGCAGGAACGGCTCGACGCGATGACCGAGCGGCTGGCCGCTTCCGCGCCCGCCACCAACGCGGTGTTCTCCCGGCCCGCGCCCGAGTTCACCCGTCAGCGCAGCAAAGAGGAATTCCACGAGGCCGTGCACAAGGCCGTGGAAGCCATCCAAGCGGGTGAGGCGTTCCAGATCGTGCCGTCCCAGCGGTTCGAGATGCGCACGCAGGCCGACGCGCTCGACGTCTACCGCGTGTTGCGCACGTCGAACCCGAGTCCGTACATGTACCTGCTGCGGCTGGACGGGTTCGACATCGTGGGCTCCAGCCCCGAGTCGCTCGTCACGGTGCGCGACGGGCGCGCCACCACGCACCCCATCGCGGGCACCCGGTGGCGGGGTGCCGATGCGGAGGAGGACGCGCAGCTGGCCAAGGACCTCCTCGCCGACGAGAAGGAACGTGCCGAGCACCTGATGCTGGTGGATCTCGGCCGTAACGACCTGGGCAAGGTGTGCCGCCCGGGCAGCGTGCGGGTGGTGGACTTCTTCGCCTTGGAGCGGTACAGCCACGTCATGCACCTGGTGTCGACGGTCACGGGCGAGTTGGCCGAGGACGCCACGGCGTTCGACGCGGTGCTGGCGTGCTTCCCCGCGGGCACGCTTTCGGGGGCCCCCAAGGTCCGGGCGATGGAACTCATCGAGGAACTCGAACCCACGCGCCGCGGTCTCTACGGCGGCATCGTGGGCTACCTGGACTTCGCGGGCGACGCCGACACCGCGATCGCCATCCGCACCGCGCTCATACGGGACGGCGTGGCCTACGTGCAGGCAGGAGGTGGTGTCGTGGCCGATTCCGAGGCCGACTACGAGGACAACGAATCCCTCAACAAGGCGAGGACCGTGCTGTCGGCCGTGGCCGCGGCGAACACCATGGTCCCCGCGAGGGCGGCCGAGTCCGGTGTCTGAGCCCGACAAGCGTCCACTGTGGATTGTCGTGGTGTTGTCGGTGCTCGCCGCGGCGGCCCTGTGGGGTGCTTCGACGCTCACGTGGATCGACGTGCCCGAGGGCACGGTGTTCAACGGCGAACTACGCGACGACCTGGCCGGCGACGACCTGGTGTCGTGGCCCGGTCCTCTCGCGTTGTTGGCGCTCGCGGCGGTGGCGGCGGTCCTCGCGTTGCGCGGTGTCGCCCGCCGGTTGTTGGGCGTCGTGCTCGTCGGGGTCGCGGTGTGGGTGGTGGTGCTCGTGCTGGGCGGTTCGGCTTACGACGTCGACCTGTCCGCAAGGGCGCCCGGATACGATTCGTTGCCAGGCTCGCCCACCAAGGTGTGGTGGGGGCCCGCTTCGGCGCTCGCCGGGGCGGCGTTGCTGGCGATATCCGGCGTGCTGCTCGGATGGCGCGGACACCGCATGCCCCGCATGGGTGCGAAGTACTCCGCACCGGGTGACAGGCGGGAGCGGGCGCGGTCCCGCGATTCCGACACCGACCTGTGGAACGCGCTCTCGGAGGGGGAGGACCCGACTACACGCGATCGTTGATGCCGGTGTTTATGCCTGGCGGACAAGGTGAAACACGACCCGAGGCCGATGCGGGACACTGCGCGGGTTAGCATCGAATCGGCGGGAAGGGGAAGGTTTTTGTGAGCCACCTTGCGAGTGAATCAGCAGCCGTCGTGACTCCCGGTAGGGCCGTCCGGTGAGCGTTCTGGAAGACATCATCGCTGACGTTCGTGCCGATCTCGCCGAGCGCGAGGCGGCATTGCCGTTCGACGAACTCAAGCGTCGTGCCGCCGCCGCACCCGAACCCAGGGATGCCATGGCGGCGTTGCAGGAATCCGGTATCGCCGTCATCGCTGAGGTGAAGCGTCGCAGTCCCTCCAAGGGGACACTGTCGACGATTCCCGATCCGGCGGCGCTGGCGAAGGACTACGAGGACGCCGGTGCACGAGTGATCAGTGTGCTCACCGAGCGTCACCGATTCGGCGGGTCGCTGGCCGACCTCGACGCCGTGCGGGCGGCGGTGGACGTGCCCCTGCTGCGCAAGGACTTCATCGTCAGTCCGTACCAGGTGCACGAGGCGCGACTGCACGGTGCCGACATGGTGCTGCTCATCGTGGCGGCCCTGGAGCAGAACGCCTTGGTGTCGTTGCTCGACCGGGTCGAATCGCTGGGCATGACCGCGTTGGTGGAAGTGCACAACGCCGAGGAGGCCGACCGTGCGCTCGAGGCGGGTGCGTCCGTCATCGGTATCAACGCGCGGAACCTGCACACGCTCGAAGTGGACAGGGACGTGTTCTCCCGGCTCGCCCCCGGACTTCCCATGGACGTCTACAAGGTGGCCGAGTCCGGAGTGCGGGGCCCCGGCGATCTGATGGCGTACGCGGGTCACGGTGCCGACGCGGTGCTGGTCGGTGAGGGTCTGGTCTCCTCCGAGGACCCCAAGGGGGCACTGGTCAAGCTGGTCACGGCGGGATCGCACCCCGCCTGCCCGAGGCCGAGTCGGTGAGCGCGATGAGTGTTGACCAGCAGCGCACCAAGCACGATCCCGACGAGCGCGGGCACTTCGGCCCCTACGGGGGGCGTTACCTGCCCGAGGCGCTGATGGGCGCGTTGGACGAACTCGCGGCCGAGTACGACAAGGCGAGGTCGGACCCCGAGTTCACGCAGGAGTTCGGACGGCTGCTCTCCGGGTACGCGGGCAGGCCGTCGCTGCTCACCGAGGCACCTCGGTTCGCCGAGCATGCGGGTGGTGCACGCATCTTCCTCAAGCGCGAGGACCTCAACCACACCGGTTCCCACAAGATCAACAATGTGCTCGGGCAGGCGCTGCTCACCAAGCGCATGGGCAGGACCCGCGTGATCGCCGAGACCGGTGCCGGCCAGCACGGGGTGGCCACTGCCACGGCGTGCGCGTTGCTCGACCTCGACTGTGTGATCTACATGGGCGAGGTCGACACGCAGCGGCAAGCGCTCAACGTCGCGAGGATGCGGCTGCTGGGTGCCGAGGTGGTCCCGGTACGGACCGGTTCGCGCACGCTGAAGGACGCCATCAACGAGGCGCTGCGTGATTGGGTGACTAATGTGGACACCACGCACTACCTGTTGGGAACGGCCGCGGGTGCGCACCCGTTCCCTCTCATGGTGCGTAACTTCCACAGGGCCATCGGAGAAGAGGCGCGCCGCCAGATCCTGGAGCTGACCGGTCGGCTGCCCGATGCTGTCGCCGCGTGCGTCGGCGGGGGTTCCAACGCCATCGGCATATTCCACGGTTTCCTCGACGATCCCGAGGTGAGGCTCGTCGGTTTGGAGCCCGGCGGAAAGGGGCTCGACAGCGGCGAGCACGGGGCTACCCTCACCCAGGGAAGTCCCGGAACGTTGCACGGCGCGCTGTCGTACCTGCTGCAGGACTCCGACGGCCAGACCATCGAGGCGTACTCGATCTCGGCGGGACTGGACTACCCGGGCGTGGGGCCTGAACACTCGTGGCTGAAGGACAGCGGCCGCGCCGAGTACCGGGCCGTCACCGACGCCGAGGCGATGGACGCGTTCCGACTACTGTCCCGCACCGAGGGCATCATTCCTGCCGTCGAGTCCGCCCACGCGCTCGCCGGTGCGTTGCAGCTGGGTAAGGAGCTCGGGCCGGACGCGCACATCGTCGTCAGTCTCTCAGGACGAGGCGACAAGGACGTGGACACCGCCGCCCGATACTTCAAGCTCGTGGAGGACGTGTGAGCAGGCTCGGCGAGCTGTTCGAGAAGACGAAAGCGGAGCAGCGGGCGGCGCTGGTGGCCTACCTGCCCGCCGGGTACCCGACAGTGGATGCCTCGAAGGAGCTGATGGCCGCGACGATCGACGCGGGCACCGATCTCGTCGAGGTGGGGGTGCCGTACTCGGACCCGGTGATGGACGGACCCACCATTCAGGCCGCGGCCGATACTGCGCTGCGCAACGGCTTCAAGCTCAAGCACCTGTTCGAGGTGGTGGAGTCGGTTTCCGAACGGGGCGGTAGGGCGGTCGTCATGACCTACTACAACCCCGTGTACCGCTACGGTGTCGACGCGTTCGCCCGCGACCTGGCATCGGCGGGCGGACTCGGGCTGATCACGCCGGACCTCACCCCGGACGAGGCGTCGGAGTGGCTGGCGGCGTCGACCGAGCACGGGCTCGACCGGATCTTCTTGGTGGCACCGTCGTCGTCCGACGACCGCATCGCGCTGACCACCAAGGCCACCACGGGCTTCGTCTACGCGACCGCGGTCATGGGTGTCACCGGAGCGCGGGATTCCGTGGGCGCCCACGCGGCCGAGCTGGTGCAGCGCACGCGGCAGCACACGGACTTGCCGGTGGGTGTCGGGTTGGGTGTGCGTTCCGGCGACCAGGCCGCCGAGGTGGCGGGGTTCGCCGACGCCGTGATCGTGGGCTCCGCCCTGGTGGCGAAGGCCGCCGACGGCACCGAACCACTCGCCGAACTCACGGCGGAACTGGCCGACGGAGTCCGTCGCCCGGCGCGGTGACGAAAGCGGAAAGCCCGGAACGTGGTCGTTCCGGGCGGGGCGCGAGGTGGGGCGCGCGACGTCGCGTTACGGTGACTTCGTGAATACCGCCTCAACCCTTTTCCTCGCCAACATTCCCAGCCCGGACAGGGGTGTCTGGCAGATCGGGCCCGTTCCGCTACGCGCCTACGCTCTGTGCATCATCGCGGGCATCGTCATCGCCATCTGGTGGGGCGATCGGCGTTGGGTGCGGCGCGGCGGAACGAAGGGCACCATCGTCGACATCGCCGTGTTCGCCGTGCCTTTCGGGTTGATCGGTGGGCGGCTGTATCACGTCATCACCGACAACCAGTTGTATTTCGGCGAGGGCAAGGACCCGCTGCGGGCGCTCTACATCTGGGACGGTGGTCTCGGCATCTGGGGTGCCATCGCGTTGGGGGCGGTGGGTGCGTGGATCGCGTGTCGCCGCATGGGCATCCCCCTGCCGGCGGTGGCGGACGCCGTCGCACCCGGGATCGTGGTGGCGCAGGCCGTCGGGCGCCTCGGCAACTACTTCAACCAGGAACTCTACGGCGGCCCCACCGATCTGCCGTGGGGGCTGGAGATCTACGAGCGCGTCGACCCGACCACGGGCTTGTTGGACCCGCTGAACGGTGTGGCGATCAGCGACACGCCCATTCAGGTGGTGCACCCGACGTTCCTCTACGAACTGCTGTGGAACCTCGGTGTGGCTCTGCTGGTCGTGTGGGCGGACCGTAAGTTCCGCCTCGGTCACGGCCGCGCGTTCGCCCTGTACGTCGCGGGCTACACGGCCGGTCGGTTCTGGATCGAGCTCATGCGCACGGACGAGGCCAACCACATCCTCGGCCTGCGGGTCAACGTCTGGACGTCGCTTCTGGTCTTCGCCGGTGCGGTGGCCTACTTCGTGCTCGCCCGTCGACGTGGGCCGAGGGAGGCACCGGAGACACTCGCGACTGACCCCGACGGCGCCACCGACAACGACGGTGGGCGCGGCGAGAACGGTGGTGCTGGCGAGGAGGGAAGGAATCCCACCGGCCGTGACGATGGTGTCGGCGGGGTCGGCGGTGAGGTCCCGCGCCGGAGCAGTCACTGACGCCGGTTCAGGACTCCCGGATGGGGGCTACCACCGGGTGGCCGGTGCTGGTGGTGAGCACTTCGACGTTCGCCGTGTAGTGCCGGCGAAGCCGGGAGGCCGTCAACACCTCGTGTCCAGGACCGGTCACGACCACACGGCCACCGTCGAGCAGTAACAGCGTGTCGGCGTACTGCGCGGCGAACGATAGGTCGTGCAGGGTGGTGACTACGGTCGTGCCGTCCTCGGTGCGGAGTTGGTCGAGGCGTTCCAGTAGTACTTGGGCGTGGCCGATGTCGAGGCCCGCCGTGGGTTCGTCGAGCAACAGCAGCCGCGTCCGCTGGGCGAGTACGCGGGCCAGGACGGCTCGTTGTTGTTCACCGCCGGACAGGGTGCCGAGTTTCCGTCCCGCGAGCTCGCCGAGTCCGAGCCGATCCAGCGACTGCCGCACCACATCGAGGTCGGCGGCGCCCTCCCGACCCAGGGGGCCCAGGTGCGGTGTGCGTCCCAGCAGCACGTAGTCGGTGACGGTCAGCCTCTCCGGCAGTACAGGGCTTTGTGCCGCGTAGCCGAGCAGTTCGGCACGCTGTTTGCGGTTCAGCGTGTCGGTGCTTTGACCGTGCAGCGTGATGGACCCGGTATGGGGGAGGAGCCCGGCGATGGCTTTCAGCAATGTGGACTTACCGGCTCCGTTGGGGCCGACGATCGCCAGCCAGCTGCCGGGCTCCAGTGCGGTGGACACGTCGTGCACCATCGGTGTGCCGTTGTAGGCGACGCCGACCTGGTCCAGCCGCAACGCCGTCACGGTGTGTGTCCTTTCGTCGTGCGCAGGACGAGGGCGAAAAACGGTGCCCCGGCGAATGCCGTGACCACTCCCAGAGGCAGTTCGCCGGGCATCGCCGTGCGGGCCACGTAGTCGGCGAGGATGAGGAACACGGCCCCGCCGATCAAAGACAGCGGCACGATCACGCGGTAGCTGGCACCGGCCAGCAATCGCACGATGTGCGGGACCACGATGCCCACGAAGCCGATGAGTCCGCTCACCGCCACGGCGGCCGCCGTGGCCAGCGATGCCGCGCCGAGCAGGACGAGCCGCAGCAGCCCCGGCCGCAGACCGAGGGAGGCTGCCTCGGCGTCACCGAGGGCGAGCACGTCGAGCAGTCGTGCACACGCGCACAGCACGATCGCCGCCACCGCCACGTACGGCAGGGCGAGCCACACGTCGATCCAGCCGCTGACGTTGAGCCCGCCGAGCGTCCACGTGTAGACCTGCTTGAGCGTGTCGGTGTTGAGTTGCTGCACGAACGTCTGAACGGCGGTGAGGAAAGCGGTGACGGCGACACCGGCCAGCAGCAACGTCCCGGTGCCGTGCCCGCCCGACGAACGCCCCAGCAGCCAGCTCAACCCCACGCCGCCGAGCGCGCCGGCGAAGGCCGCCAGAGGGACGGGGCCGATGAACCAGGCGGTCACCGCCGGGGCGAGCACCATCACCAGGGTGGCCGCCATACCCGCGCCCGCGGCTGCACCCAGAAGGTACGGGTCGGCCAGCGGGTTGCGGAACACTCCTTGAAACGCCGCGCCCGCCCCGGCGAGCGCGGCGCCCACGATGCCGGCGAGCAACACGCGGGGAACCCGCAATTCCCACACGATGGCGGCCTCACGTTCGGACAGTGGCGAGGTGGTGCCGGTGACCTGCGCGACGAGCTCGCCGAGGACCCGTTGCCAGCCCAGCTCGCCCGCACCGACCACGACGGCGAACCCGCACACGAGGACCAGGCATACCAGCCCGAGCACGACCGCGCCGGGTTTCAGGCGGGTGGTGACCTCGGGTTCCGCTCGTTGGCGTCGGCGCCGCACCGAGCTTTTCAGCATGATCAGGCGGCCTGCGACACGGCGTCGGCCACGGCCCGGACGAAGTCGACGATTCTCGGCACCCACCGTGACGCGATGTCGTCATCGAGCTCGATCACATGACCGTCCCGCACAGCGCTGAGGGTGTCCCAGCCGGGGCGTTCCGCCACGGTGTCGACGTTCTGGCCGCAGCATTGCGTGTCGGCGAGGAAGATCAGATCGGGATCGGCTTCGAGGATGCGTTCGGCCGACAGTTGGGGGTAGCCGCCGTGCGCGGACGGATCTCCCTGGTCGGCGATGTTGGTGAGGCCGAACAGGTCGTAGACCTGGCCGATGAAGGTCGCCGAGGTCACCGTGTAGAAGCTGGGGTCGAGCTCGTGGTAGTAGTCCAGGCCCTTGCCCGCCTCACCCACGTCGGCGACGAGTTTGTCGATCTCCTCCCGGGTCTGGCGGGCGAGGTCGGCGCCCGCCTGTACGTGTCCCGTGGCTTCGCCGAGGAGCTCGAACTGCGTGTACATGGTTTCGAGAGTCTCCGGCGCGGGCAGGACGAGGGTCGGGACGCCGGTCTTGTCCAATGCCTCGGCGAGTTTCCCGTCGGTGTCCGAATCGACGATCACCAGGTCGGGGTTGTGGCTCGCGATCTGCTCGGGGTCGGGGTTCAGCCCCGACAACGCGGTGCGGGGCGCCTCCTCGGGGACGGTGGACATCTCGTCCACCGCCACCACTTGGTCACCGGCCCCGACGGCGTACAACGTCTCGGTGGTGGCGGGTGACAGTGACACAATGCGCTCGGGACGCTTCTCCAACGTGACGGGGGGAGCGCCCTCGGGCTGCAACTCGACGGGGAAGTCACCGGTTTCCGTCGACTCCCGGGAGGTGTCCTCCTGGCGTTCCGCGCAGGCGGTGAGGGAAAGCACCAGCAGTAACGGAAGGAGCAGCAACCGCAACAACCGTCTGACAGGCAACATCGGACCTCGACTCCTCGGCCGGCGCGGGGGCCGCGCCGAGACCGTCGGGTGGTCGCGGACGCCGTACCTCTGCGCCGGAGGCGGTAGTGGCGTCGCGTGAACACGGGAGGCGACCTGGCTCGGACCCGTCATGAGCCCGGTCTCGGGCCGACTCCGGGCGTCATGACGGGTCCATCACAGTTGCGGCACAGCGCCGGATTCTCACCGGACTTCGCTCCCGCTCACGTCGAATGGCGACACTATCAGGTGAGCTGGGGGTGTATTCGACGGACATCACCGCGCAGAGTGAGCGTGGCCGCCCGTGTGCGCGGACGAGGTCGCTCGACCGGGGGGCGTTATCGGTCGCGGAGAGCCGCCTGCGCCACGCGCTCGTAGCCCTCGGTGAACGGGCGCGTGGCTTCCGCTCGAGCGCGGAGTGTCCGAGCGCTTCCCACACCCCCGACCACGGTGGCGATCAGCAGGACGAGGTCGAGCGAACCGACGAGGACGGCGGCGACACCTCCTTCGGTGAGGGGACGCCAGGCCGTGATGAGCAGCACCATCAGGGTCAGTCCGCATAAGGAGGCGAGAGCGCCGAATCGATAAGCTTTACGCATCAGCGCCTTGTGTCGGGCGCGGGTTTCCTCGAGAGCGGTCTCGGACAACGGGTCCACACCGAATTCGCGGGCTGCTTCGGCCGCGGCCCGGCGAGCGGCGGGATAGCGGCGTAATTCGGACAGCGACGGGCCGGTGATGAAATACGGGTCCTGGCGGTCCACGGCGGTGGTGCCGCGGCGACTGAGCACGAGTCGCACCGTGCCTTCCTCGCGCCGTACCTCGTGTATGCGCCATCCACGTGCCTCGACGATCTCCCGGCACTGCCGCCAGTGTGTGGTCGGTACGTCGCTGATGTCGAGGCGGGCGGTACCACCGAGGTCCGGCTGCAGCCGCCCCACGCGGGCGAGGAAGGCCGCGAACGGTCCGCCGGTGTTCTGGTCCACAGGTTCCCCGCTGTCCGTTTCGGAACCCGGCTGCGAGGTGGCGGGGCTCAGCCGACGCTGGAAGTTGAGTTGACGATCGTTGCGACCGGAGTAGCCGGTCCAGTCGAAGCCGAGTTCGTCGGCGAGCTCCCGAACCTTGTCGTCCTTCACGCCGATGCGGCTGCCGGACAGGATCGACGTGGCCCCGGCCGCGGTTTCGCCCTCCAACAGTTCCTGCTTGACCTGTTCGTAGCGCTTTTCGATCGGTGTCCGGAGCTGTTCCACTACATACGTTCCCGCGAGGACGAAGACGACCAGCACAAAGAAGCAGAGCAAGCCGGAGTAAATCCACAGCGCGGTATCCACGTCATCCTTCCAAGACGCTGCCGATTGTGGTGTGGCCTCCCGCATCGGACCATTCGATGGTCTTGCAGATCTCGGCCATCATCGCGACATAGTCCTCCCAGTCGCGCAGGCATTCGGTGCTCATGGTGAAGAACGCCAGCTCACCGCGACCGGCCAAGGGATGGATCAGCTGCAATTGCCGCACGCGGTGCACGGTCGCCGCCTGCCCTCCCGCAATGTTCGTCGGTGTTTGGAACATCGTCTCGTCCACGACACTGAGGCAGCGGCCGACCGGAAGATCCACCAATTGCGCCTCACTGCGAGGACGATGAGTGCGCAAGGCGTCCATGACTCCTTGCAACGGACGACTTCCAAGGCCACCCGCTTTCTGCACCTATACGATGAACTGCGCCGTGGTCAGAGCGGTGGGATCATGGTCGGAGCGACCCAGGAACGTCGCGGCGTAGAGCACACCTTCCGCGAGCATCCGTCCCACCACGTACTGATTCGCCATCAGCACGTGGAGTTTTTGCTCGTCCGTGAGTTGCGGCAGTGACTCGACCAGTCGCCGATGTAGCTTTTCGGCGCGTTCAGCCGGTTCGGCCGTGAGATCGACGGGCACGAATTCGCGAGGTAAAGCGAATCGCAGAGGAAACGTACGGTCAGTGTTGAGTGCCGTGTCCGTGCTCACAGGATCGCTTCCTTTTCTGGCGCCTTCGCGGTCATCCCAGCGCCTTCACGAAGCTGGACAGTGACGTACCGAGCCCCTTTATCCCGTCCAACCCTTCGCCCCAGGTTCCGACCGTGGAGCCGCCTGCCGCGCCCCCCGAGACCCAGCCTGTGGCGTTCTTAACGTCTTCCGTGGTGTCATTGCCGATGAACAGATCGGCGGCCACCGGGGCTTGAAGACCAAGATTGACGGTGCTCTGGGACGCTTTTGCGATAATTCCGGCGTCGCCTCCGATGAGGTCGGACGTTCGATTTCCCCACCACTTGAACATTTCCGCCGGTTTTGCGACTGTGCCCGCTTCCTGCAGAAATACCCGGGTACCCGTGCCGGCGGCAGTGCCCAGGCCTTCGACCATCTGGAAGGTATCGGTGGCTGCGGAGAACCCCTTCGTCGCCGCACCAACACCCGGCACCAAGCCGAGGACATCGGTGCCAAGACCGACCCAGGCGTTTATGTCCGTCCACTTGCCTTCGGCCACCATCTCACCGCAGTGAGCGGCCAGTGCGACACCACCGGAGATCAGTGCGATCGGCCCCGTGATCGGGGCCAGACACGGGATGAAGGACAGCGCGCCGGCTACGGCCGAGATCATGCCCGCGACGTCGCCGATGGGTCCGAGGTTACCCAGCACCCATTCGCCTGCTGCGCTGAGCGCGTCGCCGATGGCCTCGAACATCCCTTTGTCAGGAGCGTGCTCGGCCGCACGGTTCAACGCCTCGGCGCACTTCCTGGCGTCGTCCTCCCACGTGTCCTGAAGATTACGAGCTTGTCGTCGGATCTCCTCGACGCTGCCCCAGGCCCGGTCGGCTTTTCCACGAGCTTCGGCCGCGGCGTCGGCCCTGGACTGGAGCTCCTGGCGAGCTGCTTCCGCAGAGGAGGGATCACCGGGGTCGTAGGCGATCGACACGTTGGCCTTGGCCGAAGCCTCTTGGGCCGCGGCATCCGCCTTCTCCGCTGCTTCGACAGCCTTACGTGCCTCTTCCTCCAGTTCGGCGGCGCGTTTCTGGTGGGTCTCGAGCCGGTCGGCCCAGGTGTCGAGCGCCTTCCCCGCGTTCTTCAGGGAGATATGCGCGTTCTCCACGTACTCGGGCAGGTCCCCGATCCGGTCGGCGAACGCCTTGGCCGCCTCTCCCGTCCAGACGTCCTTCTTGCCCTGGATGGATACCAGGACATCGTGGGCTTCCCGGGCGTAGATGCCGGTGTCGGTGGCCTGTTGAGCGAGGTCGCGAACCGAGGATACGTTCCCCGGAGCTGGATCGAAACCCAGGTTTGGGTACTTGTTGTCACTCACGAGTTCTGTGTCTCTGCAGCTTCGAGGTTGTCCGCCATCTTCGAAAGGCTCTCTCGGAGATCGCTTTCCACCTCGGCATAGGCTTTTTTGGCCTGATCCAGGCCGTCGCGGATCTCGCTCACAGCCTCACGGAGCTGTTCGAGTCCTTCCTCCCAATCGGCACGGAAGTCGGCGAGCGCCTCGTCAAGTTGTTTCGGCCCGATGGAATCGGGGCCGATGTCCTTCATGCGTTTCGTCGCGTTCTCGACGTTCTCGATCGTGCGGTCGAGGTTCTTCCCCAGCGCGTCGAGGCCGCCGATATCGACGGTGAAATCGGTCATGATTCGTTCCCCCAGCGTTCGGGGGACTGTATCGGTCGGTGGAGACGGCGCATAACCGGGATGGTGCGCCACGGGCGGCTCGGTGATGTGAGGCGTTGCTCACTGCCCTCGGGATGATGGCCGGACGCCGATTCGTATGCTGGGTTGCGTGAATTGGACTGTTGACGTCCCCATCGACGCCCTGCCCTCGCTGCCGCCGCTGCCTGCCGAGATGCGCAAGCGCCTGGACGACGCGCTGTCTCGCCCCGCGGCGCAGCAGCCCGAATGGCCCGACGCGGAGGCGGTCTCCCGGGTCCGGACGGTGCTGGAGAGCGTACCGCCGATCACGGTGCCCGCGGAGGTCGACCGCCTACGCGAACGGCTCGCCATGGTCGCGCGCGGCGAGGCGTTCCTGCTCCAGGGCGGTGACTGCGCGGAGACGTTCGAGTCCAACACCGAACCCCACATCCGCGCCAACCTGCGCACGTTGCTGCAGATGGCCGTGGTGCTCACCTACGGCGCGAGCCTTCCGGTGGTGAAGGTGGGCCGCATCGCGGGGCAGTACGCCAAGCCGCGTTCCAACAACACCGACGCCCTCGGGCTGCCGGTCTACCGGGGCGACATCGTCAACTCGCTCGCCCCCGATCCCCAACTACGCGTGCCCGACCCTGGGCGCATGATCCGCGCCTACGCCAACGCGGGTGCCGCGATGAACCTCGTGCGCGCGCTGACGGGCGCCGGCATGGCCGACCTGGCCCAGGTGCACGCCTGGAACAAGGACTTTGTGCGCACCTCACCCGCGGGGGAGCGGTACGAGGCGCTGGCCGCGGAGATCGACCGGGGCCTGCGGTTCATGGCGGCCTGCGGGGTCAGCGACCAGTCGCTGCACTCCACCGAGATCTTCGCCAGCCACGAGGCGTTGCTGCTCGACTACGAGCGCGCCATGCTCCGCCTCGACGACCCCGCCTCCGACGACCCGTCGCTGTACAACCTGTCGTCGCACTTCCTGTGGATCGGCGAGCGCACCCGCCAGCTCGACGGCGCGCACATCGCCTTCGCCGAACTGGTGTCCAACCCGATCGGCATCAAGATCGGGCCCACAACCACGCCCGAGCAGGCCCTGGAGTACGTGGAGCGCCTCGACCCGAAAAACGAGCCCGGCAGGCTCACCCTCATCTCCCGGATGGGCAACGGCAAGGTGCGTGAGGTGCTGCCTCCCATCGTCGAGAAGGTCGAGGCATCCGGGCACAAGGTCATCTGGCAGTGCGACCCGATGCACGGCAACACGCACGAGTCGTCGAACGGCTACAAGACCCGGCACTTTGACCGCATCGTCGACGAGGTCCAGGGCTTCTTCGAAGTGCATCGCAAGATCGGCAGCTACCCGGGTGGCATCCACGTCGAGCTCACCGGTGAGAACGTCACCGAATGCCTGGGCGGTGCGCAGGACATCTCGGACCTCGACCTGTCCGGCCGTTACGAGACGGCGTGCGACCCGAGGCTGAACACGCAGCAGTCGCTGGAGCTGGCGTTCCTCGTCGCCGAGATGTTGCGCGCCTGAGGACGACGGCCGGGCCGTCAGGGGCAGTGCTGGAGCAGCGCCGCCATCGACTTGGTGACGGCGTCGGCGAGTGAGCCGACGCCACTCACGGCGTCCCCTCCGGTGTGCAGGCCGATGTGCACCCCGTCCCGGTATGTCGAGACGGCACAGGCGACCGATTGGTGAGGGGCCAGCGGCACCACGGGATACACCTCGCACAAGGCAGCGCCGTCGAGGGTCAACGGCATCCCCGGTAACGGCACGTTGGTGACCACGGTGTCGAACAGCAGGGGCGCCGCGTGGGCGACGGTGCGTGTGGCCAGCCGGTGCACCGCGCCCGGAAGCCGCTCGGCGAGCACGGGTAACGCTCCCGGACCACGCCAGGGTCCCGCCTGTTTGTTGCGGTTCATCGCCTCGGTCACCGCGTGGAGCCGGTCGACCGGCGACTCCAGGTCGACCGGTAGTTCGCATAGATATCCCGACAGGGCGTTGCCGCCCGCCTGTTCACCGCGCCGCCGCCGCATGCCGACGGGAATCAGTGCGCGAAGCGGGTGCACGGGATCGTCGTTGCGGTTCGTCAACCACTCGCGCAGCGCCCCGGCCATGAGCGCGAGCACGACGTCGTTGGTCGTGCCGCCGTGGGCCCTGCGCACCCGCCGGATGTCACCGAGATCGAGCCGCACGAACCCGAGCCGCCGTCGAGTCGAACACGTGGTCACCGTCGGCGACAACGGGAACGGCCTCGCCGCCCGCAGCATCGCCCCGGCGATACCGGCCGTCTCGACGGCGTTGCCGACGACTTGCTCGACGGTCGCGCGGGTGTCCCGCCACAGCGCCCGCAGCGGCGAGTCGTCCGCGGCGTCGGCGGGCGACATACGCGGCGCGGGACGGGAGATCGATGTCTCGTCGAGCAGCCCCAACACCAGCTCGACCGCGCCCGCACCGTCACACAGAGCGTGGTGGAACTTGACGAGCAACGCGAAACGTTCTTCCGGCAACCCTGTGACGAGCTGAACACTCCACAACGGACCGCTCGTGTCTAACGGGGCCGCGAGCCAGCGTGAGGCGTGGGCGGTGAGCGGATCGGCTCCCTCGCTCGTCAGGCGGTGGACGCTGATGTGGGAGGACGCGTCGAAGCCCGGATCGACCTCCCAGCAAGCGCCCCCGGTGAGTTCGGTGCGCACCCGTCGCCGCAGCCGTGGCAACGCCTCGGCCCGCTGCGCCAGGAGCGCGGCGAGCCGGTGTACATCGGGATCCCGCGCCGAGAACAGCGCGACAGCACCCAGGTGCATGGGGGTCGCGGGGCCGTCGATACACAGGAAGGCGATGTCCAGGGCGCTGAGCCGGTCGGCTGGCATCGGCGGTCTCTTTCGAAAAGTCGGTGACGTGGTTCGCCGCCCTCACGAGGGGATGCGGGGACAGCGGCACCACACTCATCTTCGGCCACGCCCCGCCCCGCCGCAGTCCGTCGTGACGTGGGCACGCGTAGAACGCGCGATCAGGGGATCACCGACAGGCTGACCGTCGAACCGGGTTCGACGAATTCACCGCCGTCGGGGCTCTGCTCTATCACCAAACTGATGGGACCGCGCGATTCCTCGGCCTCCACCTTGAAGCCCGCGTCGCGGAGGATCTCCACGGCTTTCTCGGTCCGACGTCCCACCACGGACGGCACTTCCACCGCATTGGACACAAACACCCCGACACGACTGCCCTGCTCGGGTGTGCTGCCGTTGCCGGGATCGGTGCGTACGACGTGGCCGGGGCGCACGCCCGCGGAGAACTCCTCACCGGCTTCGTAGGGTTCGAACCCCGCGTTCCGCAATGCCTGGAACGCCTCGTCCCGGGACATGCCGTTGACGTCGGGCACCGGTGTCGGCGGCGGCCCCTTCGACCGCACGATGGTCACGGTGTCGCCGACGTTGGCCTGGGTACCCGGTTTCGGTGCCAGCGTGACCACGGCGCCCTCGGGCACCTCGGCGTCGTAGGCGTCGGCCTCCTCGTCCAGCCGGGGTTCCAACTGCATGTCGCGGATGGCGCGTTCGGCCTCCTCGACGGACGCGCCCGCGTGGACGTCGGGCACCACGGGCTTGCCCAGGGAGAGCACCACGGTCACCTCGTCACCCTGCAACGCGCGCGAGCCGTCGTCCGGGTCACTGCGGATCACCGCGCCTGCCGGGGTGGTGTTGTGGCGCTCCTCGGTGAACACGGGGGTCAGTTCCGCCTGCCGTAACGCTGCCTCCGCCTCCTGTCGGCTCATCCCGGCGAGCGAGGGAACGTCGACGTAGCGGCCCGCGGAGAACCACCACACGCCGGCGCCGATTCCACCCAGCAGAACCAACACCACCAACGCCAGGACCGCGAGCGGTGGGCGGCGGCGTGTCGGAGCGTCTGCCGGACCGTCCCGCTCGGCGTCGAGTCGCTGCGAGTTCTCGACCGCGCCGCGCGGTAGAGCCTGCGTACCGCGGGGGCCGGCTACCGGGTTCTCGGTGACGGCGGGTATGGCGGGCACGGTCAGTTCCGAGACCGTCTCGGTGGGCGCGTTCCGCGAGGCATGGGAATGGCCGGGGGAGGTGACCACCGGGATCGGAACAGTGGACACGCCGAGTTCGGACCTCACCCGGCCTAGTTCCGCCAGAAGCGCCTCGGCGTCGGCGGGGCGTGCCTCGGCGTCACGCCGAGTGGCCCGCAACACGAGATCGTCGAGTGCCGAGGGCAACTCCGGTACCGCGGCGCTCGGCGCGGGCACATCGTCGTTGACGTGGCGGTAGGCCACCGACAGTGCCGTGTCACCGCTGTAGGGAACCTGACCGGTGAGCATCTCGTACAGCAGGATGCCCGTTGAGTAGACGTCCGACTGTGCGGTCGCCGCGCCCGTCGTGACCTGCTCGGGGGACAGGTACGCGACCGTGCCGAGGATGACGCTCGCACTGGTGGTGCCGGTGCTGGCCACCGCGCGGACCAGGCCGAAGTCGGCGACCTTGGCGACACCGCCCGTGTCGCCGGCCGGGCCGATGAGCACGTTCTCGGGCTTGATGTCGCGGTGCACCAGACCGGCCGCATGGGCGGCGGCCAACGCCGAGGAGACCTGTTCGGCGATGGTGAGGGCCAGTGGGACGTCGAGCCGCCCCCGCTCGTCGAGCAGGTCCCGCAGGGTACCGCCGTCCACGAGTTCCATCACCAGGAAAGCTCTGGGGTTCTCCGGACCCGTGGAGGTGTCGAAGCCCTGATCATGCACCGCGACCACGTGCGGGTGGTGCAGCCGGGCCGCCGCTCGGGCCTCCCGCTCGAACCGGTCGACGAACGATCGGTCGCCCGCGAACCGCGAGTCCATGACCTTCACGGCGACCGGCCTGTCCAATCGGGTGTCGACCCCGCGATACACCGATGACATGCCACCTCGGGCGATGAGGTCCTCGACGCGATACCGCCTGTCGAGGAGTGCGCCGGCGAGGCTGGGTTCGGTGCGTGTCACAGCGGTCGTCCTACGGTCGGGTCTGTTTGGAAACCGATGAGCACCCATGGTGACGAAGTGGAGAAGGGCGCTCTCTCGGGCGCCCCGATTATGGCAAGGTGGGGTACGTGAGTGCGATTCCAGTCGCTGACGACGTACTTGGCCCCGACGTTGCTGTGTTGACCGTCGCCGAAGTGGCGAAGACGATCGGGTCGTCGGAGAACAAGATCCGGCAGATGCTGCGGGACGGCCACCTGATCGCAGTACGCCGGAACGGCGAACTCCTCATCCCCGCCGACTTCGTCAACGCAGGTGGTGCGATCAAGGGCCTGCCCGGAACCATCACGGTGCTGTCCGACGCCGGGTTCAGCCGGACCGAGATGTTGCGATGGTTGTATTCGGAGGATGAGACACTGCCCGGTTTGACGCCGGTCAACGCGTTGCGGACCAATCACGGCACCGAGGTCAAGCGGCGCGCGCAGGCGATGGCTTTCTGACGGCCGTTCCGAAAAACAAGACACGGGCACCGCGCGTGAAACGCGCGGTGCCCGTTGCTCGGTTTCAGTCGAGATTCGACCTCAGTACGGGCAGGTCGAGCGGTACTCCTCGATCGAGCGGTCGCTTGGGTTGGGGCAGAGGAACTGGCTGTAGCGGGTGTCCTCGTCCACGAACCGCTTGAGCCACGAGATCGTGTACTTCGCGATTGTGGTGTTGGGCAGGTTCGGCGCGAAGTGAGTGGCGCCGTCCAGCTCCATGTACGCCTTCTCCAACGAGTCCGGCAGACTCTCGTAGAAAGGCTTGGCGTGGGTCCGCACCGACGCGATGGTGTCGCGCTCCGCGCCGATGATGAACGTCGGCACCTGGACCTCGCCCCAGGTCTTGTCCAGGTTCCACGGAGTCAGGGGGATGGACGCCTTCAGCGACGGCCGGTCCACGGCCGCCTCCAGCGAGCCGCCACCGCCCATCGAGTGACCCATGACCGCGAGACGGTTCGGGTCGAGGCGTTCGCGGACGTCGCTGTCACTGCGCTCCACCAGGTAGTCCAGCGCGGCCAGCAGCTGGTCACCGCGCTGCCCCGGCTGGTCGAGACGCGTGTTGGTGTCGATGGTGAACACGATGAAGCCCTGTGAGGCGATGCGCTCGCCGTACCACGACATGCTGCCCTCGTCGGCGGTGAAGCCGGGGGCGACGGCGACGGCACCGAAAGTGCCTTCGCTGGTGTCGGTGGGGTAGTAGATCGTCCCGCCGCCGAAGCCCGGGGCCAAGACGGACACCCGCTCCTCGTCCACCCGGAACGGGCCACGGATGGCCTCGATACTGTCCTCGGTCGGGTCGGGGCCGCGTTCGTAGGGGTTGTCCTGGGCTGTGGAGACCTCAGCTCCCGCCACGCCGCCCGCCGCACCGACGAGCACGGCCAAAGCGGCGGTCATCGCGCCGATCGCTCGCGCCATCGAGGCGCGGGCGCCGGTGCCCGCCTGCCTGCGAATTCGCACTGCGTCGCTCCTTTACGTCCGGAAAGTCCAGGCAACTGAGTCGCTACCTGCGTTCGCCCAATGACGAACAGTGATGATTCTGGCCGGATCGGAGCGGCGTAACATCGGTAGAATCACCAGTTATTACCGGCGGGTAGGCAGGCGGGTCGGCCGGTTCTCACCGGAAGAGGGCCGCCAGTTGCACGCGCGAACGCACGTCGAGCTTGGCGAAGATGTTGCGCAGGTGGTGGTCCACCGTGCGATGGCTGATGAACAGCTGCGTGGCGATCTCCTTGTTGGTGGCGCCGTCGGCCACGAGCTGCGCGATACGTTCCTGTTGCGGGCTCAGTCCCCGGGACAGGTTGGGTTTGCCCCGGCCCGGATGACCGCAGGCGCGTAGTTCCTGCGACGCCCGTTCCACCCAGTGCGTGGCACCGAGGTCGTCGAACAGCTGGACGGCTTCCCGCAAGAGCTCGCGAGCCTGCTTGGGCCTGCGGGAACGCCGCAGGTGCGAGGCGTACAGCAGCTCGGTGACGGCCAGATCGTAGGGCGCGTCGGCCTCGCGGTGGAGTCGGATCGCCTCGGCGAACCGCGCCTGCGCTTCACCGTCCTGCTCGGCGAGCAAGGCGTGACAGCGATGGGCCAACGCGACCCGGGCGGTACCTCCCGTGGTGTTGGCCCACTGTTCGAACGTCACCAGGGAACGTCGGGCCACGTCCTTCTCACCGCAGCGCACGGCCGCCTCCACGAAGTGCGGCACCGCCATCACCCGCAGCGGCGCGCAGTGCCGGGACCGGCCCACCGCCATCCGGCGGAACCGGTCGAAGGCGTCGGCGGGGCGGTCGTGGGCGAGGTCCACGCAGGCCGCCGCCCAGGTCGCCAGCGCGCTCGGGCGGCCCAACCCCCGTTCGACGAGTTCGGTGTCCGCGGCTCGCAGCCTCTCCAAGGCGGTTTCCTGGTCGCCTTGCAACGCGGCCAACATGGCGAGCACCGTGACATGGTCGACGGCCGAATTGGACTGCCCCAGCGAACGCGCGACCTGCAGGCCCTCCAACGAGGAGGCGGTCGCCGTGGAGAGTTGTCCGGACAACAACGCCGACAGCGCTGCGTACACCAGGGCCCACGGCACCCCGGACTCGTCACCACGGGCACGAGCACACACGACGGCCTGGAGCGCAAGGTCGCGGGACCGTTCGGCGTCGCCGAGGGTGAAAGCGGCCTGGCTCGCGAGGGTTTTCGCGATCGGATCGAGGGTCGTCTCGCCGAGTTCGACGAGGCTGCGCAGCGGTGTGGCCGCAGCGCTGTGCTGACCCCGGAAGGTCGCCGACATGGCGGTGAAATGCTCACGCACCACTCGCGTGACCGGCCATTCCTCCGGACCACAGAGGAGGGCGGCGTCCTCGGCGGTGAGGCAGTAACGTGCGTTGTCGCCCGCGACGAAGCTCGCCTCACCCGCCAACATGAGCGTGGTCGCGGCGAGTGCGCGGTGGGTGGGGGCCAACTGTCGCGCGGTGGAGGCCAACTCGGTCGCGGCCACGGACGGGTCACCTCGGCGCAGCTCGATCTCGCCCGCCAATCTGCTGACCCGTGCGCCGAGATCACCGTCAGCGAGTGGGGCGGCGAGTCGCAACGCGGTGCGAGCCCGCTGGGGGCGGCCGGAGGCCCAGTGGTCCGCGGCCGCTGCCACCAGGCGACGAGCGCGTTCCGTCGTGTCCGACGACAGGACGGCCGCTCGTTCGCTCGCCGCGGCGGCCGTGGAATGGGCGGCGGCGGCACGGGCCCGCTGCGCGACGTCGTCCAGGTTCGCCACGAGATCCGGAGCGGGTGCCATGGCCGTAGCGGCCCGATGCCACACGGCCCGATCGCGGTCGCCGACGGCCTCGGCCACCTGGGCCACTCGGTGGTGCGCTCTCGCGATGTCCTGCGGTGTCAGGGCGGCGAGTACCGCGGAGGGCACGATGTCAGCCGCGGTGCGGATCGTGTCGCCGTCGAGCACCACCAACCCCGAACGGGTGGCCTCGGCCAGGGCTTCCTCGTGACTGTGAGGGAGCACGCGGTAGGTGAGTTGCTCGTCGAAACCCTCGGACATCCCGGCGAGCGCCACCACCTCGCGCGCCTGCGCTGACAAGGCCGACAGGCGGTGTCCGAGCGTGCGGCACAGTCTTCCCTCTGGAGGAGGCGACGAGGGAGGGACCGCTCTGCCGCACAAGTGGTCCGGTGTCAGGCTATCGGCGAGCTCGACCAGCGCAAGAGGGTTGCCGTGACCGACGTCCAGGAGTGGGTCGGCGAGGTCGTGGGACAAGGACGCGCCGAGCCGGTCACGCAGCAGCGCGTGCGCGGCTTCGTCGCCCAGCCTGCCGAGTCGCAGCCGGGGCAGTTCGCCCCATACCGACGTCTCCGTGTCCGCATCCGGATCGGCCGTGCAGTCGACGGTGAACACGAAGACCACGCAGGCGTGGTGCGCGCGGCGAGCGGCGAACGTGAGAGCGGACAGGGACGCGTCGTCCAGCAGGTGAGCCGAGTCGACACAGCACAGCACGGGCTGTTGTCGCGCGGCCAGATCGAGTAGCGCGGAGACGGCCGCCGGTACCGCGAGCGAACCGGTGCGCCCACCATCGTCGTCGGGAAGCCCCCACACCGGTCGCAACGCGCGGGCCCGGTCCTCCGGTAGGAGCGGCACCAAGGCCTCGAGTGGTCGCAGAAGCTGCTCGATACCGGCGAAACGGACGGTGGATTCGGCCGCGCTGCCCTCGGCCCGGAGCACCCGGAACCCTTCGGCGCGCTCGACGAGCGCACCGAGCAGGGTGGTCTTGCCTGTCCCCGGGGCCCCCACGAGGACCATTCCGGCGCCTCTTCGGCCGGAAGTGTTGTCGAGAAGCCCGGTCAAAGTCGCGAGTTCACGATCCCGCCCACGCACCGGGTACGCGGACGTGTCATCCCACACGGCGAGCATCTCGACAGTGTCGCTCCTTGATCACCGCGCGGGAAGACGTCCGATCGGGAATCTACCGATCAGCCGTTCCGACGGTCCCGCCACGCCAGCCACTCCCGCAGCTGGCCGAGGTCGTAGTCGGGGCCGCTGGCGCTCACCGTGAACAGCGTGATGCCGAGATCCGCCAGTTGATCACCGTTCTCGGACGGCGAACCCGACGCGCCGACGGAGAGTTCGATCTCCGCCGGGTCGCGGCCCACGTCCGCGCAGTGTTGTTCGAGGATCCCGATCTTCCGTCGAGCCACTTCGACGTCGCCCCAGCTGTGCCAGATGTCGGCGTGCCGAGCCACCAGCCGCAGTGTCTTCTTCTCCCCGCCGCCGCCGATGAGCACGGGAATCTTGCGCGTCGGTGCCGGGTTGAGCTTCTCGAACCGCTGCTCGATTCGGGGCAGGGCGTTGCCGAGGTCGGCGATCCTGCTGCCCGCCGTGCCGAACTCGTAGCCGTACTCCACGTAGTCCTTCTCGAACCACCCGGCCCCGATACCGAGGATGAGCCTGCCTCCGCTGATGTGGTCCACAGTGCGGGCCATGTCGGCCAGCAGCTCGGGATTGCGGTAGCTGTTGCAGGTCACGAGCGCGCCGATCTCGACCCGGGACGTCGCCTCGGCCCAGGCGCCCAGCATGGTCCAGCACTCGAAGTGCTTGCCCTCGGGATCACCGCTCAACGGGTAGAAGTGATCCCAGTTGAAGACGATGTCCACCCCGAGCTCCTCGGCCTCCGCCACCGCCCGGCGGATATCGCCGTAGTCGGCGTGTTGCGGCTGGAGCTGTAACCCGATACGGATCAGCCGTCCTGTCGTGGTCGTCATGTTCTCCGACCTTACTGGCGTGCGAAGTGGACGGCGCGGTTCGACGCGGGCTCGCCCTCCGGCGGTGGACGTCAGGACGTTCTGCGAGTCGCTCGGTCCGCGAGTTCGACGAGCCGTTGCGCGGCGGGTTCGGCGAGGGAAGCCTTGCGGAGTGAGGACAGCGCGTTGTCGGTCATCGCCTCGATCCGGCGTTCCACTTCGGCCACCGCGCCGACGTCGACGAGCACTTGCCGCACGTCGTCCACTTCCGCGTCGGTCAGTTCCACCTCGCCCACCGCTTCGGCGATCACTTTCCGCTCGTTCTCCCGGCCCTGCCGCTCGGCGTAGTCCAGGCCGAGCGCCAGCAGCAGGGTGCGCTTGCCTTCGCGGAGGTCGTCCCCGGCGGGCTTACCGGTGACGGACGGATCCCCGAACACACCGAGCAGGTCGTCCCGAAGCTGGAAGGCGACCCCGAGTTCACCACCGAAGTCCAGCAGCGCGTCGATGAGCTCGCGGTCGGCTCCGGCGAGCGCGGCCCCCAGGTGGAGGGGCCGCTGCACGGTGTAGGCGGCGGTCTTGAGCCGGTCGACCCGCAGCGCGGCCTCCGCGGAGGTGTCCCCGGTGGCCTGCGTGTGGACGTCGAGGTACTGCCCGGCCAGGACCTCGGTGCGCATGGCCCGCCACGCGGGACGCGCGGCCGCGACCGTCGCGTGAGGCAGACCGCATTCGGCGAACATGTCCTCGGCCCAAGCCAACGCCAGATCCCCGATGAGCACGGCGGCGGCCCGCCCGAACGCTTCCGCCGAGCCGAGCCAGCGCTCTCGGGTGTGTCGAGCAGCGAAGGCCACATGCACGGTGGGTGAGCCACGGCGAGAATCCGAGGAGTCGATGACGTCGTCGTGGATCAGCGCGCACGCCTGGATCAGCTCCAGGCTGGCCACGGCTCGGAGCACTCCCTCGGCCTCGTCCGAGTCCGGAGCGCCACCCGCGCCGCGCCATGCCCACCAGGCGAAAGTGGGTCGTAGCCGCTTGCCGCCTCCGAGCACGAAGTCGCTCAAGGTGGACACGGCCGGGCCGAACGTCGGCTCGACGCGGAGAATCGATTCCCCGGCTTGGTGGAGGAAGTCGCTCAGCACGCGCTCGAGCTCGGACGGCAGGTCAGCGTCGAAGACGGGCATACCTCCATCGTCCCAGGCGGGCATAAATCGATGTCACCCATATGCATGAAGGGGGTAGCGTGCCGGCATGAGCGTCCACAAGATCAGCGACCAGTTCGTCGACGACTACGCCGCAGCGGAACCCATCCTGGCGACCTACATCGGCGTCGGCGACCACGATGACCAGCTCACTGACTTCTCACCCGAAGGACACGCGGCGAGGGCTGCGATCCAGCGCAGGGCCTTGAACGACATGAAGGCCGCGGAACCGGCCGACGACGGCGAGCGGGTGGCCAAGGCAGTCTTCATGGAGCGGATCAGCAACGAGTACGCGATCCACGACGCTGGGCTCGACATCGCGTCGCTGAACACCATCGCCAGCCCCGTGCAGGACGTGCGCGAGGTGTTCGACCTCATGCCGACGGACACGCCGGAGCACTGGGAGACGATCGCCGCCCGGATGTCCCAGGTGCCTTCCGCGCTCGACGGTGTGCGGGCCTCACTGTTGGCGGCGTCCGAGGCGGGCAGGGTCTCCGCGCTGCGGCAGGTCACCAAGGTGGCCGAACAGGCCGACTACTGGGCGGGAATGAGCGGTGGAACGGGCTACTTCGACAAGCTCGTCGCCGGTGCCGGCGGCGTGGAAGGTGTTTCCGACACCCTGAAGCAGAAGCTGCGGAACACGGCGCGTGAGGCGCAGGAGGCGTACGCCGAACTGGCCGGTTTCCTGCGGGCCGAACTCGCCCCCAAGGCCCCCTCGAAGGACGCCGTCGGCGAGGAGAACTACCGGCTGTGGTCCCGGTACTTCCTCGGCGCCGACCTCGACCCGCGTGAGGCGTACGAATGGGGGTGGGAGGAATTCTTCCGCGTGGAGCGGGAGGCCAAGGAGGTCGCGAACCGCATCAAGCCCGGCGCGACGCTGGCGGAGGCCGCCGCCGCTCTCGACGCCGACGCCCGGTACAAGGTGCACGGCCAGGCCCGGTTCGAGGAATGGATGCAGAACCTGTCGGACGAGGCGCTGTCGGCGTTGAGCGGCACGCACTTCGAGACCTCCGACCGGCTGCGGGCCCTGGAATGCAAGATCGCGCCACCCGGGGGACACGTCGGCGCGTACTACACCGGTCCGAGCGAGGACTTCTCCCGGCCGGGCCGGATGTGGTGGTCGGTGCCCGCCGACAAGGAGGAGTTCTCCACGTGGCGGGAGGTCACCACCGTCTACCACGAGGGCGCCCCGGGGCATCACTTGCAGATCGCGACGGCGGTGCAGGAGCAGTCGCTGAACCGGTTCCAACGGCTGCTCGCCTCGACCTCCGGCCACGCCGAGGGTTGGGCGCTCTACGCGGAGCGGCTGATGCGGGAGCTGGGTTTCCTCTCCGACGACGGAGACCTGCTGGGCATGCTCGACGCTCACCTGTTCCGCGCGGCACGGGTGATCGTGGACATCGGCATGCACCTGGAACTGGAGATCCCGGCGGGCACGGGTTTCCACGAGGGCGAGCGCTGGACCCCGGAACTGGGCCTGGAATTCATGCTCACCCGCACGATCACCGATGCCGAACACGTGCACGACGAGATCGACCGTTACCTGGGCTGGCCGGGGCAGGCGCCCTCCTACAAGCTGGGCGAACGGCTGTGGCTGCAGGCCCGCGAGGACGCCCGTCGTCACCAGGGTGAGGTGTTCGATCTCAAGGACTTCCACACCAAGGCCCTGCGGCTGGGAGGCATGGGTCTGGACACGCTCAAGGAGCAGCTCACGGCGCTGATGTGAGCGGGTCGACGGAAAGGAGCCGGAAAGGCCGCCCGACACCCGAAGGCCTTTCCGGCTCACTTCCCGGTGAGACGCAGGGACTCCTGCTCGTCGGCCCGCTGCAACGCGTCGTACGGGGTGGCCAACCCGTCGCGGATCACCCGTCCGAGAGTGCGGAACCGGTAGCTCAGCAGCCCGATCGACAGTGCCACGTACACGGCGCTGAGCACCGCGATGATGACGCGGTCGACTTCCGTGGGCAGCACGATGCTGGTGATGAACTGGGTGAGGAACAGGACGAGCAGCACCGTGGCCCACCGCGCCGTCATCGTCAGCGACACCAGGATGGACACGGCGAACAGCGACTGTGCGGCGGTGAGCATCAGTTCGAAGCGCTGGTGCGGGTCGATCGGAAGCCCGTCGAAGGAGCCGCTGGAGACGGCGAAGACGAGTGGGATGGTGCCCACCAGCAGGGTCCACTGGTTGACCTTGCTGGAGATCAGTGTCCCGAGCGAGGAACTGGCGTGCAGTTTCCACGCGAACAGGCACGCGACGATCAGTTCCGGTGACTCGCTGGCCAGCGGCGCGACCCACTGCACGAGCAGGAAGTGGTCGATCCCCAGTTCGGTGCCCGTCTCCACCAGGTTGTGGGCGAAGTGTTCGGCGGTCGCGAGGATCACCACGGCGGCGTAGCCGAACATGAAACCGTAGAGCCAGCGCCGTGCCGACTTCGAGTGCGAGCCGACCCATGCCGAGGTGCCCGTGAGGTCGGGTTCCTCAACCGGCGCCTTCGCCAACCGCAACGCGTACGCCACGAACAGCGACACCAGCACCGCGGCGTCCACCAGCGTCAACGAGTGCCGCAGCGGGAAGTGCAGCGAGTACAGGGTCGCCGCTCCCAGGAAGACGAGCTCGACCGACATGCGGCGCGGCAGTTTCACCCAGCCGACGTGGGTGGACGGGGTGCTCGTCCTGCCGTGGCGCCGTGCCCACAGCACCGCCAGCGTCGCCACGAGCACCACCAACGGCCAACCGACACCGACGAGGATCCGGTTCGCTCCCGTCATGTTCGCCAACGCCAGTGAACACGGGTTCGAGCCTTCACTTCCGGCCATACAGTGCCCGTGTTCGGCGTTGATCAGCCCCGCACGCATGGTGAACACGAAGTCCACGGCGTACTCGGGCAGTACGGCCAGGAACGCCAGCAGGGCCAGGGCGAGGCCCCCGTTGATGTCGACCTGCGCCGCTTCCGCCGCCCACGACAGGATGAAGGCCGCGCCGATGATCGCGATTCCGTAGATCAGGGCCGCCAGCGGCGCGACGACCTGCGGGTGTGGCAGTCCGAGATAGTCGGCGCCGCCCAAGTACAGCCCTGGGGTCGCGACGAGGACCGCGATGGGCAAGGGCGGTGTCAGGCGGTGAGCAGCGTCCGGCACCCGTCTCACATTCCCGGCGAAGTTATGATCAAAACAACTCTGCGCATCGCTGTCCCCTGGGCGGTCCTATGCTTAGGATCACGCCATGCGGTCCGGTCCTCTCACTCCGTCGTCCCGAAGCCTCTGACGCGGGTGGCTCGAACGACCGGCCGACTGGCCGACCGTGGCCGCCTGTTCCGCCCGTGCCCCCGTGTCCGTCCTTCTCGACGTTGGAGCGCGTCCCCATGTCCTCGCTCGGCGTTTCTCGGCCGCGTGCGGCCTCCCTCAGCCTGGTCACCGCCGGAGTCCTGTGGGGTACCGGCGGCCTTGCCGGAGCGGTGCTGTCGGAACGGGCCGAGTTGTCCTCGACCACGGTCGCGGTGTACCGACTGCTGTTCGGTGGTGCCTTCGCCCTGCTGTTGTCGGGGAGCACGGGCCGTTTGCGCTGCCTACCCCGCACAGTCGAGGTGGGGCGGAGGCTGCTCGTCACCGGCGTACTGCTGGCCGTCTTCCAGGCGTGCTACTTCGGTGCGGTGACTCTGACCTCGGTCAGCGTCGCCACCATGGTCACCATCGGCAGCGTTCCCGTGTTCGTCGCCCTCGCGAGCACGGTGCTCGATCGGCACACCGTCGACCTGCCCACGGCGGTGGCCGTGGGCAGCGCGGTGGTGGGTCTGGTCCTGTTGAGCTGGTCGCCCGGTGAGGTCGTCGACACCGGGAATTTGGTCGGCGGACTGGTGTGTGCCCTCGTCTCCGGGGCGAGTTTCGCGACGTTGACCCTGGTGACCCGCAGGCCCGTGCCGGGGCTGGACTCGCTGCGCACGACGGCGTTCGGTTGTCTCGTGGGCGGGGTGTTGCTGGTGCCGATGGCGGCGTGGTCGTCGGGTCGGCTCTCCGAACTGCTGCCGCCGGCGCGACTCGACGTGGCGCTCCTCGCGCTCTACCTGGGACTGGTTCCCACGGCGGTGGCCTACGCCGCCTACTTCCGCGGACTCGGCGGAGCCCGGCCGGTCGTGGCGGCGTTGTCCGCGTTGCTGGAGCCGCTCACGGCCGCGGTGCTGGCCGCGGTACTGCTCGGAGAGGACCTTGGCGTCGTCGGATGGTGCGGTGCCGTACTGCTCGTCACCGCGGTGGCGAGCAGCTACCTGCGTCCGACCCACCGAAGCCCCGAACCGTCGAAGTCCTCCGAAGTCCGCCGAGGCCCGTCGAGGCCGTTGAAGCAGGAGCGTGAATCCCGTTACTCTCCGCGCGACGACACGAAAAGGTGATGCGCGGTGGAACTACCGGAACCCGGCCTCGACCGGGTCGCCCACGTGCGGGTGGAACTCGGCGACCTCCTCACGGTGGGACCCACCGCGATGGGACTCCGCCGTATCGTGCCGATCGTCGGTGGCCGTATCGACGGTGACCGGTTGAGCGGGGAGATCCTCCCCGGCGGTGCGGACTGGCAACTGATGCACGGCGACGGCAGTACCACGATCGACACCCGGTACACCGCTCGCACGGACGACGGTGCGTTGATCTACCTCGCCACCTCGGGGGTCCGGCACGGCCCCGCCACGGTGCTCCGACGACTGGCGGACGGCGAGCCCGTGGACCCGCGGGAGTACTACTTCCGGCTCGGGGTCCGGCTCGAAACGGGCGACGAACGGTACGCGTGGCTGACTCGCACGGTGTTCGTCGCCTACGCCGCACGGCTCGCCGACGCCGTGGCCTACGACCTGTACGCGGTGGCTTGATCTTGTTTCCGTGGTCCGGGGCTCACTCCAGCGGCAACGTGCGGCCCAACACGGCGAACGCGCGCGGATCGCCCGCGAAGTGGTAGTGCCGGAGTACGTCGACGAACCCCATCCTGCGGTACAACCTCCAGGCTCGGGTCGGTCCTTCCGGGGTGGAGAGCAACACGTGCCGCTGTTCCACGCCGTCCAGCAGCGTGCGCAGAAGAGCCTCACCGAGGCCCCGGCCATGGCGGTCGGGGCGCACATGGATTTCGGTCAGTTCGAAGTAGTCGGCCAGCCAAGCATCTGCGGTGGCCTGGTCTGCGCTTTCCAGCACGCCACGGCGCACCTGTTCGTACCACCACTGGCCGGGACTGCCCTGATAACCGTAGGCCAGACCCACCAGCGTGTCGTCGGAGTCGAACGCGGCCACGCCACGCCAACCCGCGCGCAGGATGTGGGTGAGCCACATGGGCGCCCTCTGCTGCGCGGTGCCGGGTGGATAGTTCATGGCCGCCACATAGATGGCCAGGGCGTCCGGTAGTAGCGCGCGGAACTCCTCACCGGTAAGCCGAACGACGCGCTTGTGGCCGGGCGAGGTGCTGGTCATCGGGTACGGCCCTCTCGGTGCTGGATTCTGTCGCGGTGTCGGGTCGGCGCACGTGGCCGGGAAGACGGCGCGGGGGCGTCCGGCAGCCTCCCACGTCGTCTTGTGATCACGTAGGGCCTCGTCCACGAGTGTAGTGATCCGGGGCGGCAGGCCTGGGAGTACGGCGCCGATCCCTTCGCCTGAGGGTGCCCGGCCGGTGTCCGCGTGTCGCGTCGGACAGCGGCCGGATGTCCTCGGCGGTGTTCGACGGTCCGGTTTCGAGGTGCGATGCGGATCGTTCCGGTTTTCGGTCTTGAACGAAGAGGACGGACAGGATAGTGTGGACCCACTCGAACGTATGTTCGAGATTGTGGTGGTTGGTTCGTCGACGGGTGCGGATCGGCGAAGGGTGTTCGGCGCGATGGCGAGGGGAAGCGCCTCGCGCCGAACATCGCCGGCCTCCGCATCGGAAGGAGCTGGAGCCATGACGGTCGGATTCGTGCCACATCGGCCGGAGGCGGCGCTGCCGTTCGAACCGAGACCACCCGCGTCGCCCGAAGCCGTGTCGTTGCTCGCCCAGGCCCGTCATGGGCTCGCCGAGGCCGGGCGGGAACACGCGCCCGCCGCGCGATTCGTCGCGTCGTACCTGTCGGCGCTGCGAGCGGGTGCGGCGATCCTGGTGGCGAAGGGCCGTCCCCACCGTCGGGCGGCGAAGCCGCAGAGCACCTGGACACTGCTGGCCTCGGCCGCGCCCGAGGTGGAGCAGTGGGCCGAGTACTTCGCGGCGCGCTCGGCCACCCATGCCTCGGCGCAGGCCGGCATCATGCGCGGCATCGATGCCGCGACAGCCGACGACCTGCGGCGGAGGGCGGGAGAGTTCGTCGCGTTGGCGCACCGCGTAGTGCATGGCAGCCAAGGCGAGCACGGCGCTCGAGCATCGTGCCGCGGGCCGTGGCCTCGCGCCCGACAACGTCGAGTCGCGGAATGAGGGCGATGGATGTGAAGACTACGGCTTGATGTCCGCTGTGACCGGCGGTGCGGTGCCGCTTTCCGGGCTCGGTGTCAGCCGGCGGAAGTGTCGCGCGGGGTCTGTGGCTTTTCGCCTGTTCACAACGACGGGGTGGCCTGGGGTGGTCCGGGACCACCCTGTCGAAGGCATGGGTACGTCGGCGGCCGTGGCGCCGCCGTGGTCGACCGCTTCGGTGGGAATCGGCTCAGCAGGTGACGGGCACCTCTGCCCCGGCGGCGAAGGACACGTGCACATGGTCCATGTGGTTGGCCGTGGGGCTGCCCCGGTCCTCCATCAGCGACCAGCCGTTACCACTGTTGATCCGTTGTTCCCAGATGACGTAGGTGACGCCGAACTCCTCGCGGTGAGCAACGACGTATTCCGCCAGGGCGTCGCCGACCTCGGGGCTGACCATGAAATCGAGAGCGAGTCCCAGTGGGTGATCACTCGGGTTGGAGCGCTCGGCTCGGCCACCCACGGCGTCCACATCGAACTTCGTCAGCACATGGTGGCCGACCTGTGCAACGTGGGGTTCGGTGCCCTCCAGGTCGGTCGGGCAGGGTTGGAGAGTCGACTCCGAGGATTCGGCCGGTTCGGGTGCGGCCGCCTCGGCGGTTTCGACGGTCTCCGTGGTTTCCGTGGTTTCGGGAGTCTCGCTGGTCTCGCTGGTCTTCGTCGTCTCGGTTGTCTCCGGCGCCGTCGAGGTCGTGCTCTCCGCGGTGGTCGACGATGGGGAGGACGACGACGTGGGGCTCGGGGAGCTGGATACCGGCGTGGTCTGGAGTGCCATGGCCGCGGGCAATGCGTCTTCGTTCTGCATGAGGCCGCTGGTGGTGTGGACAGTCAATGCCAAAAGACCGGCGGCGACGGTGCCAAGTGCTGTGGGACCCATCCAGGAAGTCGCTGATCTCGGTGCGCGATGACGACCGCGATAGCGGATGCTGTAACGACTGCGTTGGCGACTACGCGTGGCTCGATGCCGCCCTGCCATGGTTCCTTACTCCCGTGATCCTCCGGTGAGCTCAGCGCCGGTCAGATTAAGAACCGGCAACGCAGGTGTCACGAGAGAGTGGGAATAGACACAGAACTATAACGATCTCAGTGGTCGCGCGTGTCGTTGCAGTGAATGTCCTATCGCGACCAAAACCAGTCTTTGCTCCTGGCTTCGCGCAGTGCCTGCTTCCGCTGCTCCGGAGTCAGGCGGTCGATGTACAGTAGGCCGTCGAGATGGTCGACCTCGTGCTGGAGGCACTGCGCGAGCAGCCCCTCGCCCGACACCGTGACCGGCTCATTGCGCAGGTCCACACCTTTGACCGTCGCCCGCCGGGCGCGCACCGTGGGAAACGACAGTCCGGGAAGGGACAGACAGCCCTCCATGACCTCGTGCTTCTCCTCGGAAAGCTCAACGATCTTGGGATTCAGCACGTAGCCGATGGTGCCGTCCACGTTGTAGCTGAACGCGCGTAGCCCCACGCCGATCTGCGGCGCCGCCAACCCCGCCCGACCCGGGATGTCCACCGTGTCGAGCAGATCCTCCACGAGTGCCCGAGTCGAGTCGTCGAACGTCGTCACCGGGTCCGCGGGTGACTTGAGCACAGGGTCGCCGAAGTATCGGAGGTCACGCATCACCATGAAGTCCGAGCTTAGCCGCGGGGCCCGTGCCCCGATCGCACTCCGTCACCCTCGTATCCGCAGGCCCTTCGGGGTGGCGCGGAACCCCGCATCGCGGAGCACGGTCGCCAATTTCGAGGTCAGAACCTCTTCGCCGTCGGCGCGCTGCACCTGCAACTGCCCGAGCCGCCCGTCGCGCACCGCGTCCGCCAACGCCTCGGCAGCGGGACGCAGAGTGATCTCGTCATCGGTGAACGACAGCAACGACCGGCCTCCGCGTTCGGAGTAGAGCGCGGGAACGCCGTCCACGAGTACCGTCAACGCGCCCGACTTACGTGCCGGCCTGTGCTTGGTGGTGCCCGCCACAGCGGGCCACGGCAACGCGGCACCGTACGGCTGGGCCGGATCGGCAGCAGCCAACACGACGGCCCTGTGTTCCGCGCGCCGGCCTCCGGCCTCGGAGAACGCTCTCACCCGGTCGATCGCGCCGCGCATCGCGAACTGTGCGGCACCCAACCCCTCGACGACGTAGCCACGTACGACCTGGCCCGCGTCCTCCATGCCGCGCAGCACCTTGTAGATGCTGGAGAAACCGCCGCTCACCCTTTCGGTCTCCAGGGCTCGCCGGGTGAGCACACCGTGCCTTTCCAGAAACGACTCGGTGCGGGCATGAGCACGTCGAGTGGGGTCCGTCTCGCGCGCGGGAGTCAGCCCCCACCGCCCGGCCACCGTCGGCGGGCCGGTGCGACTGGGCATCGCCTGCCGAGCCGCTCGCAGCCGTGCATACCGCCCGCGAGGGGCGGACCGACGCGGTTTGTGCGCGGCACCCCTGCCGGAGACCTGGGCGCGCAACGGCGCCAGCGTGTCGTTCGACACCCTCCCCGCCCACGCGAGATCCCACAGCGCCTCGACCACATCGGCATCGGTACGCAGCTCACCCAGCTCGACACTCACTCGGTCGACCAGCTGCCGAAAGAAGAGACCCCCACTGTCCAAAGCCGACACGATCGCCTCGTGGAGCGGACCGTGCTCGGAAACATCCTCGACCTCCGGCAGCAACAGGCCCGCCACATCGGCCGGTGCCAGAGCCACCCAACCGTCACCGCCCGGCAACGCGCCGCAGCCACACCACGTCACCTCTCCCGCCACCGTCAGCTCGTCCAGCAACGCCGGGTGGTAGCCCGGCAGACGGCTCGGCAGGATCAACGACTCCAGGGCACTCGCCGGCAACGGGGCTCCCGCGAGCTGCTCCACCACCGACAGCACGTCGTCCGGGGTGGGCTCGGCACGATGCCGTCGCACGCCGATGCCGTGCCAGCTCGGCAGGAACCGGCCGAACGCCGCGTGTTCGACCGGCTCAACCTCGGCGCGCAGCTTCGCCAGCGACGCTCTCCGCAACCTCCGTAGCACCGCGGCGTCGCAGTACTCGATGCCCGCCTCGTAACCCGCTGCTCTCTGTGGTCGCAGCTCGCCCCGCACCAGTGTGCCGTCGGCCGTCAACCGGTCTAGCACGTCGGTGACCACCGCCGTACCGAGACCGAACCGTGCGGCGGCCTCGTGCGCCGAGAACGGTGTGTGCGTACGCGCGTAGCGTCGCAACAGATCCCCTAAGGGGTCGTCGACCGGTTCGGTGAACGACTCGGGCACCCCCACCGGTAACGCCACCCCGAGCGCGTCCCTCACCCGAGCCGCGTCCTCGACGGCGAGATAACGTTCCTCGCCCGAGATGCGCACCACGAGCGCGCGTCGCTCGGCCACCAACTGGGCCAGCCATTCGGGGCGTACTCCGCGTTCGACCGCCTCCGCTTCGGTCAGGTCGCCGAGGAAATGCAACAGATCGGCCGTGTCCTCGACCCCGCGGGCATGCCGATCGGGGACGAGCCGTTGCAACGACCGTTCCACCTCGGCGAGGACATCGGCGTCGAGTAGTTCCCGGATCGCCTCGGTGCCGAGCAACTCGGCCAGTAACGTCGAATCCACCGACAACGCCGCCGCACGACGTTCGGCCAGCGGCGCGTCGGCTTCGTACAGGAACATGCCGACGTAGCCGAACAGCAGGCTACGCGCGAACGGCGACGCCGCGGGTGTCTCCACCTCCACGACCCGTACCGACCGAGCCGCGATGCCGCTCATCAGTTCCCGCAGACCGCTCACGTCGTACACGTCCTGCAGGCACTCTCGCATGGCCTCCAGCACCACCGGGAACCGTTCGTACTTCGCCGCCACCGCGAGCAGCAGCGACGCCCGTTGCCGCTGCTGCCACAACGGGGTGCGACGTCGAGGGTCACGGCGAGGCAGCAGCAGCGATCGTGCCGCGCACTCGCGAAACCGTGCCGCGAACAACGCCGATCCGCCCACCTCGGCGGTGACCAGCGACTCGACCTCGTCGGGGTCGAGTAAGACGTCCTCGGCGCCGACCAGTACCTCGCGTCCCTCCTCGTCCAATGCGTCGGGAACACGCAGCACGATTCCGTCGTCCGAGTGCGCCACCTGCGCGTCCACACCCCGGGTGTCTCGCAGCCGCGCGGCGATGGCCAGGGCCCACGGCGCGTTCACCCGCGCACCGAACGGGGAATGCACGACCACCCGCCAATCGCCCAGCTCGTCCCGGAACCGTTCCAACAGGACTGTCCGGTCACTCGGCACATGGCGTGTGGCCGCACGTTGCTCGTCCAAGTACGCCAACAGGTTCTTGCCCGCGCGTTCGTCCAGACCGGCCTTCACCAGACGGTGAAACGCCTCCTGCCGATCCGCAGTGGACAGATGACGGAGGAAACCACCGAGCGCGCGGCCCAACTCCATCGGTCTTCCCGGAGCGTCACCACGCCAGAACGGCATCCTCGCGGGCTCGCCCGGCGCGGGAACCACGACCACGCGGTCATGGGTGATGTCGGTGATCCGCCACGACGACGTGCCCAGCAGCACGGTGTCACCGACCCTGGACTCGTACACCATCTCCTCGTCCAGCTCACCGACCCGCGACCCCGGACGTTCGCCGTCGCTCGGCGTCATTACGGTGAACAAGCCGCGATCGGGGATCGTGCCACCCGAGGTGACGGCGAGCCGCTGCGCGCCGGGCCTGCCCTGCAGCGTGCCGGTGACCCGGTCCCACGTGATGCGTGCGCGCAGTTCACCGAACTCCTCACTCGGATAGCGCCCCGCGAGCATGTCGAGCACGGCGTACAGAGCATCGTCGGGCAACGAGACGAAAGGAGCGGCCCTACGCACGGTCGCCGCCACGTCCTCCACCGTGCGGGGCTCCACGGCCACCATCGCCACGACGTGTTGGGCCAACACGTCCAACGGATTGCGGGGAAAACGCACCGCCTCGATGTCGCCCTCGGCCATGCGTTCGGCCACCACCGCACACGACACGAGATCGCCCCGGAACTTCGGGAACATCACCCCGGTCGATGTGGCCCCCACCTGGTGACCCGCACGCCCGATCCGCTGCAGTCCCGACGCCACCGTGGGCGGAGCCTCCACCTGAATCACGAGGTCCACGGCTCCCATGTCGATGCCCAGTTCCAGCGACGAGGTCGCCACCACGCACGGCAGCCTGCCCGACTTCAGCTCCTCCTCGACGCGGGTCCGCTGCTTCCGCGACATCGAGCCGTGGTGTGCTCTCGCCACCACGGAAATCCCCTCGGGCACGGCACCGGTGACGCCGGACTGGCCGACCGCCTCGGCGGGGAACCGACCCGGTGAGCCGCCCGCCCCAGTGTGCTCGGCCGCCAGCTCGTTGAGCCGTGCGGTCAACCGCTCGGCCAACCGCCTCGAGTTCGCGAACACGATGGTCGACCGGTGTGCGCGCACCAGCTCGAGGATCCGCTCCTCCACGGCGGGCCAGATGGACGTCCGCGGTGTGGCCCGCTCGGTGTCCTCGGTGTCCTCGGCGCCCACCGTGGGATCGGCCTCCGTGGGCAACGGAGCCGGTTCGGCCGGCTCCGGACGGGCCCGCGCGTCGAGTTCCCCCAGGTCCTCGACGGGGACCTCCACCCGTACCTCGACGATCTTGCCGCTCGTCGGTTGGACGACACGAACCGGTCTTCCTCCGGCCAGGAACGTGCTCACCTCGTCCACCGGACGCACGGTCGCCGACAACCCGATGCGCTGTGCGGGGCGGTCGAGCAGGTCGTCGAGTCGTTCCAGGGACAACGCCAGGTGCGCTCCGCGCTTGCCACCCGCGACCGCGTGCACCTCGTCGACGATCACCGTCTCGACGCCGCGCAGCGACTCCCGCGCGGACGACGTCAGCAGCAGGAACAGTGACTCCGGGGTGGTCACCAGGACGTCGGGAGGGGTTCGGACGAACGCCCGGCGTTCGGCGGCGGTCGTGTCTCCTGTGCGGGTGCCCACGGTGATGTCCGGCGTTTTCGTGCCCAACCGGCGCGCCGCCTGCGAGATCCCCGCCAACGGTGCGCGCAGGTTGCGCTGGACGTCCACCGCCAGCGCCTTGAGCGGCGACACGTAAAGCACCCGGCACCGCTTCTTCCCCTTGAGTGGGGGAGTGGTCGCCAACCGGTCGAGCGCCCACAGGAACGCCGCGAGCGTCTTACCCGAGCCCGTGGGCGCGATCACCAGCGCGTGTTCACCGGCCTGTGCGGCTCGCCAGGCTCCCTCCTGAGTCGCGGTGGGGCGGGCGAAAGCGCTTCCGAACCACTCCCTGGTCGCGGGTGAGAACGACTTCAACACGTCGCCGCTTGCGTTGTCGGGCACATCCTCATGATGCGCGCCGCGCCGACATTCCTGCTGACTGTGTGGTCCTACGTGGTTCTACGTGGTCCTACATGTGGCCCTACGTGATCCGGGCGGGCGATTTCGGCGGGTGTGTCTTCCCGGCGGCGACGAACGTGAAAGCATCTTCGCGGATTCTCGGGAACTCGACAAGGGAGAACTGGTGGGGATTCTGTCCGTCGATCTCGGTACGTCCAATACCGTAGCAGTACTCTCGGCGCACGGGAGGCCACCCAGAGTCATCGATGTCGACGGTTCGACCACGATGCCCTCCGCCGTGTTCGCCGAGGAAGACGGCGGTCTCGTGGTCGGCAAGGACGCCGAGCGGCGTGCTCGCCTCGACCCGACCCGCTTCGAACCCAACCCCAAACGCAGGGTCGACGAACAGACCCTCCTCCTCGGTACCGACGTCGTGCCCGTCAGCGAGGTACTGTCCGCCGTGCTGCGTCGGGTCTTCGACGAAACGGTGCGTCAGCTCGGCGGGGAACCACCCGAGGAGGTCCGGCTCTCCCACCCGGCTCAGTGGGGGCCTGTGCGTCGCAACGTGCTGCTGTCCGCCGCGCGCCTTGCCGGGATGGGTGACGCGATCACGCTCGTGCCCGAACCCGTCGCCGCCGCGGCGCACTTCGCCTCTTTCCCCGGCAAGGCCCTCGCCCCCGGACAGACCCTCGCCGTCTACGACCTGGGGGCGGGCACGTTCGACGTCGCGGTGCTCGGCGCCACGCCGAACGGCTTCACGGTGCTGGCCGAGGACGGTCTACCCGACCTCGGAGGACTCGACGTCGACCAGGCACTGCTGGTGCACGTGGGCCGCGAGGTCTCGCACAGCGATCCGCAACGTTGGCAGCGGCTCCTCCGGCCCGAATCGACCGCCGACCGACGCGCTCGCAGAGCGCTCCAGGAGGACGTGAAAGCGGCGAAAGAGGCCCTCTCTCGCTTGCCGCAGACCGAGGTGCCGATGCCGGAGCCGTTCTCCGACGTCCTGGTCACCAGGGCGGAGTTGGAGGCGCTCGTCCGCCCCACGATGTTGCGCAGTGTCGAGTTGCTCGCACGTACCGTCCGTTCGGCGGGGCTGAGCCCCGAGCGACTCGCCGGTATCTACCTCGTCGGCGGTTCCAGCAGGCTTCCTCTCGTGGGCAGCCTGTTGGCCGAGAAACTGGGCGTGGTGCCCTCCAGCCTCGACCAGCCCGAGACCGCTGTCGCGTTCGGCGCGCATCACGTGGGCCCCGACGGCCTCACCATGCGCACCCAGCAGATCGAAGGCGATGTGGCCGGCGCGCAGCCCGTCGCCCCGCCCCCGGCCGCGTCGACCACCACGACCGTGTCGGGAACGTCCCCGGCCTCCACCGCGCCCTCAGCGTCCATCACGGGGCCGTACTCGCCCGCCGCGGGGCTGGTCCAACCGTCCCCGCAGTACGCCCAGCACTCGCAGACCGCGGCGTATCCGGCGAGCGGGCCGGGCATGGTGGGCGGTGTGAGCGCGACACAGCAGACCGCCCAGTTCCCCTCGGTTCCGAAGGAACAAGGTCAGAAACGGCGTAAACGCACGGGTTGGCTCGTGGCCCTCGCCGTCGTGGTGGTAGCGCTCGGAGGAGGGGCGGCGTGGTGGTTCTGGCCCACGTCGTCGATCACCACCTACGCCGCGGAGGAGTGTCAGGAACCGGGCTCACCCGACGAGCAGGGTTTCACCGGATGTCTGCGGCAACTCGCGGGCACGGTGCCGCAGGGCAACGAATGCGCACCCGGCACTGGTACGGGCGCCGCCGCGGCGGCGAACGAGGAACAGTTGGGGGCGACGGTGACCTGTTCGGCGCCGGGACTGCCGGGAGCGCAGATCACGTATCTGCACGCGGGTTCCACCGAGGCCATCGAGGAGTACACCGACGGTCTGATCAGTCGTACGGGTGGCGGCGATCAGGTGCAGGCGGACTGGAAGGGCAATGGTCTCTCCGGCCGTTACACCGCGTCGGGTGGACGTACCGCGTCGGTCATCGTGTTCACCGTCGACGATCGTCCGCTCGCCGGGTTCGTGTACCAGGCCAACATCACCGGAGAGGGCGGTGCCACCCCGGCGAACGAGATGGCCGATTACTTCGAGCAGGTCGTCCAGCCCGGAGAGTGAGTCGGGCTCACTTCCTCCGGCGCATGTTGATGATCAACACGATGAGCGCGCTCCCGACGACGGCGATGGAGGCCAGGGTGAGCGCGGTGGACTCGAGTTCGGAGAACGCCTGTGCGAACGCCATGAGTTCACCCTACGGGGGTTTGCGTCGTCACCGCACGACTACGCTGAAGCCGATGCGAATCACGGTATTCCGGCGGCTCATGGCGGAGGAGTTCGGTTCGCCGCGAGCCGAGATGTTGGCCGCTGACCACGTGTTCAGCGGTCTCGGTGGGCGCACCATCGACCAGGCGCTCGACGAGGGTGTTTCCGCCAAGGAGATCTGGCGCGAGGTGTGCGTGGAGTTCGAGGTGCCGAAGGAACGGCGTTGAACCGGTCGAACCGACGTCGGGACGGTGCTCCGGAACCCGCGCGTCGGGGTGACGCTGGAACCATGCCGGGACCGCGGCGACGTTGAAGACCGCGCGGGGCGCCTCGGCCGGGGTGTCGTTTCGACATCGAACACGTGTTCGGCTATCGTATTGTCCACAACCAGGCCCGTCTGTGGACAACACGCCGGTCGGACCACGGATTGTCGGACCCGAGTCGTACCGTCGGACTCGAGACAACACACATCCCACGGACCCGATAGCAGTCCGATACCAAGAGCCAATGAGGTGGATTCCATGCCAGCAGCACCGGACAAGGGCAAAGCGCTCGACCTAGCCCTTGCCCAGATCGACAAGCAGTTCGGCAAGGGATCGGTGATGCGTCTCGGTGAGGAGAGCAGGCCGCCGGTCGAGGTCATCCCGACGGGAGCCATCGCGTTGGATATCGCTTTGGGTATCGGAGGGCTGCCGCGGGGCCGCATCGTGGAGATCTACGGCCCGGAGTCGTCGGGTAAGACGACCGTCGCCCTGCACGCCGTGGCCAACGCGCAGAAGGGGGGCGGGATCGCGGCGTTCATCGACGCCGAACACGCGCTCGACCCGGAGTACGCCAAAGCCCTCGGTGTCGACACCGACGCCCTGCTGGTCTCGCAGCCGGACACCGGTGAACAGGCGCTGGAGATCGCCGACATGCTGATCCGCTCCGGCGCGCTCGACATCCTCGTGATCGACTCGGTGGCGGCTCTGGTTCCCAGGGCCGAGATCGAGGGCGAGATGGGTGATTCGCACGTCGGTCTCCAGGCGCGGTTGATGAGTCAGGCGCTGCGCAAGATCACCGGTGCCCTGCACAACTCGGGTACCACCGCGATCTTCATCAACCAGCTCCGCGAGAAGGTCGGGGTCATGTTCGGAAGCCCCGAGACGACGACCGGTGGTAAGGCGCTGAAGTTCTACTCCTCGGTGCGGCTCGACGTGCGGCGCATCGAGACGTTGAAGGACGCCGGCGAGCCGGTCGGTAACCGGACTCGCGTGAAGGTCGTGAAGAACAAGGTGGCGCCGCCGTTCAAACAGGCCGAGTTCGACATCCTCTACGGCGTGGGTGTCTCCCGCGAGGGCTCGCTGATCGACATGGGTGTGAATCAGGGCATCGTGCGCAAGTCCGGTGCCTGGTACACGTACGAGGGCGATCAGCTCGGCCAGGGTAAGGAGAACGCGCGGCGGTTCCTGCGCGAGAACCCGGACGTCGCGAACGAGATCGAGAAGAAGATCAAGGAGAAGCTCGGGATCGGGGCGCAGGACTCCGATGACAGCGCGCCCGCGCCCGTCGACTTCTAGGGTCTCCTAATGCCCGTGCGCGAACCGATGCGCGAGCTGCCACCGGAGGAGGCGTGGCGGAAAGCGAAGGAGGTCTGTTTCGATCTCCTGGCCGCCCGGCCGCGGACTAAAGAGGAACTTCGCCAAGCCCTGCGGAGGAAGGGTTTCGCCGACGACGTCAGTGAGATACTGCTCGGCAAACTCGACGACGCGGGGCTGGTGGATGACGCCGCGTTCGCCGAGATGTGGGTGCGGTCGCGTCACACCTACCGTGGGCTCGCGCGCCGTGCGCTGGTCGCGGAACTGAAACGCAAAGGGGTCGATCCGGAGATCGCGGTGGAAGCCGCCGATGCGATCGATTCGGAGGACGAGGAGGAACGCGCCCGTCAACTGGTGCGCAAGAAACTGCGCACCATGGTCGATGTGGACGAGCAGAAGGCGACGCGTCGCCTGCTCGGTATGTTGGCCCGCAAGGGATATCCGCAAGGACTGTCCTATCGGGTGGTTCGCGACGAACTCCGTGACGCGGGCGCGGAATCAACCCTGCTCGACGACCTCGACCCCTGACACGCGAGGCGGCAGGCGCAGGTCACGCCCGTGTCCGTGGCGGGCGGGACGTTAAACGGGGACCGGCGTGCCGTCGGCTCCTAGCCGGCAGGTGCGCACCACATCGCCTACCGGCTCACGCACCCACCACGCACCGCTCTCGGCACGTTCTGCGGGAGTGGTGAACCGGTAGTGGAACAGTCGCGCCCGCACGTGTGTCGGTGCGGCGCCCTCGAAAGGATCACGTCGTAACAGTCGGCGGATTCGGGCATCGCCGGCCAGGATTTTCGTGACTAGGACGGGCAACCACTTGCCTCCGTACCGAGAGGACAACGACAGGAACCACAGCAGCCAATCCAGCCGCAGGTGATACGGCGCGATCTGCGGTGGTCTGCGGTATGGATCGCCGGGTTTGCCCTTGAACTCGTACTCCTGCCAGACGGTGGACGGGCCGAGGCCGTCCTCATCGGTGCCTTCGAGGATCACCTCGTACCGGTCACGAGTGATGCTGCCGAAGGCGCCGTAGGTGTTGACCAGGTGGAACTGGTTGAAGCTGTAGTTCATCACCTGGCTGCGTCCGAGGAGGTTGCGCACGGGCCAGTAGCTCAACACCGCGACCAGGACCGTCACCGCGAGCACCACGGCCGCGTACCACACCGGTGGAGCGGCGAGCTCCTTCGGCGGCGGTATGCCCAGTAACGTGCCGTCGAGCGCGGACACTGCCAGGGTGATGGTGAGGAAGTTCAACCACGAGAAGTTGCCGCTGAGTATCAGCCAGCTCTGTGTGATGATGACGATCCCGGCTGCCACGCTGGCCGCGGGCTGGGGCAGGAACAACACGAACGGGATCACCAGCTGGGTGATGTGGTTGGCCACCACCTCCGCCTTGTGGGCCCACGGAGGAAGATGGTGGAAGTACCAACTCAACGGTCCCGGCATCGGTTGCGTCTCGTGGTGGTAGTGGAGAGCTGTCAGGTCCCGCCAGGCCCTGTCCCCGCGCATTTTGATCAACCCTGCCCCGAATTCGAGGCGGAACAGCAGCCACAGCAGTAACCACAGCACCAGCACGGGTACGCCCGTGTGGGCGGGGCCGAGGAAAATCGCGAGGAAACCCGTTTCCAGCAGCAGCGACTCCCAGCCGAACGAGTACCAGATCTGGCCCACATTGACGATCGACAGATACAGGACCCAGGGCAGAGCCCACAGCAGTAGGCAGGCCCACACGGGCAGGATGTCGCCTACTCCGACGAGCAACGCGGCGGACACGGCGATGCCCGTCCACGCGACCGCGGCGAAGAATCCGTCGGAGTAGTGCAGGTGGAAAAGGCTCGGCGAGCGGCGGAAGGACACCCTGCGGAGGAAGTCGGGTATGGGGGTGAGCCCCTGCTCGCCGAGCAGCGCGCGAAACTGATTGAGTGCGCACACGAACGCCACCAGGTAGACCGCAGCCAGCATCCGCTGGAAAACCAGCCGTGACGACCAGTACTCGTCGGCGGTGAACCAGTCCCAGGACAGCCAGGACAACCAGGACAACACTGTCGCAGCCGGCCTCCTCCCGCGGTGTGTGGCGTAGCCGCTGTGCCTCGCCTACGTTGTTCTCGCCTCCGCCGCGAGGGCGGAGGCTTCCTTGGCGAGTGTCTCAATACGCGCGTAGTCGCGTGCGGCGAGTGCGTCCCGAGGGGTGAGCCAGGAACCTCCGACACAACCCACGTTCGGCAGTGCCAGATAGCGGGGGGCGTTGTCGGGCGTGATACCGCCGGTGGGGCAGAACCGTAGCTGCGGCAACGGCCCCGCGATGGCCGAGAGCGCGGCTGCTCCGCCGCTTGATTCGGCGGGGAAGAACTTCAGGGTGTCGAATCCGCGTTCGGCCAGACGCATGGCCTCGGAGACGGTCGACGCGCCCGGCAACAGTGGCAGCCGGGTGTCCAGTGCGGCGTCGAGCAGGGTGTCGGTGGCGCCGGGTGTCACGAGGAAGGTCGCGCCCGCGTCGGCGGCCTGCCTGGCCTGGTCGGGACTGATGACGGTGCCCGCTCCGACGACGACGTCGGGCACTTCGGAGGCGACTCGACGGATGGCTTCGAGTGCCGCGTCGGTGCGCAGCGTCAGTTCCATCACCCGCACGCCGCCGTCCCGCAGGGCGTGTGCCACGGGTACGGCCTGGTCGGCGTCGTGCAGCACCACCACCGGCAGCACCGGCGAGAGGGCGATCAGGTCCTTGGTGTTCATGCGAGTCCTTTCGCCTCGACGGGGGTGTTCGCGGACCCGGGCACGGTGGGACCGCCGAAGACGCTACCGCCGAGGTCGGCCGGACCCACGGTGCTGCGCAGGGCGGTGAAGAGCTCGCGGCCGTTGCCGAACCATTCGTCGGCGGAGATGTCGGCGGGTTCGCGGTCGGCGAGCGTGCCCGCGTCCACGAGCACGTCGAGCTGCCCGGTTTCGGCGTCGAGCCGAACGACGTCGCCGTCCTGCACTCGGGACAGCGGTCCGCCGACAGCGGCTTCGGGGGTGAGGTGGATGGCCGCCGGGACCTTGCCGGATGCTCCGGACATGCGGCCGTCCGTCACGAGGGCGACGCGGTGGCCGCGGTCCATGAGCACGCCGAGGGCGGGGATCAGCGCGTGTAGCTCGGGCATGCCCTTGGCGCGAGGCCCTTGATTGCGGATCACCACGACGACGTCGCGGTCGAGTTCGCCCGCCCGGAAGGCGTGGGTGAAGTCGGCCTGGGAGGAGAAGACGCGTGCGGGGGCTTGCACGACCCGGTTCTCCGGTGCGACAGCCGACACCTTGATGACGGCGCGTCCGAGGTTGCCCGACACCATGCGCAGTCCGCCTTCGGGAGCGAACGGGCGGTCGACGGTGCGCAGCACGGTTTCGTCGAGGGTCTTCGTGGGCACGTCGCGCCAGGTGAGTTCACCCTCGTCGAGTACGGCTTCCTGCCGGTAGCGGTGGAGGCCGAGGCCCGCCACGGTGTTGACGTCCGGGTGGAGCAGGCCCGCGTCGAGCAGGGTGCCGACGAGCACCTGCACGCCGCCGGCGGCGTGGAAGTGGTTGATGTCGGCGCTGCCGTTGGGGTAGACGTTCGCGAGTAGCGGCACGGCCGCGGACAGGTCGGCGAAGTCGTCCCAGGTCAGCTTGATGCCCGCGGCGGCGGCGACGGCGACGAGGTGGAGGGTGTGGTTGGGGGAACCACCCGTGGCCAGCAGCGCGACGAGACCGTTGACGACGGCGCGTTCGTCGATGACGTGCGCGAGCGGGGTGTACTGCTCCCCTTTCGAGATCTCGACGATGCGACGCGCGGCGTGTTCGGTGAGTGCGCGCCGCAGCGGGGTTCCGGGTTGGACGAAGGTAGCTCCGGGCAGGTGCAGGCCCATCACCTCGACCACGAGCTGGTTGGAGTTCGCGGTGCCGTAGAACGTGCAGGTGCCGGGGGAGTGGTAGGAGGCGGCTTCGGCGTCGAGGAGTTCCTCGCGGGTCGCTTTGCCTTCGGCGTAGAGCTGCCGGATGCGGGCCTTCTCCTTGTTCGGCAGTCCCGAGGGCATCGGCCCGGCGGGCACGAGGATGGCGGGTAGGTGTCCGAATGCGAGTGCGCCGATGAGGAGGCCTGGCACGATCTTGTCGCAGACGCCGAGCAGCAGGGTGCCGTCGAACATTTCGTGGGACAGCGCGATGCCGGTGGCCATCGCGATGACATCCCGGCTGAACAGGGAGAGCTCCATGCCGGAGCGGCCCTGGGTGATGCCATCGCACATGGCGGGAACGCCGCCCGCGAACTGTGCGACACCGCCCGCCTCCCTGGCCGCGTCCTTGATCCAGTCCGGGAAATCGGCGAGCGGCTGGTGGGCGGAGAGCAGGTCGTTGTAGGCGGAGACGATCGCGATACCGGGTTTGCGCGCTTCCCGGACGGCCAGCAGGTCTGGACCGGAGCAGGCGGCGAAGCCGTGGGCGAGGTTGCTGCACCCGAGTCCGGCCCGCACGGGGCCTTCATTGGCGGCATCGGCGACACGCGAGAGATAGGCCTGCCTGGTCTCCGCGCTGCGTTCGGCGATGCGATTGGTGACGTCGGTGATGGCGGGATGAAGGCTCAACAGCGTGTTCTCCGGTCGCTCGGCAGGAGGTACGTGCATCGAAAAAGCGATCACCGAGTGTGATCGCGTGGGGTGTGCGACGTCGGCGTCGGCGTCGTGGTCGATGTGATGGCTGAAACGATACAGCCTGAATATATCGTGACAAAATCGATTCAGGCTCCCCATTCGAGTGATCTCGATCACTAAAAGATGTCTGAGTGTGCTAGTTGTCGCATCCGGAGGTTGCCGGGTGAGGCCGGCCATGCCGGTGGTGGACGCGACAACGAATTCGGAGGGTGAGCATGTCCAGTGCCGAGATGACGGAGCTGCGCCGGGCCATCGGCCAGCTCAGACAATGTGTGGGCGCGCTGCGAACCCGGTACGGCGAGCCACCCGCCGTGCGCCGGATCATCAACGACGTGGACCGCCTCGACATCGACGTGGCGGAGCTGGCGCAGCTGTCACCGCTCTCCACGCGAGGCGACGGAAAGCCGGTTGATGTCGTCAAGATCTCCGACACCCCGTACGACCCGGCGCTGTGGAAGGGTGCCGATGACGAGGGCGTGGGTGGTTATCAACGTGACCAGCACTGATCACCCGGAGAGGGCCGCGGACCCGAAGGACGGAGTCGACGGGCAGCCCATGAGCGCGCGCGTGGCGTTGCCTCAACGCACTTTGCGTACCGACCGGTGGTGGATGCCTCCGTTGCTCACTGCGTTGGGGCTCGCCGCGTTCGTGGTGTACGCGACGATCCGTTCGTTCATGAGGGAGGGGTACTGGGATGCCGAGAACCACTACCTCACGCCGTTCTACTCGCCGTGCCTGAGCGATTCCTGCGTACCGGGGTCGAGTCATTTCGGCACACCGATCGGCGAGCTTCCCGTTTTTATCCCGTTGGCGTTCTTGTCGTTGCCGCTGCTGTTGGGTTTCCGTCTCACCTGTTACTACTACCGCAAGGCGTACTACCGCTCGGTGTGGTTCGCGCCTCCCGCGTGTGCGGTGACCGAACCGCACGCCCGGTACACCGGGGAGACGCGGTTGCCGCTCGTCGTGCAGAACGTGCATCGGTATTTCTTCTATGCCGCCCTGATCATCACGTTGATCAACACGTATGACGCGATCGTGGCGTTCGGCGGCGAGCGCGGGTTCGGTATCGGACTTGGCAACCTAATCCTGCTGGGCAACGTGTTCTTCCTCTGGTGCTACACCCTGTCCTGTCATTCGTGCCGACACGTCACCGGCGGCAGGCTCAAGCATTTCTCGAAAAACCCTGTCCGGTACTGGATCTGGACGCAGGTCAGCAAGCTCAACGTCCGACACATGCAGTTCGCGTGGATCACGTTGGGCACGCTCGTCCTCACCGACCTCTACGTGTGGCTGGTGTCCACTCAGACGATCCCCGACCTGCGCTTTGTCAACTGATTCAGGAAGAGCGGGCCCGACGCGCGAGGGCGTGGCCTGCGCGAACAATGAAGGTGGCCAATTTTTCATGACCGAGGTCGAGCGGCACAGCTACGACGTGGTGGTGATCGGTGCCGGCGGAGCGGGTCTGCGGGCCGCGATCGAGGCACGGCAGCGTGGATTCTCCGTCGCGGTGGTGTGCAAATCGCTGTTCGGCAAGGCGCACACCGTCATGGCCGAAGGCGGGTGCGCGGCGTCGATGGGCAACGTGAACCCGAACGACAGCTGGCAGGTGCACTTCCGGGACACCATGCGGGGCGGCAAGTTCCTCAACAACTGGCGTATGGCGGAACTCCACGCCAAGGAGGCGCCCGACCGGGTGTGGGAGTTGGAGACGTACGGCGCGTTGTTCGATCGCACGCCGGACGGGCGGATCAGCCAGCGGAACTTCGGCGGACACACGTATCCGCGGCTCGCGCACGTCGGTGACCGGACCGGGCTGGAACTGATCCGCACGATGCAGCAGAAGATCGTTTCGCTGCAGCAACAGGATTACGTCGACTACGGCGACTACGAAGCCAAACTCAAGGTGTTCGCCGAGTGCACGGTCACCGAGTTGTTGACCCAGGACGGTGCGATCGCAGGTGCGTTCGGTTACTGGCGGGAGTCCGGTCGGTTCGTGCTGTTCGAGACACCGGCCGCCGTTCTCGCCACCGGTGGCATCGGCAAGTCGTTCCAGGTGACGTCGAACTCGTGGGAGTACACAGGCGATGGTCACGCGCTCGCGCTGCGGGCCGGCGCCACATTGATCGGCATGGAGTTCGTGCAGTTCCATCCCACGGGGATGGTCTGGCCGCCGAGCGTGAAGGGCATCCTCGTCACGGAGGGGGTGCGTGGTGACGGTGGCGTGCTCCGTAACTCCGAGGGCGAGCGGTTCATGTTCCGCTACGTGCCGGACGTGTTCAAGGGGCAGTACGCGGAGACGGAGGAGGAGGCCGACCGCTGGTACGAGGACCCCGACAACAATCGCCGCACACCCGACCTGCTCCCGCGGGACGAGGTAGCACGGGCGATCAACACCGAGGTGAAGGAGGGTCGGGGTTCGCCGCGTGGTGGCGTGTTCCTCGACATCGCGAGCCGACTGCCCGCCGAGGAGATCAAACGGCGGCTGCCCTCGATGTACCACCAGTTCAAAGAACTGGCCGATGTGGACATCACCGCCGAGCCGATGGAGGTCGGCCCGACGTGTCACTACGTGATGGGCGGCATCGAGGTCGATCCGGACACGGGAGCGTCGATCGTGCCCGGCCTGTTCGCTGCGGGGGAGTGCGCGGGAGGTATGCACGGATCCAACCGGCTCGGCGGCAACTCGCTGTCGGACCTGCTGGTGTTCGGGCGTAGGGCGGGGCTCGGCGCCGCGGACTACGTCGACTCGCTCACCGACCGGCCCACCGTGTCCGCAGTGGACCTGGCGATGGCCGAGAGGACGGCTTTGGCGCCGTTCGACCCACCTCGGGACGGTCAGGAGGCCGAGAACCCCTACTCCCTCCAGATCGAATTGCAGCAGTGCATGAACGACCTCGTGGGCATCATCCGCACGGCCGAGGAGATCGAGACGGCCCTTGAGAGGCTCGACGGGATTCGGGGGCGTCTTCGGGCGGTCACGGTGGAAGGGCACCGGCAGTACAACCCCGGCTGGCACCTGGCGTTGGATCTGCACAACATGCTGTTGGTGAGCGAGTGCGTGGCGCGCTCGGCGTTGCGTCGCACCGAGAGCAGGGGCGGGCACACGCGCGACGACTACCCGCAGATGGACGTGCAGTGGCGCAACACGCTGTTGGTGTGTTCGGCCACCGACCGGGAAGCACCCATCCCGCGTATCGAGGTGACCACCAAGGAGCAGGAGCCGATGAGAGCCGACCTGCTCGCCCTGTTCGAGCTCTCCGAATTGGAGAAGTACTACACCGACGAGGAACTGGCCGACCATCCGGAAAGGACGGCCTGATATGGGCTACCAGGCGAAACTGCGAGTGTGGCGCGGCGACGACGGTGCCGGTGAGCTGCGTGACTACACCGTCGAGGCCAATGAGGGTGAGGTCGTGCTCGACCTGATCCATCGGTTGCAGGCCACGCAGACACCCGACCTGGCCGTGCGGTGGAACTGCAAGGCGGGAAAGTGCGGTTCCTGCTCGGCGGAGGTCAACGGCAGGCCACGTCTGTTGTGCATGACGAGACTGTCGGTCTTCGACGAGGACGAGACCATCACCGTGACCCCCATGCGCACGTTCCCGGTGGTACGTGACCTCGTCAACGACGTGTCCTACAACTACGTCAAGGCGCGGGAGGTTCCGGCGTTCACGCCTCCGCCCGAGCTGGAGCTCGGCGAGTACCGCATGCAGCAGGTCGATGTGCAGCGTTCGCAGGAGTTCCGCAAATGCATCGAGTGCTTCCTGTGTCAGAACGTCTGTCACGTGATCCGGGACCACGAGGAGAACAAGCCCGTCTTCTCGGGGCCGCGTTACCTCATGCGGATCGCGGAGCTGGAAATGCACCCGCTCGACGTGGCCGACCGTGTGGACCAGGTGCAGACCGAACACGGACTCGGCTACTGCAACATCACCAAGTGCTGCACGGAGGTGTGTCCCGAGAACATCCACATCACCGACAACGCGCTCATCCCGATGAAGGAGCGCGTCGCCGATCGTCGTTACGACCCGGTGGTGTGGCTGGGTAACAAGCTTTTCCGCCGAGGCGAACGGTGAGGACCGCCGAGCGCACCGACGCGAAGGTGGAGAAAGGGGCCGTCCGGAACACGGACGACGGCCCCTTTCTCTCGGCTCGGAGGGGCTTGTTCTACACCGGTTGGTTGTCGGGGGTGAGCACGCCTTCCTCGGTTTCGGCCTTACCGTCCGCTACGATCGCCTTCTCGCTGCGGCGGTTGCGCGATTCGAGCCACTTCGCCACACCGGTCAACGCCAGGCACATGATGATGTACATGGCGCCGACCACGATGGTGATCGGAATCAGCGGCCGGTCGAATTCGAGCATGCTGCCGAGGTAGCGGGCGTAGAGCAGCAGTTCCTCGTAGGTGATGAGGAAGCCCAGCGCGGTGTCCTTCAGCAACACCACGAGCTGACTGATGATCGCGGGCAGCATGGCACGCAGTGCCTGCGGCAGCAGCACCAGACGCATCACCTGCGTCTTACGCATGCCGATGGCGTAGGCCGCCTCGCTCTGGCCCTTCGGCAGCGACAGGATTCCGGCACGGAAGACCTCGGCCAGCACCGAACCGTTGTACAGGGTCAGGCCGAGTACGACGGAATAGAAGGGCGCACCCAGCGCGAGCCCGTAGTGGAAGAAGAAGATCATCACCACGAGCGGGACCGCCCGGAAGAACTCCACGACGAGCGTTGCGGGGACCCGGATGGCCGCGTGCTCGGACAGTCGGGCGATCGCGAAGATCGCACCGAAGGCGAGCGCCAACACCGTCGCCACGGCGAACGCCTTCAGCGTGTTGCCCAGCGCCGCGAGGACTTCCAGCTGGACCTGCTCGTAGAGGACCCATTCCCACATGCCGGCGTCGAACTGGCCGGCGTCGGCGAACTTGTAGATGACGTAGCCGATGACCGCCGCGATGGCGAGCACCCCCACCACCGCGTACAGGCGGTGGCGTACTCGCGACTTCGGCCCCGGGACGTCGAACAGGACGGCGCTCATCGGGCCACGCTCCAGCGCTTCTCGAGACTGCGTTGCAGCAGAGTCATGGGAGTGATCAGGATGACGAAGCCGAGTGCGACCCACAGCAACCCGATCAAGACGCTGTATCCGCGCTCGGACAGGTAGTTCTGGATCGCTCCCGCCTCGACGACCGAGAACCCGGCCGCGATCGTGGTGTTCTTCAGCAGCGCGATCATCGTGCTGACCATCGGCGGCACGACGGAGCGTGTCGCCTGCGGCAGCACGACGTGACTCAACGTCTGTCCGAACGTGAGCCCGATCGCCCGCGCGGCCTCGGCTTGGCCGACCGGCACCGTGTTGATGCCCGACCGCACGACCTCGCACACGAACGCGGCCGTGTACATGGTCAACGCCACGACGGCGGCCCAGAAGTATGACAGGTCGGCGACTTCCAGCAGCGGGAAGGC
>JAJYTH010000081.1 GCA_021793175.1 Actinomycetes bacterium
TCCGATCTCAGTTACGCGCACGCGATACGCGAAACAGTAAAGCGACGCGCGAAACGCTAAACAAGCGTGGCACACAATGGATGTTATGTGCCACGTGTATTCGGTGCCCCTCAACGAGCGATAAGCAGCCCCCGGCGGACAAGGCCACCGCGACCCGGGGGCGGAAAACTTGGGAGCATCCGAGTCGACCTCAGAGGTATGTGACGCTCGCAGGCCCAGTGAGCGCTGGGGAACATCGGCCGCTGAGACGGTAGGGCCGCGGAATGGGACTGGGCGCCATGGGACCGACCCGACGGTTCAGTGCGACCCTGTGCCCCGGCCGCGCCATCGCCACCTCGCGAACTGGACTATGGGGCCGAGCGAGGCGACGGCACCCCCGAGCAAGCCAGGGCCTTGATTTTGTCTGTTTTACCTGATTTTGAAGCGGACGCGGCTGCGGATATCAGGAACTTTTTTTCGTCACCGTGACGAAACTAGGTCGATAGTCTGGGGGCCCTTTGAGGGGTTCTTCGGGATCGAATAAGGGCATGTTCGCGGTAGTTTGAGCGGACGTGATCCGAAAGTGCGCCACGCTTTCCTGTGTCCCCACGCCGCGACTCGATTCAGGTGTGGCTAGCGAGGTACCCAGCGGGCGAGCCGACATGCGCCGGCCCCACCGTATCCTGGCGACCTCTCAATCCACCTGCCCTCCCCTTTCCTCAACACAACGCGGGTGTGCGAGGTTCTTCTTCGCTGGGATGTGGCACTCCAAGGAATGACGCCGGAAGCATGTCGCAAGAGCACGACGGAGCGGATGTCCAGCACGTGGTGTCGAGATCCATGCCAGGGACTTCCGATGGCCGCGGTGAAGAGGGAGAACCACCATGAAGTACCTGCTGCTGAAGCACTACCGGGGCGGCCCGACCCCTGTCGGTGACTGGATTCCGATGAGCGAGTGGACGTCGGAGGAGATCGACGCGCACGTACAGTTCATGCGCGACTTCGCAGTCCGCTTGATGGAGACAGGCGAGTTCGTCGATGCTCAGGCACTGGCACCCGAGGGATCGTTCGTGCGGTATGACGGTGAGAGGCGCCCACCGGTGGCCGATGGCCCGTTCGCCGAGGACAAAGACCTCATCGCCGGCTGGATGGTCATCGACGTGGAGTCGTGGGACCGCGCGGCCGCCCTGGCCGGAGAGCTGTCCGCCGCTCCCGGTTCCGGTGGCAAGCCGATACACGAGTGGATCGAGGTTCGACCGTTCCTCTCCGATCAGCACACGAGTACCGGGTGAACGAGCGCCCCACACTTGCGCGACTACCGTCGCTGCGCCGGTGTATGGGGGCCGCGTGAACACCGCGGTGTGGGCCCGTGATCGCGAGGCGGCGGCAACCGACATGGCAGAGGGACCGTTCACGCGGTCCTCACTTTCCGGTCGTAGGGTTCACGTTGATCGAAGCGGAGAACTCACAGAAGGCGATAGTGACGGACTCCCACACACCGCGGTGGCCCATGGTCTCGTCGAGGCATGGCCGTTGCATGCCGTAATCGGCGACACTGGTTGGTGCGCGTTCTTCGAGTGATTCGGTTCGAAGGTGCCGCGGTATGCGAGTCGTGTGAGACTGTCCGCGGTGCGCATCGACTCCTCCTCCACAGCGGATGCCAAGGATTGTCGTGCCCGCGACGACAATTCACCCACACAGTCGTCGGCACTCTTTCTCATGATCGAGACTACTTTGATCGTGGGATCCGTTTTCCTCACCCACGATTCATCCTCGATGCCGACACGGGTGAGTGTGCTTAGTTTGAGGCCGATGCCGATGTCCAGCGGGCATGGCTTTTTCGCGATGCCAAGGACATCGTCAAGGACACCGGTAAGGACACCGTCGCAGCATTCACCGACCGAATGGAACGGAGCCCGCACGTGACCACGACAACCGACGACAGTGCCGAACTACGCGCCCAGTTGGTCGACCGCCTGGTCGGTGACGATCTCCTGCATGAACCACGCTGGCGTGAGGCGTTCCGTGCCATACCGAGGGAGGTACTCGTCGACCGGTTCGCCGTACACGATCCGGCAACCGGAAGGCACACTCACCACGATCCAACCGTCGACCGCGCCAGTGCACTGGCCGCGGTCTACAGCGACGTGGCGTTGCTGACGCAACTCGACTCCGGCGGCACAGCCACCTCCAGCTCCACCGCACCGTCACTGATGGCATTGATGCTGGAACGACTCGATGCCCGCCCGGGACACCGGGTGCTGGAAATCGGGACCGGCACCGGCTACAACGCCGCGCTTCTGTGTCATGGACTCGGCGACCACGCCGTCACCAGCATCGACATCGACCCTGGCCTCGTCGCGCAGGCCCGAGCACGGCTGGCCGAGCTCGGCTATGGTCCCCACCTCGTCGTCGGCGACGGCGCGCTCGGCGTCCCGGCCCCCGACCAGTACGACAGGATCATCGCCACGTGTGGCCTGGCCCGCGTTCCCGAAGCATGGCCTGCCCAGGTTTGTGAAGGCGGTGTCATCCTGGTCAATCTGGGTTTCGCCCTAGCCCGGCTCACCGTCGCGGCCGACCGCAGTGCCTGTGGCCGGTTCACCGACTACGCCTCGTTCATGCGCCGACGCACCGATACCGGCGAGACCGCACCCACCGTGCACGACATCCTCACCGCCGCCGACCGTGACGGCGCAACCTACCAGGCCCCGTTTCCTTCCTTTCTCAAGGAACGACCGCTGCAATGCCTGCACGCCATCGTCCACTCCCACGTGCACAAGGTCATGGTGCACAGCGACGAAGGCGACCTCTACGTGTTGAGCAACCCCGGCACAGGTTCCTGGGCCCGCGCACGCCTTGGACCGGATGGGCAAGCCACTGTCGTGCACGGGGGACTTGGTGATCTCTGGGGCGATCTGGTGGGACTTGCCGCCTGGTGGGACGATCTCGGCCGCCCCGAACCCACCCGCTTCGGGCTGACCGTGTCCTCCGACGGTACGCACACGTTGTGGCTGGACCAGCCGGACCGCGCTGTGATGCACCTGCCCACCGTTGACCTGACTCAGTAGGCGCATGGCACCTGGGGTTAGGGCCGCGCGAATGGTGGGCCGGCACTATGGGCCGGCACTAATTGCCGGGGCTACGGGGCTACAGTCGCGTAACGGCACTCGTGTTCGGAAAACCCCAATCGCATGAGCAACTCATTCACCATGGTGCGGAACAAGGGCTCATGGTCGGTGATCGCGGGCCCCATGTGCCCGAAGACTTCCAAACACACCGCGCCGTAGATCTGCCGCCAACAATCGAGGAAAACCTTGATGACTCCGGCTGGAAGTTCGGGCCGGCCGATCACTTCGCGGTAATGGGACATCTGCTCGAGCAGGTCCTTTGGCATGCGGTTCTCGTCGCGCACCGGAAAGTCCCGTTTCCGCCACGCCTCGAACACCAGCGGCCCCCACACCCCCGCCAGGCGGAGCATCCAATCCTCGGTCAGCTCCGTCTGTGCCGGCCCCGCTGCCGGAGTGGGCGGGCCGAACAGCATTCTGAACTCGACGACGTTGGCGTTGGCCCACTCGCGAAAAGCGTACGTCGCCGCCCACAAACGCCCGGCGAGGTCGTCCGAGGGGTGACGTTCCACCGCTGCCTGCATAGTCTCGACCAGTTCGCTCACCAGGTCTTCAGCCAGGCCACGCACGATGTCCGGCAGCCCGGCGTAATAGCGGTACAGCGCCGGGGCGGTCACTTCGACCTCCCGCGCGATCGCGCTGAGCGTCAACGCGGAAGGCCCCTGCTCGGTCAGTATCTTTCGTGCGCTGCGTTTGATGTCACGTCTCAGCTGCTCCCGCAGTCTGTCCCGTCGCGAAACCCGCTCCTCCACACCTCCATCGTCCCACGGGCGTGAAACACTCCGTTGTAATGGGCGATCATTCAGTAATTTCTCTTTACTGACTAAGTAGTTCACGGTGGCCTGTTCAGGTCACGTCCAAGACAAGCGCTGTTTCAGTCGGGGCTGGCGGAATCAACCGTCTCAACGAAAACCCACCCCTGCCAAGTTCACGCGATCAGCGCCACCGCCGCGAAGATCACTGGCAGGCTGGTCACGGTGCTGACGAGCACCGCATCGCGCGCGAAGGTGACCCCTTGGCCGAACCGCACCGCGTAGCCGAAGACGTTCTGCGCCGCAGGCAGCGCCGCGCAGACGACCACGGCGAGCAATGCCGTGCCACTCAGCCCCAGTAATGACCCCAGCCCCAACGCGAGCAGAGGGTGGATCACGTTCTTCAGCACCACCGCCACGACGAGTGGCCCTCGACTCTCGGGATCTCGGCCGGGCATTGTCGAGCCGTGCAGTGAGATCCCGAAGGCCAGCAACATCGCGGGCACCGCGAGGTCGGCCAGCAATCCCACCGGCGCCATGATCAGTTCCGGCACGGTCACCTCGAACGCGGTCACCAGCAGGCCGAGCCCTGTCGCGATCGCGAGCGGGTTACGTAATGGTGCGGTGAGGGTTCGAGCCCATGAGGGACGTCCCCCTTCCCGCACCGACACCACATCGAGCACGGTGGTGAACACCGGGGTCAGCACGGCGAGCTGGAACAGCAGAACCGGTGCGACCACGGTGGCGTCCCCGAACACGTAAGCGGCGACGGGTAGGCCGAGGTTTCCTGCGTTGACATATCCGCTCGCCATCGCACCGACCGTGGTCTCTCCCACCGGTCTGCGACGTAGCCACCCGAACGGCACATACAACGCACAGGCAAGTGAACTGGTAACAGCTGTCACTATCAGTGCCGACGAGAGCACCGCGCTGACGTCGGCCTGCGCCACCGTGGTGAACAACAACGCCGGACTCGCGACGAAAAACGCTGTTCGAGACAACACCTCCGTGGCGGAGGACCCGAGCACACCGGCTCGGCCGACGGCGTATCCCACTACAACCACGCAGGCGATGACCAGGAATCCCTCGACCACACCACTCATGTCGCTGTCACTTTGCTGACAGTAAGGCTGTGACCGGCGTCAATCGGCGTCGGGGCCGCGATCCTTGCGCCGTGGCCCCGACGCAGGTGGGTGTCTTCTGTGCTGCCCCACGACAACACAGAAAGGACGTCTGGTTCCGGTTCTGGACCGTGACAGCGGGTGTCGGGCGGGTATAACCCGCGCATGGCATTGCATTGGAAGCTGGTGATCGACACCTCGGATGCGCCTACGCTCGCTGATTTCTGGGCCGCCGTGCTCGGCTACGAGGTGGAGGACCAGAGCACGTTGATCGATCAGTTGTTGGCCGCCGGGCAGATCGACGAAAGCGTCGTCGCCGAACATCGCGGGCACCGCACTTTCCGTGGATTCGCGGCCATCCGGCATCCGGATGACCCGTTCGACCGGAACACCGGCATCGGGCAGGGCCGCAGACTGCTGTTCCAGGACGTGCCGGAGGCCAAGACGGTCAAGAATCGGCTGCACATCGACGTGCACGCGGGAACGGACGGGCTCGACGCGCTCGTCGAACGGTTGGAGTCGCTCGGCGCGGCTCGGGTCCGGGAATTCGACAAGGGGCCGGCCGGGCACTGGTGGGCGATGCGTGATCCGGAAGACAACGAGTTCTGCGCCGCAGGGTGAGCAGCGGCATCACGCGGGGCACAGGCCGGGCAGGAACGATGCCGGTAATCGCTGCCGGTGTTTTCGGTCTGGGGAGATTACACGCTGACCGTGTCTTCGCGGTCTTCGCCGAGTGTCGACGGGACTTGTCCGGCCGGCTTGGGACAATCGTGGTGTGCTCGAGTTCGCAGGCCCACACGACATCGCCCGCCGCACCTTCGCCGCAGTTGACGCGGCTGTCGGGGTGGGACGCGAGTTCGGGCTCACCGTGACCGATGCCGTGGTGCTGCACGATGTTTTCTCCGTCGTCGTGCACCTCGCGCCCTCGCCGGTCGTGGCCCGGGTTCCGGTCGTCCTGCCACATTACACGGACCTCGGCTCCCTGGCGCGCCGCCAACAAGCGGAACTGGAGGTGACCCGGTGGCTTGCGGACCAGGGGACGCCCGTCATCCCACCCAGCCCCCTCGCACCGCGGAAGCCGGTTCGACGGGACGGGTTCTCGATGACGTTCTGGCAGTTCGTCGAGGAAGACCGGGACGAACAACCCGACTACGTGGCGAACTGCGAAATCGTCCCCGACCTGCACGCCGCGATGCGCCCCTACCCGGGTCGCCTGTCGTTTCTGTCGGCCGCCGAACCACGGTTCGTCGAAGAAAGTCTCGCACTGCTCGGCAAACATCCCGACCTCATCGCCCCGGCGGACCTGGACCGTGCGCTCCGGGAGTGGCGGGTTCTGAAACCCCTTGTACGTTCCCGCGCGGCGTTCGAGGAGGCGTTTCCGGGGATCGAGCTGCAACCCATTCACGGTGACTGCCCACCCGCGAACATCTTCTCCGGTGTGGCCGGGAACCTCTACGCCGACTTCGAGCTGGCCACGTTGGGTCCGGTGGAATGGGATCTGGCCGCTCTCGGCCCCGATTGCGAAGCCGCCTACAACCGTGGCGCGCAGCGCAACGGGATGCGGATGTTGAACGAGGATGTGCTCAGGTTCGTCAACGCCGTGGGCATGCTGCGGGCCATCGCCTCTTTGGCGCTCGTGCCGCAGCTGCCCTCGCTGGTGGAGTACCTGATGCCGGCTGTCGACCAATGGCGGTCGACGCCGTTCGCCGGCGGTGTGGGCGACTGAGGGTCCACACGTCTGCGTTCAGTCGTCGAGGAGCCATCGCAAGCCCTTGCTGCGGGCCACGAGGAACAAGCCGACCGCCAGCATCGCCGCGTGGCCCCCTATCCGCAGCGGCTCGGGCAGTGCGACGTAGTTGAGCACGAACCAGCTGTCCGAGTCGGAAAAGATGTTGTTGGCCAGCCCTCCTCCACCTTGGACCAGCAAGGCCAGGCCGATGAGCACGACGACACCTGTCATGACGTTCTCCCCCAACTGAGCAATACGCTTGTATCGGTATTCTCGGATACTACAGAGATCGAACACCCAAATCAATACGAAAGACTTGGAAAGATAGCGATGGGGCGAGGCAGCAGCGGGGTTCGCGGCCCTGGCGCCGCACACGAACAACGACGCCGCGACATACTCGAAGCGGTCTTCACGATCGTCGACACCGAAGGAACCGATCAGGTCAGCATCCGACGCGTCGCGGACACAGCCGGGGTTTCCCTCGGCCGAGTCCAGCACTACTTCCCCACCAAGGACGACCTCCTCGCCGAAGCGTTCGCCACGATCAACGACCAGGGCGCAGACCGTGTGCGTGGACGCCTCCCGAAAGGGAACGCCTCCGACCCCGAAAGAGTGCTGAACGTCGTGCTGAGCGAGCTCATCCCCGACACGGACTCCGAACGCCGGCTTGTCCGCATCGCCCAAGCCTTCGAGGTGTACGCGCACACCCGGCCCGCGCTCAAGGAACACCTCACCCGCGGCTACGACGAACTCGCTTTTTTACTCATGCGCCTACTGCACGCCTGTGTCCACCCACAGGACGACGCCGATCGGGCATCTGCGGAATTTCACACGGAAGCGTATGAACTTCTCGCCCTGGCCACCGGGTTGGCCGGATTGGTCACCACCGAGAATCTCGACGCACGGCAGGCGTCCGACATCATCACCGCACGCCTCGACGGCATGCTCGGCGCCTACCGCAGAACCCGCCCATAACCTCGTCGACGGCCACCGCGCAGCGCCCAAGACCGGTCAGTCGATCCGGAACACCGGGTACCGGTGGGCGATGGCGGCGAAACGGGACAACGGGGCTCGACGGTCGACCGGAATGTGGGGCCGCGCGCCGGGTGCGATGGCCAGGTAGCGGCGCAGGATCGGGGCTCGCTGCTCCACCGGGACCTCGGTGAGCACGACGCTCCTGTCACGACCATACCTACGCAGGACGGCATGACCACCCGCCGCACGGACGTTACGCACCCAGTTCGCTCCGGAACCGAGCATCGAGACCAGGAAATACCGCCCCTCGCACTCTGCGACGGCGATGGGCACGGATATCGGGCGGCCCGTGCGCTTACCCACCACCACCAGTGTCGCGGCATGCCGTGGGGCAAGGATCGCCGAAGCGAAACACCGAGCGTCGATGCGGTTCAACACCCGCATGAGAGCCACCGGCCTTCCGCCGCCGTACAGTCGTCGCTTCATCGCCCCGAACAGGCCGGATCGAGCGAACGGGGTCACGAGATACGCGGCCGTGGCGCCGGTTTCTGCGCCCCCTTCCATAGCGCCACGACGACCCACAGTCCGGCCAGACACGGCAGGACACCGACCAACCCCAAGGGCGGGGCGAGGCCGACGTCTCCGGAGACATCCTTGGTCAGCAGTGCGGTCAGAGCAACACACGCGGCGATCACGAAGACCGCGGTCGCCGACCATCGCGCCCACCGTTTACCGGTTTTGACCGTCCACATCGTCCAGATCCAGCCGAGGACCCCCAACACGCCGACGACGGAGAGGAGCGTCAGCCAGGCGTTGACGGTCGCGTCGACCTGTTGCCCGTCGTAGGTGGGATAGCTGGTTCGGATGTGGTCGACCAGCACATGGGTGGTGGCACGGTCGACATGCGGTAAGAGCGCCGCGACGAGGGTGAGTCCGAGTCCGGTGTAACTTGCTCGCAGAGCAGAGCGTTGAATCGCCGCCATCGGATCGCGTCCTTTCCCGTGCGTGATGGGGTTACTGGTTCGCCCGTCGATTCCCGACGGGCGTGGTCGGGTGGTGGTGAGCGGGTCAGGGTCATCGACCTGTTCGGCACCGGGTATCGGAGGAGTCCGAGGAAGAACAACGGCAGCGATACCCGCGGCGACGACCAGGAGCACGGCACTGAGGGACAAACCGAACGCGTACCCGTCACCGAGCGCCTCGGGCGTGGCATCCGCGCCGGTACGGTGCAGCGCGGCAGTGCCGAGAACGGCCAGGCCCAGCGAGGCACCGAGCTGACGCGAGCTGTTGAGCAGCCCTGAAGCGGTGCCTGTCTCACGGGAGGCGACGCCGACGGTCGCGGTGGACACGACCGGCCCGAGACAGAGACCGAAACCGACGCTGGCGACGATCGACGGCCCGAGCACATGCGTGAGGAAAGCGCCGTTCGAAGTGATCGACCCGAACCAGGCGAACCCGACCGCAGCCAGCGCCCCGCCGAGGACGAGCAGGGTGCGCGGCGCGAGACGATAACCGAGTTTGATGGCGAGCACGGACCCGGCGACCACCCCGAGAGCGAACGGCAGGAACTCGGCCCCGGTCAACGCCGGACCGTGCCTGAGCACGCGTTGCAGATAAAGGGACACGAAGTAGAAGGCCGAGGCCATCGCGGCACCGACCAACAAGTTGTAGACGTTGGCGCCGACCACCGAACGATTAGCGAACAAACCGAGACGGATCAACGGTTCGGCCACAGTGGACCTTTCGACGTGAACGAACGCGACCAACAACGCGACAGCGATCACCAACGTGACCACCGTGACCGGCGAGGCCCACGAATACTGCTCGGTACGGACGATGCCGAACACCAGCAGCGTCATCCCCGCCGTAGCCAGGACAGCGCCGAGGACATCCGGGCGAGCACCACGAGTCCGAGGCGGGTCGACGGCGACCCCCAGATACGCGAGGAAAAAAGCACAGCCGGCCATCGGCACACTGACGAACATCACCCATTGCCAGCCGACGTACTCGGTGAGTAAGCCACCGATCAACACACCGAGGGCACCGCCCGCGGCATTCATCGCGCCCCAGACCCCGAACGCTCGGACCCGAGCCCTACCGGCAGGAAACGTCGTGGTCAGCAACGCCAAGGCAGCCGGCGCCAACGCGGCGGCCCCGATGCCCTGCGCGGCACGCGCGGCGACGAGCTGGCCGGCATCCTGAGCGAATCCCCCGGCCAGTGAGGCAAGAGCGAACAGCCCGAGTCCGAGCAACAGGATCCGCCTGTGGCCGTACCGGTCGGCGGCCTTACCACCCAACAAAAGCAGGCCACCGAAGGTCAAAGCGTAGGCGTGGATCACCCAGGTCAGGCTCGCCGCGCCGAAATCGAGCCCTTCGGCGATCCGCGGAAGTCCCACGTTCACGACCGACAGGTCCAGCGACACCATGAACTGCACGATGGCCACCGCTGCCAAAGTGAGCGCGGAACACGCGTTCGCCGACTTTTCGAACATGTTCCTAAAGTAGCACGAACCACAACAACGAAAAAGCGAAACAAGACGACGAGAACAACGAGGCAGAATGAACACATGCCCCCACCCCGCCCCGCACGCACCCGAACCGGACGCCCCCCGGTCACCTCACGCGCACAGATCATGGAAGCCGCACGCCGACTCATCGACCGCGACGGATGGGAAAAACTGACCCTCCGCCGACTCGCCACCGAACTCGGAATCGGAACCACGACCCTGTACCACCACGTACGGGACAAAGAAGACCTCATGGTCCAACTGATCACCGACCACGCCGACCGAATGCCCCACCCCGAACTCCCGGACAACCCCCGCGAACGCATCATCGTGGCCGCCATCGCGATACACGACGCTCTCGCAGCACTCCCCTGGGCAGCAGAAGCCCTGACAGTGGACGGATTCCTCGGCCGCCTCGGCGACACCGCACTATGGCACGTGGAAACGATCGTGGCAGGTGCTGTCGCCCACGGCTGCACACCCGAACAAGCCGTCGACGTCTTCCGCAACATCTGGTACTACACCGTCGGCGAAATCCTCGTCCGCGCCCGCACAGCCAACCACCGACACCTCGACCGCGAAAAACTCCTCAACCAACAAAAACTGCGCTTCGACAACCGAGACTCCACACAACTGCCACACCTGGCCGCCATCGGCAACCAATGGCCGACACTCGCCTCGCGCGACATCTACCCCCAAGGTCTTCGCGCCTTCGTCGACGGACTGCTCTCCCACGCCACGACGGACACCGCACCACTGTCTCGCTGAGCAAGGCGGATGATTCCCTCTCCGTTAACGTCATGGCCGTGGCCGAACAGAAGCCGACGATCGAGCTCAGCATGGCTGAGCTGCGCGCCGTCACAGGCTATGCCGTGGCCTGTGCCGAACCCGCTCTAACGCTCTTCGAACGCGTCCACCCCGACGATCGCGGAAGGGGCCGCACGAACCAAAAAGCTCCGGGACAGTGCATGGGCCGCGCAACGGGCATATCAACAGGCCCGCGATCTGGGGCAGCTCGCGGCGAGCGAAACCGCACCCGCGGCGACTGCTTTAAGCTCACGGTCGCGGCGCGACACATGCAGCAAACCCCGCCTGCTGCGCAGCACCCCGCACCAGATCGACGAGGACCCCACAAGACACCCACCCTCACCAGCCCACACACGTGTCAGCCCATCCCCCGCGGGGTACGGCCACAGAGTGACCCCGGAAGTAGTGGTATTCGGCCAAATCGCCCGCGACCTCGTACTACGCGTCACCGACGTGCCAGGACCGAACGGATCAACAACCGTTCGGTCCCGCCGCGAAATGTTGGGCGGCAAAGGCGCCAACCAAGCCGTCGGACTCGCACAACTCGGCACCCCCGTGGCACTGGTGGGCGTGGTCGGTGACGACCGCACCGGACACGAACTGCTCGACCACGCCACCCGCGACGGCATCGACATCACCCACACCGTGCGACGCGAACACACCCCCACGGCACTGCTCGTCGACATCCTCGACGACCACCCCTGGCACCGCTACCTCGAACACATACCACCGGACGTACTGCTCACCGAACGCGACGTATTCGCCGCCTCCGAACTCATCCGCCGGGCCGACACCATCGTCATCCAACTCCAGCAACCCCTCACCGCCGCGCTGGAAGCAGCCCACCTGGCCCACGCCACCCACACCCGAATCGTCCTCGACGGCGCCACCGACAACCACACCCCCGCACACGCCGACCTCCTCGCCCGCACCGACGTGCTCCGCGCCGACGCACACGAAGCCGAACTCCTAGCCAGCCGCTGCCTCAACAGCATCACCGACACCGCAGAAGCAGCCCAACAACTGCGCAAACAAGGCCCAACAGTGGTCGTGCTCGAGGTCGCAGACGAAGGCAACCTCATCTCAAGCCCCGCGGGCTACGAATTCCTCCCCCACGACGACGCCGAGGTACTCGACACAACCGGCGCCGGTGACGCCCTGGTAGCCACGCTCGTCCACTCCCTGGTCCAAGGCGACCCACTCTCAACAGCCGCCCGCCTCGCCGTGACAGCCGCCGGAATCACCACCGAACACGCAGGAGGACGGCCCCGGCTCCACAACCTCGCCACGAAAGGAACCCCACCGTGACCACACCCGACAAACACACCATCGACACCACACGCCACAACAGCACACCGCTACACGACGCCGACGACCTCACCCCCTCCTGGACCGCATCGGCAACGCCCGCATCGTCTTGCTCGGCGAAGCCACCCACGGAACCGCCGAGTTCTACCGATGGCGGGCCACACTGACCCAACGCCTCATCACCGAACACGGCTTCTCCTTCGTCGCCGTCGAAGGCGACTGGCCCGACTGTCACCGACTGCACTGCTGCGTCACCGGACAACCCGGCCACCTATCCGACCCACACGACATACTGACCAGATTCAGCCGCTGGCCACGCTGGATGTGGGCGAACGAAGAGGTCACCGAATTCACGCGATGGCTCCGCGAATTCAACACCACCCACGCCCCCAAACCCGTCGGCTTCCACGGACTCGACGTCTACAGCCTCTGGGAATCACTCGACGCCATACTCGACCACGTCCGCGAACACGACCCCGACCAACTCGACACCGCCCGCACCGCCGCACGCTGCTTCGAACCGTATCGGCACAACCCACGCGAATACGCGTTCGCCACCACACTCACGCCCACAAACTGCGAAGACGAAGTCGTGGCCCTGCTCGCGAACCTACGCCACCACGACAACACCCGACCCGGACTCGACCCAACCTTCATCGCCCGCCAAAACGCGGAAATCGTCGCCGGAGCCGAACGCTACTACCGCACACTCGTACGCGGCGACGAACAATCCTGGAACGTACGCGACCACCACATGACCGACACCCTCGACCGGCTCCTCGACGCATACGGACCAGACGCGAAAGCAGTGGTATGGGCACACAACACACACGTCGGCGACGCCCGCGCCACCGACATGGCCCCAGCCGGCCTCGTCAACCTCGGACAACTCGCGCGCCAACGACACGGAAACAACGTCGTCATCATCGGCTACGGCACCCACCACGGCTCAGTGATCGCCGCCGACCGCTGGGGCGACCCACCACAGCGCATCACCATGCCCGAAGCACGCCCCGACAGCATCGAAGCAGTACTACACGAGGCCTGGCCCGACACCGACGTTCCCCTGGAACTCACAACGGACGGCCACCCGCCGTGGACCAGCCAGGAACGCGCCCACCGAGCAGTCGGTGTCGTCTACCACGCACACACCGACAAGCTGCCCAACTGCGTTCCCACCGTCCTGTCCAACCGCTACGACGCCTTCCTGCACTGCGACGCCACCACGGCCGTGCATCCCCTACACCCACTGGAACAAGAACCCACGCCCACCGAGACCGAAACCTACCCCAGCGGACAGTAACCGCCACCCTCAGCGACGACGCTTCTCATCATCGACAGGGAACTCACTCTGCTGCACCGCCCCCGTGGGACTGGCCTGCTCCTGACGTCGAGACACAGCGGCCCGACCCGGCTGCGAAGCCGTATCACCGTAGGACGCATCCTCGTTCTCCACCGGAGAGGTACGTCCTTCTTCCTGCTCAGCGACATGCTCGACATACTCCTGTTGCGGGTCACGCTGGTTATCACCCATACGTGGTGACTACCCCGACCGACGCACGGGTCAACCTGAACGGACCGCCGCGTACAGCAACATGTCCCGACGCCTACCACCGATCTCCTGATGACTGCGCAGCAAACCCTCCCACTGGAACCCCGCGTTCTCCACAGCCCGCCAAGAACCGTGGTTCCACGGCTCGATGTACGCCTCGATGCGGTGCAACTCCGGGATCGTCCACGCGAACGCGGTCACCGCCCTGAGCGCACCACCAGCGACACCACGACCCCGATAACGCGGCAGCACCGAGTAACCGACCGAAGCACGGCCACGAGGCAACTCCCGCAACCACAGCCCAATCGTGCCGACCGCCGTGTCAGTGGCCCGCTCGGCCACCACGAAGGAAAACCCGGCCCCTTCGGCATGGCGCTGCCGCTGCCGGTCCACCCACTCCCGTGCCTGCTGCGGCGTCGGGTGCGCGGGCAAAGAGCCGATCAACGGAACGTACGGATCCTCACCGAGTTCGACCGCCAGCCGAACATCGTCCGCGCGAAATGCTCGCAACACCAGACAACCATGCGAAGGCGGCGTCGCAGGCCACGAAGGAAGAAAAACGCTCACCGAGCGCAGCGTGGTAGATCATCCCCCACACCGCAACACATTTTTCATGATCGACTTCCGTGCTTCTGTGTTTGTTTTTTAAGGGGGTTTGGAAACTGTTGGTGAGAGCTGAATGATTGTTGCCAAAAGCCCGTGCGTTTAGGTCGTTATACATACTCAGAGCGCTTCGAGAGTGGGGTGGAGGGTGACCGAGTGTGCTCGAATTCAGGCGGTCTCTCGCTCTCTGACAAACTGTACTCATGCTCCGCCACCGCGGCCGTCGCCTCTGGCCACCTCCCGGCCCATGGGGCTTCAGTTGCGAGAACTCGGCCCGGTTCAGCGCGCGAACACCATGTACAACCGCGCTAACCCGGCCCCGCCCTGCCGGATCACCCGCCGGTCCCCTCCCCCGCCGACGAACCGACGGAGCGAGAGCCGACCTCCTCGGTTTCGCTCACCGGTCGACTGGGTAATAGGGCGTACAGCATCGATGAACGTCGCTCGGCGAGGAGTGCCATGGGTTTAGGGAAATGGCTCCGCTCGTGGCCGGTTTATCGGCAACTGACCGGCCAAGACCCCCTGGGGAGAGGCGCGGCTGCGGAATCCCGCCTATCCATGGAGCTGACCCCGCGGACCGCGACCTCTGACCGGGTGGTCAACTCCATCTGCCCGTACTGCGCTGTCGGCTGCGCGCAGAAGGTCTACGTCCAGGACGAACGCGTCGTTCAGATCGAAGGAGACCCCGGTAGCCCCATCTCACGCGGCCGACTGTGCCCGAAGGGCGCGGCGAGCAAACAACTGGTGACAGGCCCCCAACGCGAGGAGCGGGTCCTCTACCGCGCGCCGTACGCCACCGAGTGGCAGGAGCTCGATCTCGACAGGGCCATGGACATGGTGGCGGAGCGGGTGCTCGACGCCCGCGCCAAGGGTTGGCAGGACACCGACGAACACGGCCACCGACTACGCCGCACCATGGGCATCGCGAGCCTGGGTGGCGCCACGCTGGACAACGAGGAGAACTACCTCATCAAAAAACTGTTCACCGCGTTGGGAGCCGTGCAGATCGAGAACCAGGCCCGTATTTGACACTCCGCCACGGTTCCCGGTCTGGGAGCCTCCTTCGGTCGTGGTGGCGCGACGGACTACCAGCAGGACCTGGTGAATTCCGACTGCATCATCATCATGGGCTCCAACATGGCGGAAGCCCACCCGGTCGGCTTCCAGTGGGTCATGGAAGCCAAGGCCAGGGGTGCGGCGGTGATCCACATCGACCCCAGGTTCACCCGCACCAGCGCCCTGTCCGACATGTACGTTCCCGTGCGTGCCGGATCGGACATCGCCTTCCTCGGCGGCGTGATCAACTACATCCTGTCCAACGAGCTGGACTTCAGGGAGTACGTCACCGCATACACCAACGCCTCCTTCCTAGTCAGCGAGGAATACCAGGACACAGAAGACCTCGACGGGCTGTTCAGCGGATACGACCCGGAAACCGGGTCGTACGAATCCGACAGCTGGCAGTACGAGAGCATCCGCCCCGACGGGACCGCGCAAGCCACGGGCTCGAAGGGCAAACAAGAGACCACGTCGTACCAGTACGGTTCCGGGGGCCCGAAGGTCGAGGGCGGAGCGCGGCGACTGGCGGCCGACCCGACCCTGCAACATCCGCGGTGTGTGTATCAGATCCTCAAGCGCCATTTCGCGCGCTACACACCCGAGATGGTCGAGGCGACCTGCGGTGTTCCCGCCGAACAGTTCTTGAAGGTCTGCAAAGCGTGGACGTCGAACTCCGGACGGGAACACACGGCGACACTGGTCTACAGCGTGGGCTGGACCCAACACAGCGTCGGCTCGCAGTTCATCAGGGCCGGGTCGATCATCCAGTTGCTGCTCGGCAACATCGGCCGGCCCGGGGGCGGGGTCATCGCGCTGCGCGGGCACGCGAGCATCCAGGGCTCGACCGATATCCCCACCCTGTTCAACCTGCTTCCCGGTTACCTTCCGATGCCGGACGCCGAGAGCCATCCGGACCTGACGACGTATGTGGAAAGCGTGGCCGGTGATCTGCAGAAGGGCTACTGGCGCAACGCCGACAGCTACATGGTCTCCTTGCTGAAGGAGTACTGGGGCGACGCGGCGACCCCGGACAACGACTTCTGCTTCGACTACCTGCCCCGCATCAACGGTGATCACGGCACCTACCGCTCGGTCATGGACATGATCGACGGCAAGGTCTTCGGGTACTTCCTGCTCGGACAGAACCCGGCCGTCGGCTCGGCGCACGGCCGGTTACAACGGTTCGGCATGGCCAACCTGGACTGGCTGGTCGTTCGCGACCTGGCGATGATCGAGAGCGCGACGTTCTGGAAGGACTCTCCCGAGATCGAGACCGGAGAGATCGCCCCGGAGCAATGTCGCACGGAGGTGTTCTTCTTCCCGGCCGCTTCCCACGTCGAGAAGTCGGGCACCTTCACCCAGACTCAGCGCATGTTGCAGTGGCGCGACCAGGCTGTCGAACCACGCGGCGACCAGCGGTCCGAACTGTGGTTTTTCTACCACCTCGGACGACTGCTCAAGGAGAAACTCGCCGCCTCGACCGATGAACGCGATCGGCCGCTGCTGGACCTGGCGTGGGACTACGAGTTGGAAGGCGACGAACCGTCCGCCGAGGACGTGCTGCGCCA
>JAJYTH010000182.1 GCA_021793175.1 Actinomycetes bacterium
GTCCGTCCATCATCGGCGACGCCGCGGGCGCGCCGAAACAGCGCACCAGGTACCACCCCGCACTGTGTCTCGCGATCAGGTCGTCCTCGGTCACTTCGAAGAGATCCGCCACGAGGCCGAGATCCGGCCCCAGTTCCCCGCCGTACCGAACCGGGACCCGGAAGTACCGCGGCTTACGTCCGGGCGTGGAGGGCGCGGACGAGTCCTGCGTGCTCACATAGCGGAGCAGCGACTCCAGATCCTCCGGGCGGATACTCAGACTGTCGAACTCGACCAGCGCCGAGTCGTACGTGGCCGCCACCCCGCTGATCGCCGGAAGGCGTAGGTCGTCCAGGCGTGCGACCAGACGCCGCACGCCTCGCCAACGCTCTTCCGTATCACCTGCGGTGAACCGAACCCGCACGGCCGCGTCCCCTTGCGAGGTGATGTGGACTCCGCCCTCCATGCCACCTCCCTCACGGTGTGATCAGATCGGCTTCGCGGATATCGGTGATGGCCATCCGGCCCGGCGCGTGGGCGATCGCGAACTCGGGACGCGATTCCATGACCATGGCCTGGGGCGTCACCCCGCAGGCCCAGAAGACGGGTACGTCGCCGTCGTGCAGGACCGGTGGGTCGCCCCAGTCCGGAGTACCCAGATCGGTGATGCCGATCAGACTCGGATCCCCGACATGCACCGGCGCACCGTGCACGGCCGGGTACCGCGCGCAGATCCGCACGGCATCCGGCACACGGCTCGCCGGTACACCTCGCATGGAGACCACCATCGAAGAGGAGAAGACACCCGCACGTTCGCAGGCGATCGTCGTCCGGTACATCGGTACCGTTTTCCCGGCCGACGTGTGCCGCATCTCGATGCCGGCTTCCGTCAACGCCCGTTCGAAGCTGAACGAGCAGCCGAGCAGGAAAGCGACCAGATCCTCCCGCCAGAGGTCTGCGACCTCGTTCCTCTCGGCTACCAGCTCCCCTCGCTCGTACACCCGGTAGGCGGGCAGGTCCGTGGTGATATCGCCCCGGAACCGGGCGCTGCTCCTGGCACCGGGGTCGAAGACGTCGAGCAACGGGCACGCCTTCGGGTTTCGCTGCGCGAAGAGCATCAGGTCGAACGCGTGCTCGCGGGGAACCGCCAGGAGGTTGGCCTGCGCCCATCCGTCGCACCAGCCCGACGTCGTGTCGGTGTAGCCGTCTCGGATCCTCCGTCGAGCCTGCTCGGGAGTGAACGAGCGCCACGATTCCGGGTTCATCGGTCTCTCCTTCTCACAAACAGACTCACTGCAGGAGCGCGAAGACCGGCTCGAAGGCCAACACCGCGAGCACCCACGACACGATCAGGCCCACGACTCCCACGACGATGAGCCACTTCGGGTAGCGGTACCCCTGCAACAGGTCGCGCCGACGCCACGCGATCCACATGGTCACCGAGAAACCGAGCGGCAGCACCAAACCGTTGAAGCCGCCCGAGAAGACCAAGACGGTGACGGGCGTCTGCCCGGCGAGCAGGAACACCGTGCAGCAGGCCACGACGAACGCGCCCACCGCGAGTCCCTCTCGTTCCTGCAGACGCCGGGAGTACGTCGAGATGAACGAGACGGAGGTGAAGGACGCACCGATCACCGACGTCATCGCGGCGGCCCAGAGCACGATGCCGAAGATCTTGAAGCCGATGTCGCCCGCCGCGGCCTGGAACGCGTCGGCGGCGGGGTTGTCCGTGATGTCGAGGACCGCTCCGGCCGACACGACACCCAGCACCGCGAGGAACAGCAACCAGCGCATGACACCGGTCGCGATCACACCCATCGCCGAGGTGTTGGCGATCTCCCGCGCCTTGCCGGGGCCGGAGATCCCGCTGGCCAGCAGTTTGTGCGCACCGGCATAGGTGATGTAGCCACCGACGGTGCCACCGACGATCGTCGTGATCGCGAGGATGTCGATCTGTTCGGGGACCACGGTCTGCAGAGCCGCCTGGTCCACCGGCGGGGAACTGACGATCGCCACGAACAGGGTCAGCCCCAGCATGATGAGACCGAGCGGAACGGTCGTCCGGTCCATGATCTTGATGAAGTACCGGTTGATGAAGATGACCAGGGCGAGCGCGGTGGTGATGACGGCTCCCCACCGAGGGTCGAGTCCGAACAGAACGTTGAGCCCCAGACCGGCCCCGGCCACGTTTCCCATGTTCGCGATGAAGCCGCACACGAACACGATGAGGCTCAGGACGACACCCAGCCCCGGCAGGACTCGTTGCGCCAGCTCCTGCGCGCGCAGGCCCGAGACGCCGATGACGCGCCACACGTTCATCTGGATCGCGAGATCCAGCAGGACCGAGATGAGGATCCCGAAGGAGAACGCCGCACCGAGTTGTTGAGTGAAGGTGGCGGTCTGGGTCAAAAATCCCGGCCCGATGGCGCTCGTCGCCATCAGCGCGATGGCACCGAAGAGCGGGAGAAGGCGGCCGGAGAGCTTGCCGCGAGGCGATTTGGCCGAGACAGCCGCCTCGGCACGCTCGACATCACTCATGGTGATCCCTTCTGCGGGGAAGAGTAAGGAAGCAGTGGGTTAACGACCGGGCCACGCGGCGACTGTCACACCGGCTGATTCGAGGCGTTGCCGCACGGTGGCGGCCATGGACACGGCGGCCGGGCTGTCACCGTGGACGAGGATGCTGTCGCAGGGCATCGGCAGGGTCGTGCCCGACACGCTGGTGACGACGCCCTCGACGGCCATGCGCACGGCACGCGTCGCGACTTCCTCGGTGTCCGTCACGAGAGCCCCGGGCGAAGCCCTGGCGACGAGTGTGCCGTCGTCGTTGTAACCGCGGTCCGCGAAACCGATCCGAGCGACCGGCAGTCCTTCGTCTTCGGCGGCTCGTGTCATCCAGCTCTCCTGGAACGCCACCGTGAGCTCCGGGTCGAAGGTGCGCACCGCCCGGGCGACAGCACGCGCGTAGTCCTCGCGAACCGCTGTCATGTTGCCGAGGCTGCCGTGCGGCGTCACGTGGTGGAGACGCCGTCCATAGGGGCGGAGAAAGGCCTCCAGAGCGCCGAGCTGGTAGAGCACGTC
>JAJYTH010000082.1 GCA_021793175.1 Actinomycetes bacterium
GACCCGATCAGCCGCATATTCGCCTGGTCGCTGAACTCGGCCACCGGGCTGTTCCACATCGTCAACTACTGGGGGTCTTGCGGTGGCGGTCTGCTCACCCCGCGTCTCATGGACGCATGGTTCGACCACATCATCGCCGCGTTACACCGCAGCCTCGACCGGGCGAGTGACGCGGAGCTAGCGCGCGGGATGTACTTTCCGACTCGGTGGGATCCGTTTTTCCGCGACCACATGACCCTTGCGGACGTCTACCGCTATCCAGCGAAGCATTTCGCCTTTCACCGAGCACAGCTCACCCTCGGATCTGCGGGTGTTTAGTGACGGTGCGCTCGGAGCGCCGCGTAGCAGTTCCAGGGGCCACCAGCGTGTTTGTTCTGTCGTTCTGTGGACCGACGTGGGCAGGCGTAGCAGGATGCCGAGCGCGGAGATGGTCGCAGTAAAACCGGAGACGAACGGGACGCCCATCCGCATCGGCTACGCCCGCTGCTCCACCGCTACCCAAGAACTACAGTCCCAGCTCGACGCGCTCGCGGCCGCGCACTACACGCGGGTGTTCTCCGAGGAGATCAGCACCCACATCAAGATCCGCCCCGAGTTGGAAAAGGCACTCACCCTCGCCCACGAGATCAAGACCGCCGCACCAGACCAACCGGTGCTCCTGACAGTGCACGAGACGAAACGCCTCGCCCGCAACGCCACCGAGCTGATGACCCTTTCCGCCCAGCTCCAGAACGCCGGGGTGCGGCTAGAGGAGCTGCTCACCCGGCCACTGGCGGGATCTACGACCCGCGCGGCATGGGCTCCATGCTCTTCGCCGTGCTCGCCGTCACCACCCAGTTCGACCGCGACTACATCCACGAGAACCCTCGAAGGTAAGTAAGCCGCCACCGCACACGGCAACCACGGCGGCACCCGAAAGTCATCGACGAAGAGATGCTGGTTCTTCGCCCGCGCCCCGCGACAAAGGCACCCAGATGCCCGACATCGTCAAGAAACTGACCCACCAAGACCGGCCAGCACCCCTCAGTCGCCTCGCTCTACCGCGCCCTCGCCAACAACGACGCCTGACCAGCAGAGTTACGGACTCATTGCCCCTTTCGCTCGTATCCCGGCGGTCCCCCTTGCAGGCCCGGCCTCACCCACCACCGTCGCCGGAAGCCGGTAGACCGGTGACCGCGGCGAGGGCGGATTCGGCATAGCGGCTGCGGGTTTTCTTCCGGTTGCGGTGGCGGAGCGTGCCTCGGCAGACATCGGATCACTCCGGCTGCTCTTTAAGACCGATGGAGTGGGCGAAGCGCAGCGGCGGTGGAGGTGATGGTGTCCAAAGCGGCCATGACCACGGGATGTTCACGGCTGCCGAGGCGGGTGGCTGCGAGGATCCGGCGGGCCGGGGCGGGTTCGCCGTGTAGGGGTATACGCGCGATGGGCCAGTGCCGATGCAGCCGGGCGAGCCGGGGCACGAGGATGACACCGAAACCGTGGGCGACCAGGGCGGTGCCGGTCTCCCACTCATCGGCGTAGTGGGCGATGTTGGGAGTGAACCCGGCGGCCATGCAGGCGGTGAGTACCAGGTGGTGGTAGGTGCTGCCCGGCCGTCCCACGATCCAGGGCTCGTCGACGGCGTCGCCGAGCGTGACCCTCCGACGGTTGGTCAGGGGATGCCCTTCGGGCACGACGAGGTCCAGGGGGTCCTCCACCAAGGGGCGTTGGTCGAAGCGTGAGTCCGAGGTGGGTGGAGTGCCGGCGGTGGCGACCACCAGGGCGAGATCGGCGTCGCCGGCCAGCAGCAGGTCGAAACAACGGGCGGGCTCGGCTTCGATGACCCGCACAACCAGGTTCGGGTAGCGGTTCCGCAAGGCCGCCGCGGCCGGAGGCAGAAGGTGTGTGGCGGCCGTGGAGAAACCGCACAGGGTGAAAGAGCCGCCGTGACCGTCGACCACGGAGGCCAGCTCGGCGCGGGCCCGCTCGGCCTGGGCCTGCAACACCTCGATGTGACGTAGCAGAGTCTCGGCCGCGGCGGTCAGCCGGATACCGCGACCGGCCTGGGCTACCAGCTCGACGCCGAGATCGGCGGCCAGCTGGCGCAACTGGTGCGACACCGCGGACGGGGTGTAGTGCAGCGCCTCCGCAGCGGCGGTCACCGTGCCGTGGTGGGCCACCATCTGTAACACCCGCAACCTCGGATCGATCATGTCGAAATTTTGCACGGTTGCATGCACGAACGTTTGCTGATCTTCAGTAGTCCGGGACGGCACACTGCGAATGTGGTGCTGACGAGGTTTTCCGACAGGCTTTCCGATCACGAGAGTGTCGGTGTGTCCCACGGTCGACTCCTGCGCTGGAGTCGCCCGGGCACCCACGAGGGACACACGGCGGTGTACCTGCTGGTGGTACTCACGGCCGGGGCGTACCTGCCCAGCCCGCTGTACCCGGAGTACCAGGCCGCTTTCGGGTTCAGCGACCTGATGATGACGTGGGTCTATGCGATGTTCGCGCTGGTCAGCGCGCCCACTCTGCTGCTGTTCGGGCCGGCGGCGGACGCGGTGGGGCCCCGCACGGTACTGCGGGTCAGTGTGGCGGTGGCCGCGTTCGCCTCAGCGTGTTTCGCCCTCGCTCACGACGTGGGCTGGTTATTGGCTGGTCGCGCCGCGCAAGGGTTGGCGCTGGGGACGGCCACGGGAGCGGCCACGCTGGTGATCACAGAGCACACTCCGGTGAGTCGGGGCCGGGCGTCGGTGCTGGCCAGCATGGCGTTCGTGGCCGGTACCGCCGCGGGCCCGATCGTCGCGGGAGCCTTGGCCCAGTACGCCCCGGGGCCGCGGGTGCTGCCGTACCTGGTACACCTGGCGCTGCTGGCGATCGGGTGGCGCCTCGTGTCCGCCCTGCCCGCTCCCCCGCGACGGGCGCGCCGGTGGAGACCCACACGGCCGCGCATACCGGCCAGCATGCGACTGCGGTTCGTCGCCGCCGCGGCGACTGGTTTTCTCGCCTGGGCCGTGGCCGGTCTGTTCCTGGCGGTCATCCCGTCGGTGTTGGACCGGGCAGCCCGGATCGACAATGTGGCGGTCATCGGCAGCGTGGTCGGCGCCGTGTTGCTCTGTTCGGTGTTGTCCCAACCTTTCGTGGCCCGTTGGGGTGCTCGTCTTGCGCAGCTTATGGGCCTTGGAGCCCTGGCGATCAGCCTCGTCGCCCTGGCGGCGACCGGTGGAGGGTCGCTGTCCATCACCATGGTCGCGGCCGCGGCAGCCGGTATCGGGCACGGACTGGCCTACGGCGGGGCCGCCGCCTCCATCGAGGCGGTCGCGCCCCGAAACCAGCGAGGGGCCATCACTTCCGCGCTCTATCTGGCGTTCTATTTCGGCTCCGGAGGACCCTCGGTCGCCGTTGGCCTGCTGACGCTCTGGCACCCTCTGGACACGGCGATCTCCTGGCTTGGCATCACCGCAGCCGTCTTCGTGCCGCTGGTCTGTATCGCCGTCGTGCTCACCACTCGCCCCGCCACGTCGAGCCCGATTCGGTACACGGCGTCGTTCCGGCCCGAGGAAGATCGAGCCGACGGAGGGAACGAGCAGCCCGCCCCCGCGTCGAGGGCCGTGTGGCAACGCAAGCACGCGTGTTCTCGCCCCCGGTCCTCCACGCAGGAAACGGCCTCACGTTGAGAGGTGCCCCACAGGGGAGATCCGGCGAATTCCGACGCGCGGCCCGGGTGGTCCACCGGTCACGACTCGGCCTTTTCCGCTCCCGCGTAGACCTGTCGCAGCTGGGCGAGTTCGTCCTCGTCGAGGGCGAGGCCCAGCGAGTGCAGGACCTCGCCGAGCTCGTCGGCGGAGACCGGTCGGGGCTGCTCGGGTGTTCTTCCGGGGTGTTCGGTGAGTAGTCCACGCCCGACGAGTTTGCGGCAGATGCCGTGGTCGATTCGTTGAACGATGAGTCGTTGGGTGAACGGGGAACGGGGATGGGTGGCGGTGAAGTGGTTGGCGACGACATAGTCGATCGGCCGTTGTGGGGTCTCGTCGAAGGCGTACACCGCGGTCCAGTCTGCTCCTCCGTCGCCGGGCTTCTCCAACCGCCACAGGCGGCCGTCGCGCCGCAGCCGATACGGCCAGCCACCGTGTTCGGTGGTGGCGCCGTCTTCCAGCGGCAGAGGCACCAACAGGCCGGAACCGAATCCGGTATCGGCCAGAAACCGCTTTCCGCGCACGTCGACCACCAGCACCAGATGGGTCTTCGCCCCTCCGGGGCTGTCGGGCTGCACGCGGGCCAGACATCGGGTGACGTGGTAGCCGAGACGCTCCAGGGCTGCCGCGAACAGCAGGCCGTGTTCGAAGCAGTATCCCCCGCGGCGACGGTGCACGAGTTTGTCGGCGATGTCGGACAGCTCCAGGCTTGGGGGGTGGCCGAGCAGCACGTCGACGTTTCCGAACGGGACGGTGCGCACGTGCGCCTCGTGCAGAGCGGACAGAGCTTCCTCCGACGGGCGTGCCGCGGACTCCCCGATCCGGTGGAGGTAGGCATCGAGGTCGAGGGCTGTGATGTACCAGTCTCCGGTCTGCGAAGACGCTGGGTGGAGGGTGTTCGTCACGGACTTCACCCTCGCATCTTCTGCGCGGTGGAGGTCAAGCCACGCCACATAGTTGCAGTGTGCAACTTTTGTCGTTAGCTTAGGTAAGTACTTCTGCCGTTTCGTGCCCGCTTGAAAGGAGCTCGCCACGTCCGCGCCGTCCACTCCGTCGGCCTCCACCGCGACCACCCAGTCCATGCCACACCGGCAAATCCTCAAAGCGTTCACCGGACTGTTGTCCGCGCTGCTGGTGGCCGTGCTGTCTTCCACGATCGTCTCCAGCGCCCTACCCACGATCCTCGCCGACCTGGACGGCACCCAGAGCCACTACACGTGGGTGGTGACGGCTATGTTGCTGACCTCCACCGCGACCACGCCGATCTGGGGCAAACTGTCCGATCTGTTCAGCAAGAAAATGCTGTACCAGGTCGCGATCGTGATCTTCACCGTGGGATGTGTCCTCGGCGGTTTCGCCCAGTCCATGCCCCAACTCATCGCGTTCCGGGCTGTGCAGGGCATCGGCATGGGCGGCCTGCAGGCCCTCATCCAAGCCGTCATCGCCGCGATGATCGCGCCCCGTGACCGTGGTCGCTACGCCGGCTACATCGGCGCGACCTTCGCCGTCTCCACCGTGTCGGGGCCCCTGGTCGGTGGCCTCATCGTCGACTCCCCGCTGGGCTGGCGCTGGTCGTTCTGGGTGTGCGTGCCCATCGCCGTCATCGCGTTCATCCTGCTGGGCCGTGTGCTGAAGCTGCCCGTCGTCAAGCGGAAGGTCTCCATCGACTGGCTCGGCGCGACCCTCATCGTCGGCGGAGTCACACTGCTGCTGGTCTGGATCACCCTCGCCGGCAAGGAATTCGCCTGGCTGTCGTGGCACACCGCCGCGCTCCTCGGGGGAAGCGCGGTCGTATTCGCCCTCGCACTGTTCGTGGAGAGCAAGGTACGCGAACCCGTCGTACCGCTACACCTGTTCCGGGACCGCACGTTCACCCTCGCCGTCATCGCCTCCCTCGCCGTCGGCACGGCCATGTTCGGCGGAACCGTGTTCCTGGTGCAGTACTTCCAGATCGCACGCGGTTTCTCCCCCAGCATCGCCGGGCTGCTGACCCTGCCGATGGTCCTCGGCATGGTCGGCTCCTCCACGATCACCGGCCGCATCGTCTCCCGGGTCGGGCGCACGAAACCGTTCCTGGTCGGCGGCTCGCTACTGCTGCTCCTCGGCCTGTCCCTGCTGGCCAGCGTCGACCACGACACCAATCTCGCGTGGATGGGCGTGTTCCTCGCGCTGATGGGCATCGGCGTGGGTTCGATCATGCAGAACCTCGTGCTCGCCGCGCAGAACACCGTCGGCATGCGCAACGTCGGCGCCGCCACCGCGACCGTCACCTTCTTCCGCACTCTCGGCGGCGCCACGGGGGTGTCCGCCCTCGGTGCCGTCCTCGCCATGCGGGTGTCCGACATCGCCACCGAAACCCTGGCCCAGCGCGGCATACAAGCCGGTGGACAAATCAGCGTGGGGGGAAGCCTCGACCTCGACGCCCTGCCCACCGCTGTCGCCGACATCGTCCGCGCCGCATACGGTGACGCGACCGGAACACTGTTTCTCATCAGCGCCGTCATCGCGATCATCACCGCTGTCAGCGTGATCTTCATCAAGGAAAACCCGCTGCGCGACACCCTCGATCTCGACGACGAATCCGATTCGACCGTCCCTCCGGTGAAGTCCCGCGCGACCGCTCACGTGACCAATCCGCGGCTTTCTCCGGTGCGGTCCCGTCCCAATCTCCGCCCGGGCGGCCGCCGACCCGTCGCACACCGCACGACCCCCCTCGTGCCTCGGCCGGACGCGACACCTGAACGAAGCCGTCGAGGACACCGTCGGCCCGCAGGCCCCAGTGCCGGTGGGTCGACGGCTCCGACCGAGCACCGCGGCCCGTTTCCGCCATCGCGTTGACCTTCCCCTTGGGGAAAGTTACACACTGACGTCCACCGGGCGATCCGCCCGGTTCACCGGAGGACGAGATGGCAGCACTGAGCATCGGCGCATTCGCTCGAGCCTGCGGGCTCACCCCCAAGGCGTTGCGGCTGTACGACGAACTGGGACTGTTGGCCCCCGCGCGAGTCGACGCCTTCACCGGCTACCGCCACTACGAGTGGTCGCAGCTGGACCGGGCGCGGCTCATCGCGTGGTTGCGGGGAATCGGCATGCCCCTGCCCCGCATCCGAGTCGTCTGTGAACTTCCCCCGGCCGCTGCCGCCCAGGAGATCCGCACCTACTGGCGCCAGGTCGAGGCCGATATCGCCGCTCGCCGGGAGACCGTCTCTTTCCTCGTCGACCGACGATCAGGAAAGGACCCTGTCATGTCCACTCACCACATGCCCGTCCGGCTGAGCCACGCCTGCATCCTCGACCGAGGCCTCGGCCGCGACCACAACCAGGACACCGCCTATGCCGGTGACACCCTGTTCGCCGTCGCCGACAGCTTCGGTCCCCACGCCCCTTTCGAGGGCAGCGCTTCGGCCGCCGCGGTGACAGCACTGCACGCCGCCGACACCGCAGTGTCACCCGGTCGGCTCACCACCACACTCCTGGCCGGTTTCCACGACGCCCGCGCGGCCGTCCACTGAACCGTGGGTTCGCCGTCCGGCACCGGCACAACCCTGACCGCGCTGCTGTGGTCCGGCGCCGACCTCGCCATAGCCCACATCGGCGACACCCGCGCCTACCTCCTGCGCGACGGTGAACTGGAACTACTCGCCCACGACCACACCTATGTGCAGTCGTTGGTGGACCGAAGGTTGCCTCACCCCGGAGGAAGCCGAGACCCATCCTGACCGCACCACCCTGGTGCGCGCGCTTGTCGGTGATGAGACCGTCGAACCCGACCTGCACCTGCGGCGGCCCAGACCGGGCGACCGGTACCTGCTGTGCACAGACAGCGTGCACGCCGTCGTGGACGACCTCCGTGAACCATTGAGCGCCGCCACCACACCGCAGGACGCGATCGACCGGCTCGCCTCCGCGGCACACTCCGCCGGGGCACCGGACAACCTGGCCTGCATCGTCGGGACGTGCACGCCGCCGACCACTGAGTCACGAAACCGACACCGCTCACCAGCCGGCCCAGCACAGATCGATCCGCCGCCATCGACGATTTCGACGACCACGGAACCCCGGGCCCGGTCGAAACGTCGTAGTCGGCGACCAGTACATGATCACGAAGCTGGGGTTTGGCATGGACGGCTACGACGTCGATCCCGACAGTCTGGTCTCGACCGGCGGGCAGCTGGTCGAGATCGCGGACGAGGCACGTGAAGCCAAGGCGCGGTTCACCGGCACGGTCGCCGCGTACGAGGGCACCAACGACGGCTTCACCACCACGAGCAAGGCCGCCTCGCTGGCCGAGCTGTGGGAGTACCAGGTCGATGACCTGTGCAAACGTACGGCCATGGCCGGTGGGCTGTTGGAGGACAGCGCCGACGGTTACCGCGAGATGGAACAAGCCGTGCTCGAGACGTTGCCCCCGTTGAGCTCGGCGGAGTGATCGACGATGGTGTCCTTCCGCGATCTGCGTGACGCCGACCCCGGCGCGTTCGACGACATGGCCGACGAGTGGGCACGGCTGGCCAGCCAACTCACCGCCACCGCCGGCGACATCAAAACCACCGTCGGCGGTCTCGACGGCTGGCAAGGCGAAGCCGCCGACGCCGCCCGCGCACACTTCGACGACGTACGTTCCGGCTACGACACCGCAGCCGAGTACATCGAGAAGATCCCACCCGCGTTGCGGAATCTGGCCGATGCGATCACCGAGGCCCAACAGACCGTCGACGGTGTCGCGGACAGCGTCAGCTACCCGTTGTCGCTCAACACCGAGACCGGCGAGGTCCACGTGGCCCACGGCGGTCCGGGCGACACCCGCACCGACGAGGAGAAACAGCGCGACCGGGACAAAGCGCAGGAACTCACCGACACGGTGCAGGCCGCGCTCGAAGCCGTCACCGAAGCTGACCAGGTGGCCACACAGGCACTGGACCAGGCGTTGCCGTCGGCGGCGGGCCTGGAACTGGAAGCCATCGGTGAGGGCAACGTCGTCTACCCCTCGGACCTCCCCGGCCAGGGCGCCTCGCCGGAGGACGTCAAACAGTGGTGGGACAGCCTCACGCCGATGGAGCAGGAATCGGCCATCTACACCCACGGCGACATCCTCGGCGGGATGGACGGCATTCCCGCCGAGGACCGGGACCGGGCCAATCGCATCCGTTTCGCCGAGGAACACGCCGAACTCACCACGCGACGCGACGAACTCGACGAACTCGGCGACAACCGCACCGGGGACCAGAGCCGCGAGCTCGACAGGATCAACGACACGCTGCGCGGCATGAACGCCATCAACGAACGGCTGGAAGCAGAGCCCGGTGACGGTCAGCCACAGGCCTACCTGCTCGACTTCTCCACCGAAGGCAACGGACGCGGCGTCGTCGCTCTCGGCAATCCCGACACCGCGGACAACGTGGTCACGTCCATCCCGGGCACCGGATCCAACCTGTCGGGCATCGGTGGGGAACTCGACCGCAGCCAGGCGATCCTCGACGAAGCGAACCGACAAGCCCGGGGTAGCGACACCGCGGCGATCACCTGGGTCGGCTACGACGCCCCACAGGACCTCGGTCAGGCCACCAACGCGCACTATGCCGAAGACGCGGCCGCGGACCTGCGGAACTTCCAGGACGGCCTGCGCGCCACTCACACAGGCGACGGATCGAACAACACCGTCATCGGGCACAGCTACGGCTCCACCGTCGTCGGCCACTCCGCCCAGGACGGCCACCTGGACGTGGACAACACGGTGTTCATCGGCAGTCCCGGTGTGGGCGTGGACCACGTCTCCGAACTCGACCTGCCCGACGACGCCACCGTCTACGCCAGTACCGCGGAAAACGACATCATCCGCGGCACACCGCCGTTCATCCACGGCAGGCAACCCATCGGCGACGACTTCGGCGCGGAAGTGTTCACCTCCGATCCCGGCACCGAGGGCGACTGGTACACCGGGGGATACTCCACAGCGGCACACTCGGAGTACTGGAACCAGGATTCGGACTCGTTGCGCAACATGGCCACCATCGTCGTCGGCGGTAAACCCGACTGACCGGGCAAGGACCGCGCAACGAGAAGGGAAAACACGTGATTCGGAGGACGGCCGCGCTCGCCTGCCTGCTGTTCATCACCGCCTGCGGCGGTGGCGGGGGCGACACGGGGGCCGATGGCACAGGGCCGACAGCACCAGAAAGCGGGGAGCATATGCGCACGATGACCGAGGACGAAGCTGCGCAGCGCGCCGAGGAACACATCCAGCGGGCCGTGGCCGCGCTGCCGGAGAAACCGACGTTGACCCTGTTGCGGTCCGACTCCGCGGAATGTCTGGACCCCACCGACAACGGTCCCCGCGGCCGGTACGAGGTCAGCCGATCGTACTGGCTCGACGACCTGCCCGAGGACCGCAACGAGGAGTTCGTCAACGCCCTCTACGAGTACTGGACGTCGAACGACTTCCGGGTGCTCACGGACAAACGCGACGCCCACGACCGGTTCGTGTCGGTGGAGAACAACGACGACGCGTTCCGTATGTCGGTCAAACAAAGCGTCGAGGGCGACCTGTCGCTGGGGGCCTCGTCACCGTGCATCTGGCCGAACGGCACCCCACCGGAGGACACCTCGTCGGAGGGCGTATCGGGGTGACCGGTACGGCGCTTCGGGGTCAGCCCACGGCGTCCGAAACCCCCGGAGGAGCTGGATAGGTGCCGCGGAGTCTCTCGATCGCCGTGCCGAGCACGCCCAGCGCGATCATGCCGGCGCCCAGCCCGAGGTGTAGCCAGTCGTCGGCGTTGTTGAGTGGCAGGAAATTCGCTGCGCTGTTTTCAGCGATACCCACGCCGTACACCGACAACAGCAGGTAGAAACCTCCCCCCAGGAGGAGATACCCGCGCGCGAACATGCCGTGTCTGAACGCCGCGATCCCGAGGACACCGAACAGCAGGTGGACGAGGTTGTGCAGGATCGACACGGCGAACACGCCGAACAGGCGCGCCTGCGATTCAGGCCCCACGAAAGCCAAATCGCCGTACCCGGTGGTCAGCCCGGGAATGAAACCGGCGATCCCGGCGGTGATGAAAACGATTCCGACAAGGAGAGCGAACAACCGCACAGGACGGCGGTTACGCACTACCTGGCGGGCCACATCCTGAGACATTCCTCGGCTCCTGCTCGGTACGGCTGTCGGTGACGACGGTCAGCTGTCCGGTCCTTCTGTTGCGCTGCTGTCGACTACCCACCACGACCGCGCCTAATCGAGAGCCACGAGGCCCCTTCCGGTGTGAGGCTTTCCGCCCGGGCCCCGCTCCGTCGGCGGGCCCACGAACGAATGAAGCAGGGGTGGCACCACCGTCGGTGGTGCCACCCCTGCTTCGGAAAACACTCCTGAACCGCGGCGTGTATCAGCCGGTGATCAAGCTCAGGTTGTAGGCGTTCAGCGCTTCGTTGACGGGCTGGAAGTACGTGGTGCCGCCGAAGCTGCAGTTACCGGAACCGCCGGAGGTCATGCCCTGGGCCTGGTTACCGGAGATGAACGAACCACCGGAGTCACCCGGTTCGGCACAGACGTCCGTGCGGGTCAGCCCGGTGACGGTGCCCTCCGCGTACCGCACGGTCTGGTTCATGGCCTCGACCTGGCCGCAGTGCCAGCCGGTGGTGGAACCCGAACGGCAGATCGACGAGCCGACGGGGGCCTCGCTGGAACCGGAGACGACGCGAGTGGAACCGTTGTACATGTTGACCCACGGGCGCAGCGTGTCACCGGAGCCGGTGCGGACGAAGGCGTAGTCGTCACCCGGGAACGAGGAGCCGGCGAAGGTGCCGGTGGGCGACGACGTGGAGGTGCCGGTGGTGCCGCAGTGGCCCGCGGTCACGAAACCACCCTGCACGGCGAACCCGACCGAGCAACGTCCGCCGTTACCCATGTAGTAGGCGTTGCCGCCGATGACGTCCATGAACGTGCGGGGCTGCTCGGTGGACTCGACGATGTCGACGTCGTCGACTTCGACACCGGCGGTCGCCACGAATTCCTCGGCCTGTTCAGTGGTACCGGGAGCGGTGGTGACCACCACCGAGTTGCTCTTGACGTCGATGTACCAGCCGGTGACCGCCTCGGGGGCGTTGCTTTCCTTGTTGTCGAGCCGGTCCACCGCCGCGTTGAGCGTGGTCAAGCTGTCCTCGACGAGCACGGCCTCGGCCCCGGCGGCTTGCACGTCGTCCAGCGCGGACGCCTCGGTCACACCCACTACCAGCGTGCCCGCGGCAGCGTCGTAATAGGAGCCTCCGAAGCTGTCCTGCAACTCGGCCCGCAGGGTTTCGTCCGCCATGCGGGCCACGGCTTCCTGTTCCAGGCGCTGTTGTGCTTCCTGCTTCGTCAAGCCCAGGTCCCGCTGCATGGCCTGCAGCATCGGGTCCGCCTCGGCCGTGGATGTCGCCTGCTGCGTATCCGTTTCCGCGGTCGCCGGCATGGCGAACGCCGCGGCCGTTCCTGCCGCCAGCATCGCGGTCGCGGTCAAGCGAGCCACGAGTCTGTGCTTCGTCGATAGCATGGCCATCTCCTTGTGACGTGTTTACGTCCTCCGAGCAACGACTGTCGAAGTATCACCACGTCGGAGATGACATACAGCCGCCGAGCGGCCCGCGACCAACGTCGCGAATCGGCATTCAGCGCACGACGAAAGTCGGGCGGCACTAGCCCGAGTCGGTGACGGCATCACCCGATCCGAGTAACAGAAGCGGCTCATAGCACTGACCGTTATGTCCGCCGCGTAGATTCGGGTCACGAAGCGTCAGTGGACGGCTCCTGCGGTGGCGTCTGTGGTGCCTGTGGCGCCGGGAGAGTGCCGTCGCTGCGCAACTGGTTCCGGGCGGCGGCGATGGCCTCCGGGGTCGTTGCGAACACTCTTCCCCCCGCTCGGAGGCGGGTGATGACACCGAGCGCCTCCAACGGCTTGTGGTGGCCGTCCCTGATCCCGGAGACGTAGACGGTGATGCCTCGATGTTCGAGCTTGTCGATGGTGTCCTTGAGCATCAACGCGCCACTCGCGTCGATGGTGGTCACCCGCGACATGCGCAGGATCAACGCCGACATGCCCGTGACATCGGGCAGTTCCAACAGGAATCGGTGTGCCGCGGCGAAGAACAGAGGACCGTCAAGGCGGTAGGCGACGATGTGCTCAGCCAGCAACGCATATTCCTCGTCGCTGGTGACGCCGGGCAGGTCACCGGTGATGTCGACCTGGTCCAGCCGCGCCTGCCGCGCGATGGAACGCAAGGCGAGCGCGCCCGCGACGAGCATGCCCAGCAGCACCGCGTAGACCAGGTCGAACACCACGGTCGCCGTCGCGGTGGCGACGAGGACGACGGCATCGGAACGGGTCGCCCTCGCCATGGCCTTGATGCTGCCGACCTCCACCATCTTGACCGCGGTGGCCAGCAGGACACCCGCGAGCGCGGCGAGCGGAATCGCCGACACCAGCGGCGCGGCGGCGTAGACGACGGCGGCGAGTATGGCGGCGTGCGTGAACGCGGCGAGCCGTGATCCCGCGCCCGCACGCACGCTCACGGCCGTGCGCGCGATCGCTCCCGTCGCGGGCACCCCACCGAACAAGGGAGCCGCGATGTTGGCGACCCCCTGGCCGAACAGTTCCCGGTCGGGATCGTGCTTCTGCCCCACGCTCATCCCGTCGGCCACCGACGCCGACAGCAACGATTCGAGCGCGGCCAGCGCCGCCACAGCCAACGCCGACGGCAGCAGAGCAGGAAGCGCCGACAGGTCCAGAAAGTCCAACGACGGCGCGGGCAGCCCCGCGGGCAGGTCCCCGATCGGTGTCACGGAATCCAACCGCGCCACCTCGACCACGAGGGTCGCCGCGATGACCGCGAGGATCGAGAACGGCACCCCGGGCCGCCACCGCGCTCCGACGAGCATCACCGTCGCCACACCGACGGCCACGGCGATCGAAGTCCACTCCGGATGACGGACGAACTCCTGAAGAGACTGCCACGCCAGTGACAGCACGTGCTCGCCGTCGACCTTGTCGGCGCCGAGCGCGTTGGGAAACTGCTGAAGCCCGATGACACAGGCGATACCGAGGGAGAAACCCTCCACCACCGACGCCGGAATATAGCGCATGTAGCGTCCCGCGCGAGCGAACGCAAGGACCACGAGCACAAGACCGGCGATCAGCCCGACCATGAGCACACCGGCGGCACCGTGCGCGGCGGCGATCGGGACGAGCACGACGGTCATCGCCCCGGTGGGGCCGGAGACCTGCACATTGGAGCCACCGAACACGGCGGCCAACGCACCTGCGACCACAGCGGTCGCCAACCCCGCCTCCGCGCCGAGGCCGGAAGACACCCCGAACCCCAACGCCAACGGCAACGCGACGATGGCCACGGTGAGCCCGGCCAACAGGTCTCGACGCGGGTGTCGCCGCATGGCGGCGAGGTCGGCGCAACCGGGCAACAACGAACGCAACCGCCACGCGGCTGCCCGGAACGCACTCATTCAGCGCTCTCCGCGCGCAACTCGTCGAGCAGTTCGTTCTGGCCGGTCAGCATCTCGGTGAGAATTCGCCGTGCCGCTCGCATCAGCTCGGCCACATCCCCACCGGCCAGTGCGTAAACGACTGTCGATCCATCCCGGGTAGCGGTGACGATGCCGTAACGGCGCAACACCGCCAACTGCTGCGACAGGCTCGGCGCCTCGATCTCGATCGCGGCCCGAAGATCACGAACCGACTTCGGCCCGTCCTGAAGCAGTTCGAGCACCCGGATCCGCACCGGATGACCGAGCATGCGGAAGAACTCCGCCTTCACCTGATAGAGCGGAACCGGCACAGCCTTGCCCACCCACCTTCCCACCCTGCAAGACAGCGACCAACATAGCATCTAGCGAATTGCAAAATTATGCAATTGTGTTTCCCGCCACGACGAGGGCGGGAACAGTCCTAAAAAGAGAGACGGGAACTGGCCGGCCGGCCAGTTCCCGCCGCGGTCTCGGCCCGGTGACCTCGCTTCAACCAGACGTCACCGTCCGGCCGGGTCGACGGGAGCGAACCGGGAATCCGGCTCGCTCCTCACTTCGCCGCGGAGTCGCTGGACCGATCACCACGGTCGTCGACAGTCCCCCGGCGAGGCTCACTCTTCCGCGCGGCCAGGAGCAGGTCCACCCGCGCGTGAGCCTGCCGGAGCTGCTCGGCGAGGTCCGCCAGGCGGGTGTCCTTGTCGGTCACCGCGGACTCCGCAGCTGTGGCCCTGGTCTCGGCCACGGTGCGAGCCGCACGTTCGGCGACGAGTTCCTCCCGCGCCTTGTCCAGACTCGTACGCAAGTCCCCGTTCTCCTGCCGAGCCGAGGAGAGGTCGGCTCGGACGCTTTCCAGTTCCTCACGCATCCTGCCGACCTCGGCGGTCGCGGCATCGAGTCGTTCGCTGACGCGAGTGTGATCCGCGGTGAGGGTACGCAGTTCGCCCTGCGTGTCCTGAAGCCGCCGGGCCAGCTCGTCACGCTCGGCCTGCACCGCGTCCAGGTCCTGCCGGTGCCGCCGAAGCTCGACAGCCATCTCGTCACGAGCCTGCGCGGCGGCGGTCGCAGCCGTCTCCGCCGCACCCCGCGCACGTTCGTGTTCGGCCACCGCCGCCCAGGCCTGGTTCTTCACAGCCTCCGCTTCAGCACGCGTGTGTTGGGCGACCTGCTCCGCCTGCTCACGCGCGGCCCGGTCATCGCGGGCCTGCGCGAGAGCACGATCGCGATCCCGCTCCGCTTGCTCGGCGCGCCGCTGTGCCTGCTCGGCCTCGGAATGCGCGGCGGCGGCCTGCTCCTCGGACTGGCGCACCTGTGCGATCGCCTGTTCCTCGGCCGCGTCGAACCGCTGCGCCATGTCGTGCAACGCCGCCAGCAACGGAGCGGACACCGCCTCGAACGTCTCGGCCGTGCGCCGCACTTCCACCAAGGGGTCGACCACAGCGGCCGTACGCGCGGCCCGGCGCTGGCGCGATGCCGCGTCGGCATGGGCCTTGCAGCAGTACGACGACGGCCGCCCACCCTTGCGTCTGCCGTGGGAATCCACGGCAGGAGGGGGCAATGGGTTGTCGCAGCCTTCCAACGCGCAAACGCCCGTCACATCGCCGTCCGAAACCGTCTCGGTGTTCCTCTGCTGCTCGGTCACCGATTCAGTGTCGCGCACACGGCACACCGACCCCGGCGCGGACCTGACCTCGGCTCCCCCACCAACGAGGGGAAACGATCGACCGGCCCACTGCCCGCTGGAGAGAGCCGGGTTCTGTCAGTGGGAACCGGCACGCTGTAGCCGTTGCGAGGTGAAGGCGTCGACGACGGCGTACGCGGTGATGACGACGGCAGCGATCAGCGACCACGCCCCGAGCTCCGCCTTCGCCCACGGGGAGCCTCGTTGCGCCAAGGACATCCGCCCCGCTGCGACCCCGTGCACGACCTTGGCGAAGACCAGCAGTGGAGTCGCAAAGAGAAGTAAAGTGGCGGCTTCGCTTCCGAACTCGCCCACAGGCAGGTCATTCCTCGCTCGGTGAACGGTCTACCGCGGCGAGGATGCCAGGCCCGAAGTCCGCCGCCGGAGAGCTGCCGGGCTCATGCTGGAGCCCTATCGTGCGCGACCACCTGGTGTCCCAGCCGGCGCGGCCGTCCTCAGGGCACCCCTGATACCCGGGCACCCCACCATAGGTTTCGTTCACCCATTCCTGGGTCTCGAGAACTTCTTCGCCCATAGCCCTCCCGCTAAACGTCAGAGGGCTGGTCGGACTTGTTGAGATAGCCGTAGATCGTGTTGCGGGGCACGGTGAACAGGTCGGCGATCTCTTGGACGGTCTTCTCGCGTGCGTCGTAGAGCTGCTGGGCCAGCTCGGCCTGGTACGCGGTGATCTTCGGTCGCCGACCGCCCTTCCGGCCACGGGCGCGGGCCGCCGCCAGGCCCTCGTGGGTGTTGGCCACGATGAGGTTGCGCTGGAACTCTGCGACGCCGGCGCGGATCAGCGCGTCGCGCTGGGCGTCGGGGTTCTGGTCACCGGTGGACACGCGCATGTAGCCGATCTCCATCAGCGTGACAATAGTCGCACACCGTTTGCCGACGTTGTTTGTCGACGCGAGTTGTCGACACGGATCACCTGCGAAAACGCTCGGCTCGTCCGAGGTGTCAGAAAACGACCG
>JAJYTH010000083.1 GCA_021793175.1 Actinomycetes bacterium
TCGCGACGACGCGGGGCCGCCGATTCCCCCGGCCGCCCCGCCCCTGTGCAAGGGGGTCGAGCCATGGGGCGCGGCCGAGCTAAGGCCAAGCAGACAAAAGTGGCCCGGGAGCTCAAGTACAGCGTTCCCACCACGGACTTCGATGCACTGCAGCGTGAGCTGTCGGGCAAGTCGTCCAACGACAGCCACGAGGACGAGGACCGGTACGAGGACCCGTACGACGACGGGTACGACGACTACCGCCGTTGATCCGGCACTGACGCGAGGGCGGGCTCGGGGACGCCCCGGTCCACCCTCGCGTTCACGCATGCTGTTGCATCGCACAGTCCGGGTAAGCGCTCACCGTCTGCACGGCGTGCCTGCTTCGTTCGGCGCGTCGGGCAGGCGGTGGGCGCCGGGCCCGTTCGGATTGACGTCGAGGCGACCCGAGCTGCCGACGTGGACACGCAGGTGAGGGTCGGGCTCGTCGGTGCGGGTTCGTGGGCTCGACGGGTGCACGCACCCGGTATCGCCGCACATCCCGCCACCGTGTTGAGCGCTGTGTGGACCCGTAGACCCGAGGTCGCGTCCGCGCTGGCGGACGAGCACGGCGCGAAAGCGTGCGGCAGCTACACCGAGCTGCTCGAACAGGTCGATGCCGTCGCCTTCGCCGTCCCGCCCTCGGTGCAGTCCGAGCTGGCTTGCACCGCAGCCGAGGCGGGCAAGCACCTGATCCTGGAGAAACCGCTTGCCACCGGTGTCGAGCAGGCACAGCGTGTGGCCCAGGCGGTCTCCGACGCGGGTGTCGTGGCTCTTCTGATGCTCACGTTGCGCTATGCCCACCGTACGCGTGACTGGCTGCGCGAACTCACCGAAAAGGGTGGTTGGACCGGCGGGAGCGCCAGGTGGTTGTCGGGCGCGCTGCTCGGGGACAAGTACGGCAACGCGGCCTGGCGTCACCGGATCGGCGCGCTCGGTGACATCGGACCACATGTGTTCGACCTGATGGACGCCGCGCTGGGTGAGATCACCTCTGTGGTGGCCGCGCGCCGTGACGACGACGGCCTGTGGCATGTCATGGTGGAGCACGCCGGCGGAGCGACGAGTACGGCGAGCCTGGCGTCCCGGCTGCCGATCATGCCGACGGCCATCGAGTTCGCGGTGTACGGCGAGCACGGGCTGCGGACACTAAGCCGGGAGCCGAACGCCGAAGCGGCGTCGTTCGCCGCGTTGCTCGACGACTTCACCGCGATGATCGACAGCGGTGCGCGGGAACACCCCTGTGACGTGCACAGAGGTGTTCACCTGCAACGCATCCTGGCCGAGTGCCAGAAGCTCGCCGCCCACTGACGGCGCCCACTGACGGCGCCCACTGACAGAGCCCGCTGACAGAGCCCACTGACGCCGCCTTCATCAGCCGGTGGGTGTCTTCTCCCGCCGCTTCGACACCACACCGCGCAACACCGGCCAGAGCAGGATCACGGCGACGATCACGTAGACCACCATCGCCATCGGCGAGTTCACCAGGCCGGTGAGCTCACCGTTGCTGATCTGCAGCGCCCTACGCATCTGCAACTCGGCGGCGGGCCCGAGGATCACCCCGATGACAGCGGGGAGCACGGGCAACCCGAACCGACGCATCGTGAACCCGATCACGCCGATCGCGAACAGCAGCAGCAGGTCGATCACCTGCCCACCCACGGCGTAGGCGCCGACCGAGGCGAAGAACAGGATTCCCGCGTACAGGTACGGCCGGGGAATGCGCAGCAACTTTGCCCACAACGGCGCCATCGGCAGGTTGATCACCAACAGCAGCGTCAAGCCGACGAACAGGCTCGCCACGAGCGCCCAGACCAGGTCGGCCTCGTGGTCGAACAGCAGTGGGCCGGGCTGGATGCCGTACTGCTGGAAAGCGGCCAACATCACCGCGGTGACAGCCGTGGTCGGCAGGCCGAGCGTGAGCATGGTCGTCAGGGTGCCCGCAGCCGAGGCACTCGCCGTGGACTCCGGGCCCGCGACCCCTTCGATGGCTCCCTCGCCGAACTCCTCTTTGCGCTTGGAAAGCCGCTTCTCGGTGATGTAGGACAGAAACGTCGGGATCTCGGCACCACCGGCCGGGATGGCCCCGAACGGGAAACCGATCACCGGGCCACGCAACCACGGCTTCCAGGTACGCCGGATGTCGTCCCCACCGAGCCACGGACGTCCGGCGGGCAACGGCTTATCGGGCTTGTGTCGAAGATGGGCCGCCACCCACAGGGCTTCACCGACGGCGAACAGACCCACGGCGACGATGACGACGTCGACACCGTCGGCCAGATGCAGGGAACCGAACGTGAGCCGAGCCTGCCCCGTCATCTGATCGAGGCCGATGAGGCCGATGGTCAACCCGATGAGCAGCGACGCGAATCCCCGAACACGCGAACGGCCGAGCACGGACGTGACGGCCACGAACGCCAGCACCATCACGGCGAAGTAGTCGGGCGCGCCGATCCCCACGGCCAGCGACGCCACCATCGGAGCCAACAGCACCAACGCGATCGTGCCGATCAGTCCGCCGATGAAGTTGCCGATCGCGGCCGCGGCGAGAGCCTGCGGCGCCCTACCTCGTTTGGCCATCGGGTGCCCCTCGATGGCGGCCACCACCGACGCGCTCTCACCGGGAGTGTTGAGCAGGATCGACGTGGTCGACCCGCCGAACATGCCGCCGTAGTAGATGCCGGCGAACATGATGAACGCACCCGTCGGCTCCAACCCGTAGGTGACCGGCAGCAACAGGGCCACGGCCATCGCGGGCCCGATGCCCGGCAGGACCCCGATGGCGGTGCCGAGTACGACACCGATGGCGGCGAACAACAGGTTCGTCGGGGTGAGGGCGGTGCCGAAGCCGTCGACCAGATTCGACAAGGACGATGCGAAGTCCATCGACTAGAGCACCTCCATCAGGGGACCACCGGGCAGGGACACACCCAGCAGTTCGTTGAACAAAAACCACGTCACCACCGACAACACCGCCGCGATCAGAGGATCCCGCACCGTGTTGCGGCTACCCAGCGCATACGCGGCGCCCCAGAACATCAGCGCCGACGAGATCGGGAACCCGACGAGATCGATCAACACGGCGTTGACCAAGAACGCGGCCGCCAGCAACAGCACCGTTCGCAGGTCGGCGGGTGTCGACAGGTCGATGTCCTCCCCGGCCTCGGCCTCGCCCCGCCCGCCACGGAGGACGTCGCGGGCCAACAACACCGAGACCACGAGCAGGAGCGTGCCCACGATCACCGGCACGGCCTTCGGCCCCAACGGTCCGCGCTGGGTGAAGTCGGTGGACAGGCTCAACGCGTCGATGAGGACGAGCACTCCTAGCACGAACAGGAACGCGCACAACCCCAGTTCGGCGCGTCCCCGCCACCAGTCGCGCCACGAACGCCGAGTGGCTTCCTCCCCGGTGACGGGCGGGTCGATGACGTTGTCGACGGACGAGCTCATGCCAGCCCCAACTCCTTCAGCACCGACGCGACGCGGTCACTCTCCTCGCCGAGGAACTCCTCGAACTCGGCACCGGTGGAGAAGGCGTCGCTCCAGCCGTTGACGCGCAGCGCCTCCTGCCACTGTTCGGTGCCGTGCATCGCGGTGAACAGATCGATCAGTTTCTGCCGGTCGGTGTCCGACAGCCCGGGCGGTGCGACGATCCCGCGCCAGTTGGTGAAGCTCACGTCGACACCGACCTCCTGCAAGGTCGGCGCGTCGATACCCGGCACACGTTCCGGGCTCGTGACGGCCAATGCCCGCAGCTCGCCCGCCTCGATCTGGTCGCGTGTCTCACCGATGCCGGACACGCCGAACGCGACCTTGCCCCCGAGCACCGATGCCATCAATTCGCCGCCGCCGTCGAAGGGCACGTAGGTGACGTCCTTCGGGTCGATGCCGACGGCCTTGGCGGTCAGCATCGGCGCCAGGTGATCCGGACCACCGGGGGCGGAACCACCGCCGACGGGCAGAGCGCCGGGATCGGCCTTCCAGGCGTCCAGCAGCTCGTGAATGTCGTGGTAGGGCGAGTTCTTGGCCACCACGATGATGTCCGATTCCTCGGTGAGCTTCGCGATCGGCGTCGTGTCTCGAAGCGTGGACGGCGACGAGTTCGTGTAGACGGAGCCGACGACACCAAGGCCCATGGACATCGCCAGTTTGCCGTTGCCGCGCTCGCTGACCAGCCGTCCGAGCGCCACCGTCCCTCCCGCGCCGGGAAGGTTGAACACCTCGGTGGGACCGTTCAGGTCGTTGTCCTCGACCACCCTCGCGGCGGTGCGCGCGGTGATGTCGTAGCCACCGCCCGGAGTGTTGGGCACCATCAACCGCAAACCGCGGATGCGTGAATCCGCATCGTCCCCGCCTGACGAGACGAGCGGTGGCACGAGCAGAACGAGCAGTGCCGCGCCGAGCACCGCGAGCCACGTCTTGGGTTGGCGCAATTCTCACCTCGCTGTGAGCAGGGTCTTTCGTGTCAACGGGTCATCGTGCACGAGCCCTCACGGCGACGTCGCGGTTACGGGCATAACGCTCGTTGTGGTCTTTGTGGTCACACGGCTCACGAGGCCTGTGGCGGTTCGCCGGTGTCATAGTGAGCGCGTGGGTGGCAAGGGATCGCTGGCACGGCAACTGCTCGGATGGCACCTGTCGTTGGTGTTCGCTCTGCTGGGATGCGTCACCGCGTACTCGGTGATCCAGTCCAACCACAATTTCGTCACCCACGAGGGGCGGGCGCTGTTGTCGGTGGCGGAGAACGTGGCCGCCGTCCCCGGCGTACGGGAAAGCCTCTCCGATCCGGTGAACCGAGACCCGCTGCCGAGTTTCGCCGAAAGCGCCCGCAGCCTGTCCGGCGCCGATTTCGTCATCATCGCCGACCCGGACCGGACGGTGTTGACCTCGCCCGATCCGGCGCAGCTGCGCACCCGGCTGCCGCTCGGTGAGAGCACCGTGACACACGGCCGGTCGTGGGTCGGCGAGGTGGGCGACTCGCTGGTCGCCCACGTTCCCGTGCTCGGTGATCGCGGAGAAGTGCTCGGCATCGTCGCCGCGGGCAAGGCCACACCGGGTTTCTTCGAAGGACTGGCGAACCGGCCGGCCGACGCGCTCGCGTTGCTGGGCATCGCGCTCGTCCTCGGTGTCACCGGCTCCCTGCTCCTGTCGTGGCGGGTGAAGCGGCAGACCCTCGGACTGGAACCCCGGGAGATCACCGGCTTGGTGGAACACCGGGAGGCCCTGCTGCACGGCATCAAGGAAGGTGTCGTCGCGCTCGACCAGCAACACCGCATCACGCTCGTGAACGACCACGCGCGAGAACTGCTCGCGCTGCCCGACGACTGTGTGGGCACCGCCGTGAACGATCTCGGCGTCGGCGGTCGCCTGCGGGACGTCCTCACCGGGCAGGCCAGTGGTGACGACCAGATCGTGCTGCGCGCGGGCCGGGTGCTGGTGTTGAACCGGATGCCGGTGCACCGGGACGGTCGTGAACTCGGTGCCGTGGTGACACTGCGGGACAGAACCGAGCTGGCGGCGCTCCGGGAGGAACTGGCCGCCACATCACGCACCACGGACACCCTGCGCGCGCAGGCGCACGAGTTCTCCAACCGGATGCACACGATCGCCGGGCTCATCGAACTCGGCGAGTACGACGAGGCACGCAACTACGTGAACCGCGTCAACCGGGTCAGCGGGGAGTGGCACGACACCGTGAGCGCTCGCGTCCAGGACACCGCCGTGGCCGCGTTGTTGATCGCCAAGTCGAGCCTCGCCGCCGAGCAGGGTGTGGGGCTGCGGCTCACCGACGACAGCTATCTGCCCGAAACCGACGAGCGTATGTCGGCGGACCTGGTGACCGTGGTCGGCAACCTCGTGGACAACGCACTCGACGCGGTACGTGGCGCGTCGGAGGCGTGGATCGAGATCGACGTGCGAGAACGGGACGACGGGGTGTCGGTGGTGGTCCGCGACTCGGGTCCGGGTGTGGCACCGGAGATCGCGACCGAGGTGTTCACCCACGGGTTCACCACGAAGGCGGCCGAACACGACGGCGACCGTGGCCTCGGCCTCGCACTCACCAGGCAGACCTGCCACCGCAGGGGCGGCCGAGTGGAGTTACGAAACGACGGTGGTGCGGTGTTCACAGCGGTCTTGCCGTACGAGAAGGCACCGGAGAGAGTGTTACCGTGATCCGGGTGCTGGTGGTCGACGACGACTTCATGGTGGCGAAGGTGCACAGCGGTTACGTGAACCGCACACCGGGTTTCACCGTGGTCGGCGCGGCGCACTCGGGGGCCGCGGCACTGAACATGGCCCGGGACGAACGCCCCGACCTGATCCTGTTGGACATCTACCTTCCCGACATCGACGGACTCACCGTGTTGCGGGAGTTGCGGGCCGACCCGGCGACCGTGGACATCGACGTCATCGTGATCACCGCGGCGCGGGACGTGGACACCATTCGAGGCTCCCTGCGCGGCGGTGCGTTGCACTACCTCATCAAACCGTTCACGTACTCGGCGCTGCGTGATCAGCTCGACCACGTGGGCTCGTTGCACCGGAAGCTCGCACAACTGTCCTCCCGCCCCGCCGCCGCGCAACACGAGGTCGACGACGTCTTCGGCGGGCGGCCTCGCAGCACGGCACCTCTACCGAAGGGCCTCACCGAGCAGACGGCGGAATTGGTGCGGGCGGCGCTGACCGAGCACCCGGAAGGGTTGTCGGCGACCGAATGCGCCCACGTCACTCGACTCTCACGCCCGAGCGCCCGCCGGTACCTGGAACATTTCGCGGAGACCGGCCAGGCCGAGGTACGCCTGCGCTACGGCGGCACGGGCCGCCCCGAACGGCGGTACCACTGGCGGGGATGACCCAAGACGCGCGTCGGCGGCCCGGCGCGGCCGGCTATTCGTCCCACGACCTCCGGTTACGTTTGAGCTGCCCGCGCCGCTTCTTGGCCGCCAGTCGACGTTCCTGTGAGCCCTTCGTCGGCTTGGTGGGCCGGCGTTTCTTCGGCGGTGGCGCCGCCGCCTGCCGCAACACCGTCGCCAGCCGTTCCCGCGCGGCGCGGCGATTCGCCAACTGCTCACGATGTTCGCTCGCCACGATGGTCAGCACCCCGCCCGAGAGTTTGCTGTTCAACCGGGCGAGCAAACGCTTGCGCAAGTCGTCCGGCACAGCCGGCGAGCGCGACACGTCGAAGGACAACTCCACCCGCGACGACGTGGTGTTCACACCCTGCCCACCCGGGCCGGAGGCACGCGAGAACCGCTCGGACAACTCCGACTCGGGAATCACCAACCGCGAGGTGACCCGCAGTGCCTCAACCATGCCTCAGCCATGCCATCAACCATGCCATCAACCATGTCTCAGCCACCGAAACACCGCGCGACCTAGAACCGCGGGTGGTCGCCGGTCAACGACACCCGCGGGGCGTCCGGATCGTCCGTGGCACGCACCTCGCCCAGCACCCAGGCGGGCACATGCCGAGCCGTCAACACCGCGAGCGCCCTGTCCACGTCCTCGGGTGCCACGACGACGACCATGCCGACACCCATGTTGAACGTGCGTTCCATCTCGGCCCGCTCCACCCGGCCTCGCTGTGCGATCAAGGCGAACACCGGGTCGGGTGTCCACGTGTGTCGTTCGAGCTGCGCGACCACGCCGTGGGGCAGGACTCGCTCCAGGTTGGCCTGCAGCCCGCCGCCGGTGATGTGCGCGAACGTGCGGACCTCCGCCTCGGCGACCAGGGCGAGGCAATCCTTGGCGTAGATGCGCGTGGGCTCCAGCAGCTCCTCGCCGAGCGTGCGACCGAACTCCTCGACGTGCCCTTCCAGCGGCATCCGGGCGATGTCGAGCAACACGTGCCGCGCCAGCGAATACCCGTTCGAATGCAGGCTCGACGAGCCGAGACCGATCACCATGTCACCCGGGCGTACCAGCTCCGGCCCGAGCACGGCCGACGCCTCGACCACGCCCACCCCGGTGGCGGACAGGTCGTAGTCGTGCTCGCCCATCATCCCCGGGTGCTCGGCGGTCTCGCCTCCGAGCAACGCACAACCCGCGCGCACACAGCCTTCCGCGATGCCGGACACGATCGCCTCGATCTTCTCCGGCACCACTTTGCCGACAGCGATGTAGTCCTGCAGGAACAGCGGCTCGGCCCCGGTGACCACGAGGTCGTTCACCACCATCGCCACCAGGTCGATACCCACGGTGTCGTGCTTGTCCAACGCCTGCGCGATGGCGGTCTTGGTACCCACGCCGTCGGTCGACGACGCAAGCAGCGGCTCCGTCCAACGGCCCGCCTTGAGCGCGAACAACCCGGCAAAACCGCCGACACCGCCCACGACCTCGGGCCTGGTCGCCCTCTCGGCATGGGGCTTGAGCAGTTCGACGGCTTTGTCACCGGCGTCGATGTCGACACCGGCAGCGGCGTACGTGGCGCGCGCGGACTCGCTCACGGAAGCGGCTCCATCCTCACTTCGTAACGGTTAGGGACGCCGAACGGCACCCTCGGCACCGTACCCCGGGGACGCGCTGGGCAGACGACGAGACGGCTCGTCGGTGTTCTCGGTGGAATCCGCGTCCTCGTCCGAACCGAGGTGCTCCAATACATGCTTGCCGATCAGCTCTTCGTCGGGCAGCGGGATCGGGTAGTTGCCGTCGAAGCAGGCCGCACACAGTCTCGACGCGGGCTGATCGGACGCCGCGACCAGACTGTCCAGTGACACATATCCCAGTGAATCCGCACCGATGGAGCGACGGACACCGTCGAGATCGGCGCCACTGGCCACCAGTTCGGCCTTGGCGGCGAAGTCGATTCCGTAGAAACACGGCCAGCGCACGGGTGGCGACGCGATCCGGACGTGTACCTCCACGGCCCCGGACTCGCGCAACATCCGCACGAGCGCGCGTTGGGTGTTGCCGCGCACGATGGAGTCGTCCACCACGACCAGTCGCTTACCTCGGATGACCTCGCGCAGCGGGTTGAGTTTGAGCCGGATACCGAGTTGGCGGATGGTCTGCGACGGTTGGATGAACGTGCGCCCGACGTAGCTGTTCTTGACGAGCCCGGACCCGTACGGGATGCCGGAGGCCTGCGCATAGCCGATGGCCGCGGGGGTTCCCGACTCGGGCACGGGAATCACCAGGTCCGCGTCGGCCGGATGCTCCTCGGCCAGTCGACGGCCGATCTCGACGCGGGTGGCGTGCACGCTACGACCCGCGATGGTGGTGTCCGGCCTCGCCAGGTAGACGTACTCGAACACGCACCCTTTGGGCTCGGGGCTGCCGAATCGGGAGGACCGCAGGCCACCGGAGTCGATCGCGATCAGTTCGCCCGGCTCCACCTCACGCACGAACGAGGAGCCGACGATGTCCAGGGCGGCCGTCTCGCTCGCGACCACCCAACCGCGCTCCAACCTTCCGAGCACCAGCGGCCGGACGCCGTGTGGATCACGTGCCGCATAGAGCGTGTTCTCGTCGGCGAACACCAGGCAGAACGCACCGCGCACGGTCGGCAGCAGCTCCATGGCCGCCCCTTCGATGCCCTTGTCGGCGGCGGCGTGGGCCAACAGGCCGCACAGCAGGTCGGAGTCGGTGGTGGCACCGTCGCGTTCGGTTATGCCCAGCTCGCGGGCACGTTCGTGCAGTACGTGGGTGTTGACGAGATTCCCGTTGTGACCGAGGGCCAGCCCGGTGTCGGCCTTCGTGGTGCGAAACACCGGCTGGGCGTTCTCCCAGGTTCCGCCCCCGGTGGTGGAGTAGCGGCAGTGGCCCACGGCGATATGTCCCTGCAACGACGACAACACCTGTTCGTCGAACACCTGGCTGACGAGGCCGAGGTCTTTGAAGACGACGATGCGTTTACCGTCCGACACCGAGATGCCGGCCGCCTCCTGGCCGCGGTGCTGGAGGGCGTACAGCCCGTAGTACGCCAGTTTGGCGACGTCCTCGCCAGGCGCCCACACGCCGAAGACGCCGCATTCCTCCCGAGGTTCCGCCTCGATCTGCTCCACCGAAAGGCTCCCCTACATACGAGAACGGGCCGCCGTCAGTTTAGGCCGAGAAGGCCTGTCGGCGACCCGTTCTCGTGATGCGAAGCTCACGCCGTGGCGCGTAGCCACCTGGCCTGCCCCCGGTCGCTGTGAATCCAGCAGCCCCGCGCGGTGAAGTCCTGACCGGATGGTTGCGGTCCGGGGGCATCGGGCAGATCGAGCAGCGCGTCCACGACCTCGCACATGCCGCCGTCCTTGCGCCACAGCACGGTGGCGGGTGAGAGGACGTCCGACTCACCCTCGGGCATTCGCATGGCCGTGACCTCGTCCTCCGCGTCGAGGCGGACGACGTCGACCACGCTGCCGTGCGCTCGCACGCCGACGACGGTGACGATGTCTCCCTCGGCGTCGCGAGGGTGCACGAACCTGTAGCCGCGCTCGATGAGCCTGCCGAGCACGTCTTCGACGACGGTCTCCTCGGTGGCGACCTCGGCGTCGACGACCTCAGACTGCGAGGTCATCGAACTCACCGTCCCTCGCGCCTGCGAGAAACGCCGCGATCTCGGCCTTGGTGTAGACGAGGGCGGGTCCGTGGGGGTCGCGCGAGTTCCGCACGGCGATCTCCCCGGAGGCCAGGCGAGCGACCTCGACGCAGTTACCCATCGCGCCACTGTAAGAACTCTTGCGCCACGTCACATCCGACAGCAGCTCGGAGGAGACGCCGTTGTGAATCGCTTTCGCCATGACCCTCACCTTCCCGACTGAACACCTTTTGGAGGATGCATCTGCACGTGCAGCTGACTGTGCACGAACTGTAGCAGCGCCGCGCGCAAATGTGGATGCACGTGCAACCGGGATTTCGGCAGGAACCGCCACACGATGATCAAGATCACAACGGGCAACCTCGGGCCGGTTGCGTCGAAACCGAGCATCGACGCAGATAGCAGGTTCAGCTCTCCGCCAACACCTTCGCGATCACCTGCCGGGACCGCTCCGGCGTCTCGGCGTCCACGGCCAGTCGATCGAGTGAACGACCGATCCGCTCGATCTCCTCGGGACGCTCCAGGACCATCCCACCGGCGATGTGGTCAACATAGCCGATGTTCGGCAGCTCGGGCTGAGCGAACCGCAACAACGTGAACGCGCCCTCGGCGGCATAGCCACTGCGGTCATAGGGCACCACCTGCACCGTGACGTGCGGCAGCTCGGTCACCTCCAGCAGGTGCTCCAGCTGCTCGCGGTGCGCTTTCCGCCCACCGATGGGACGGTGGATCACCGACTCGTCCAGCACCGCCCACAACTTCGGCGCGCGGGGCCGCCGCAACAACCGCTGCCTGCGCATCCGCAACGCCACCCTCGCCTCGGCCTCCTCGCTCGCCGCGTCGGGAAGCCCGTGGGTGATGACGGCCCGCGCGTAATCCGCCGTCTGCAACAGGCCCGGCACGAACTGCAGCTCGTACGTCTGTATCCGGGAAGCCGCCTCCTCAAGCCCCAGGTAGGGCTCGAACCACTTGGGTGTGTAGTCGTTGAACTTCTGCCACCAGCCGGGCTGGTTGGCCTCCTCGACCATGCCGAGCAACATCCCGCGCTCGTCGGGGTCGGTGACCCCGTACAGCGTCAACAGGTCGGCGACATCGCGATCCTTGAAACCGACCCTGCCCAACTCCAGGCGGCTGATCTTGGATTCCGACGCGCGAATGTGGTAGCCGGCATCGCCCCTGCTGATCCCCGCTTGCTCCCGCAGCCGACGGAGTTGTGCACCGACGATCATTCGACGAGCGGTGGGGGTGCTGTATTCGACCCCGGAACCGTCTCGCGCTGCCATCTCTCGCTGCCCGTTCCTTCCACTCACGTCGTCTCACGTCGTCGGTCAACACCGCGCGCGGCTGATGGATGGTACCCGAGAAAAGCACTTGATCACTGATCACTGAAAGTACTCCGCGGGTCGACCACGTCAAGACGGCTGTTTCGCGCAGGGCGCGACTACAACCGCACAATCGGCAGCCACTGCGCGATATCGGCACGGGCACCCGAGGCGTCGACCCTGGCCTCCTCCACCGCATCAGTCCATTTGAGACGGCCGAGGACGAGTTCCAGCCACGTCCTCGGGTCCGTTTCCACCACGTTCGGCGGCGTGCCCCTCGTGTGCCGAGGACCCGCTACACATTGGACTGCCGCGAACGGCGGGACCCGCACCTCGACACTGCGCCCGGGGGCCAATTCGGCGAGCTTCCTCAGACTCAACCGCACGGCTTTCGCCACATCGGCCCGCTCGGGCTTGGGACCGGTCCCGGCCAGCCACGGCTCCACTTTCTCGCACGCGACACGCAACTCGCCGGGATCAACAAAGCGTGAAGATGGCATGTCTCCACAGTAAGGTGGTTCCAACGACCGGCACGTACACGACGTGGGGAAGCATATGGCCCAACGCGACGATTCAGACCGCCTCGTGCCCGAACAGTCCGTCGCCATCCGGAAACCCGAGATCACTCAGGAGATGCGGGCCAACGCGCGGGCGAATCCCAACAGTTGGTTATACGTCGTCGACGAGGCCTTCGACCCCAACGGCAACGTGCCGTCGTGGGCCGTGGTCGGTGCCTACCCGGTGAACGCCGACGGCGAGATCATCGACGACTTCCACTTCAACGACCAGTACCGGCCCTCCCCTCAGGCGTTGGCTTTCCCCGAGCCGAGCAGCGACCTGGAGTACCTGCTCCAGCTCATCCACACACAGCACCGCCCTCTGGAGGACCTCGCTCCCGCGGTTCTCGACGCAGAGTTGTTCGTGTTCGCCTACACGCCGTCGCAGCGCACCCTCGTCGGGTTCTACGACCTCGACGGCAACGTCGTGGTGCCCGCGTACACGGCCAAGTCGCTGGCACCACGCGATTGGCCGCACGCCCGTGCGGTGCGAGGCAGGGACATCATCGAACTGCTCGGGGGGAATCCGCTCGCTTTGAATCCGGACGACGCCATCACGGCCGTGGTGACTCCGGAGGAGCTGGCTCGCGTGCGCGCCCGGCGCCGCTGAGTCGCTGCTGGGTCGGCTGAGTCGACGCTGAATCGGCAAGGAACCGCCCACACCGATCCGCCCCGATCCGGTGCCGCTGAGTCGGCGTGGGCGGACGTGCCGACTCGCCCATGATCCGGTGCCGCTGACCGGGAGCCTGGGGGCCCGCTGTGCCTTGGCCCCATCTTTAGTCGGGAATCAGTTACGAAAATTACCCACTTGGACCAAAGTCGTCACGCCAACTAGTGACAACCTCGGCGAGCTGCGCACATAATCAACGGCCGAACCGCCACTTTGAGTGAGCGGTTCGTAGCGAGGGCACAGTTGATGGTGAAAGGACAGACCCGATGGGCATCGGACGGAGAAGGTGGCGTGTAGCCGCCGCCGTCGTCGCCGGGTCGGTCAGCGCGCTCCTGCTCGGCGCGTTGACTCCCGCGACGGCCGACACCGACACGGACACGCGCGTGACCGGACACGGTCAAGCGCTGGGTTCACAGATCAGGGAAATCGAGGGCGACCACTCCAACGCCTTCACGAAACGCCAGGCGCTCGAACCTCAGGGCCTCAACTCCGACGGCGCGAAAGCGTACGCCACCGTTCCGGGCATCGACGTCAGTGGCTGGCAGGAAAACGTCGACTGGTCTTACTGGTGGAGTCAGGGCAAACGATTCGCCTACGTCAAGGCCACCGAAGGAACCAGCTACAAGAATCCCTATTTCACGCAGCAGTACAACGGTTCCTACAACATCGGCATGATCCGCGGGGCATACCATTTCGCTCTGCCCGACGTGTCGTCCGGCGCGGTGCAGGCCAACTACTTCGTCGACAACGGCGGCGGCTGGTCCGCTGACGGCAAGACGCTGCCGGGCGTGATCGACCTGGAGTACAACCCGTACGGCGCGACGTGCTACGGCCTGAGCCAGTCGCAGATGGGGGCCTGGATCCGGGACTTCCACGACACCTACCACTCCCGCACGGGCCGCTGGCCGGTGATCTACACGTCGACGAGCTGGTGGAACCAGTGCGTGGGCACCGCGGAGGACTTCTCCGACACCGTGCCGCTGTGGGTCGCCCGCTACGCCTCGTCGGTGGGTGAACTGCCGTACAACTGGAGCTTCCACACGTTCTGGCAGTACACCTCCGATCCGATCGACCAGAACAGCTTCAACGGCTCTTACGAGCGGCTGCAGGTTCTCGCGACCGGCTGAGTCTGTTTTACCCGGATTTAACAACGGAGGGCTTTCACCTGATCACTCAGGGTGAAAGCCCTCTTGTCTCTGCCGATCGTCCTGCCCCACCCCTATGGACTGAACCAAGAAACAGGCAGAATCGCAGGCGCTCGCATTTCGGGGGGAACCGCACCCTCGGAGCGGCCGTCTGTAACGACCGAGGGGATGCGCCACTGGGGCGCCGAACAAGGGGAGGCAGCACAATGACGTACCCACCGCAGCCCGGACAACCACCGTACGGGCAACAGCCAGGAGATCCGTACGGACAGCAGCCGGGCGGCCAATACGGCACTCCGCCGTCGGGAGGCTTCCCGCAGCAGGGCGGGCAGTATCCGGGCGGCCAGTATCCGCAGGGCTTTCCGCAGGACCCGTACGGCCAGCAGGGCGGCTTCGGCTCCCAGCCTCCGAAGAAAAGCAAGACCGGTCTGTGGATCGGCCTGGGAATCGGCGTGGTGGCCGTGGTCGCCTTCGTCATCACCGCCTTCGTCGCACCCGGCTTCCTCCTCAGCGACGACGAAGAGAATTCAGCCTCCGACAACGGCGGTGGTAACGGCGGCGACGGCGGTGGCGGCGGAGCGCAGGCTCTGGCCGAGAAGATCCGCGGCGGCCTCGTCTCCGGCGACAACGCCGCGCTTCAGCAACTGACCTGCTCCAACGCCACGGAGATGGTCCACGAGGCCATCGAACACAGCTACGAATTCGGGGAGGTCCGCGTCAACGGCCAAGCGCAGGAGAACGGCGACACCGCCACGGTCAAGGCCACCGTGGTGGACGCGGAAACGGGGAACATGGAGATCGACGTGGTCAACACCTTCGCCAAGGAGAACGGCGAGTGGTGCTGGCAGGATCTCACCCTGGATGTTCCCGACCTGCCCAGTCCCGGCGGAATGAGCGACGTTCCGTCGATGCCGGCCAATCCATCGATGCCGGCCAATCCGTCGATGCCCGCCAATCCGTCGATGCCGAACTATCCGAGTTCCGGCGACGAGATCGGTTCGTCCAGCTCCTCCGGTGACGGGGAGGCTTTCCTCCAGCAGTTCGGTGAGGCTCTCAACAGCGGCGACACGCAGACGCTGGAGGGCATGCTCTGCCCCGACGTCACCTCGTTGGAAACGGATTCGATCGAGGAAGCCCTCTCGGCAGGCGGTGGATACACGATGGAGAACGTCGCCTCCGCCGGTTCCATGACCAGCGCTGATTTCGTCGGCTCCGGCGGAAAACTGTCGGTCTACGTCAGTGACCGGAATGGGTCGTTCTGCGTCTTCAGCGCCCTCTACTTCTGATAGGCACACCCGTGAGTCACGGGGCTGGGAGCGAGGCTTTCGCTCCCAGCCCCTTTCTCATGCGATGTCTGTGACCGGTGCGACCGTCGAATTTCGGTGAACCCACACCCACACCGACACCGGACACGCAAGAATCACAGGTCGGTCCAAACCTCGCGCACTGCTCAGGCGGCTGGACGAGGACCACACCGCGGAGCACCCGCGTCAGAAGAAAGCAGCAACCCATGACCTACCCACCACAACCCGGCCAACCACCGTACGGACAACAACCGGGCGGCCCCTACGGGCAACAGCCGGTTGGCTTCCCGCAGCAGGGCGGGCAGTACCCGGGCGGCCAGTACCCGCAGGGCTTTCCGCAGGACCCGTACGGCCAAAAAGAGCAAGACCGGCCTGTGGGTCGGCCTGGGAATCGGTGTGGTAACCGTGGTCGCCTTCGTCATCACCGCCTTCGTCGCCCCCGGCTTCCTCCTCAGCGACGACGAAGAGAATTCAGCCTCCGACAACGGTGGCAACGGTGGTGACGACAGCATGAGCGGTGCCCCATCGATGCCGGCCAATCCATCGATGCCCGCCGACCCGCCGATGCCGGCCGACCCGGGTTCCGTCGACGGCACCGGAGCGGGCGGAGTCAAGGAAGCCTCCGAAGCCTTGCTCCAAGAGATCGTCGGCCTCGTGAACGCCGGGGACACCAACGGCCTGAGGCAATCGCTCTGTGTGGGTGATGAATCGGAAATGGAGGACTACGAGGAAGCCATCGCCAACGGCGAGCAATTCACCCTCACCCAAGTCGACGAGCCGCAGGTGACGGAGCGAGTGACGGCCGTCGACGCGATCTTCCTCAACAGCACCGGCGACAGGGAGCTGGTCCTCTTCGTCTACGACGGATCCTGCGTCTTCCTCGTGAGCTACCAGGAACCGCTCAACCAGGGCTGAACGACGTCGAGAAAGG
>JAJYTH010000084.1 GCA_021793175.1 Actinomycetes bacterium
CCGTCGACAGCGGCTGGCCCACCTTGCAGTTGTCGCGGTAGATGGCCAATGCCTTAAGACCCAACTTCCAGCCCTGGAAGTAGATCTCCTCCACGTCCTCGACGGTGGCCGACTCCGGCATGTTGACCGTCTTGGAGATCGCGCCGGACAGGAAAGGCTGCACCGCCGCCATCATCCGCACGTGGCCCATCGGCGCGATCGACCGCTCTCCCACCGCACAGTCGAACACTTCGTAGTGTTCGGGCCGCAGCCCCGGCGCGTTGACCACATGGCCGTGCTCGGAGATGTAGTCGACGATCGCCTCGATCTGCTCCTCCTGGTAGCCCAGGGAGCGCAGCGCGCGGGGGACCGCGTTGTTGACGATCTTCATGGATCCGCCGCCGACGAGCTTCTTGAACTTCACCAACGAGAAGTCCGGCTCGATCCCGGTGGTGTCGCAGTCCATCATGAAACCGATGGTCCCGGTGGGGGCCAACACGCTGGCCTGCGAGTTACGCCAACCGTTGGCCATGCCGAGCTCGATGCCCCGGTTCCACTCCTTGGTCGCCACCGCCCTGATCGCGGCGTCGTTGACGTGGTAGGTGCGGACGAGTTCGTTGGCCGCCGCGTGCTTGCGCATCACGCGCTGGTGCGCCTCGGCGTTCCGGGCGTACCCCTCGTAGGGGCCCACGATCCCGGCCAACTCCGCCGACCGACGGTAGGACACGGCCGTCATCAGCGAGGTGATCGACGCGGCCAGCGCACGTCCGCCCTCTGAGTCGTAGGCGTGGCCCGTGGCCATCAACAGCGCGCCGAGGTTGGCGTAGCCGATGCCGAGCTGACGGAACTTCCGCGTGGTCTCCGCGATGGGCTCCGTCGGGAAGTCGGCGAAGCAGATCGAGATGTCCATCGCCGTGATGACGAACTCGACCGCCTTGACGAACAGCTCGGCGTCGAACGTGCCGTCCTCGCGCAGGAACTTGAGCAGGTTGAGCGAGGCGAGGTTGCAGCTGGAGTTGTCCAGGTGCATGTACTCCGAGCACGGGTTCGAGGCGGTGATGCGCCCCGACTCGGGACAGGTGTGCCAGTCGTTGATCGTGTCGTCGTACTGCAGACCGGGGTCCGCGCACTCCCATGCGGCCTGGGCCATCTTGCGGAACAGCGACTTCGCGTCGACCCGCTCGATGATCTCGCCGGTCGTCCTGGCACGCAGGCCGAAGTCACCGCCGGTCTCGACGGCCTGCATGAACTCGTCGGTGACCCGGACGGAGTTGTTGGCGTTCTGGTACTGCACCGACGAGATGTCGGCGCCACCGAGGTCCATGTCGAAGCCGGCGTCCCGCAGCGCCCGGATCTTGTGTTCCTCTTTCGCCTTGGTCTCGATGAACTCCTCGACGTCGGGGTGATCGACGTCGAGGACCACCATCTTCGCCGCGCGGCGCGTGGCCCCGCCCGACTTGATGGTGCCCGCGGACGCGTCGGCACCCCGCATGAAGGACACCGGCCCCGAGGCCGTCCCCCCGGAGGACAACAACTCACGCGACGAACGGATGCGGGACAGGTTCAGGCCCGCGCCCGAACCACCCTTGAAGATCAGACCCTCTTCCTTGTACCAGTTGAGGATCGACTCCATGGTGTCGTCGACCGACAAGATGAAGCAGGCGCTGACCTGCTGCTTCGAGTTGGTGCCGACGTTGAACCACACCGGCGAGTTGAAGCTGAACACCTGGTGCAGCAGCATCCACGTCAGCTCGTGCTCGAAGATCTCGGCGTCGGCGGCGCCGGCGAAGTAGCCTTCCTCGAGCCCCGTCTTGACGTAGGCCTTGACGACGCGGTCGATGAGCTGCTTCAGGCTGTGTTCCCGCTCGGGACTGCCCACTGCCCCACGGAAGTACTTGCTGGTGACGATGTTCGTCGCGTTGAGCGACCAGAAGTCGGGGAACTCCACGCCGCGCTGCTCGAAGTTCACCGTGCCGTCACGCCAGTTGGTCATGACGACGTCGCGCTTCTCCCACCGCACTTCGTCGTAGGGGTGCACGCCCTCGGTGGTAAAGACGCGCTGGATGCGCAGGCCCTTGCGCGCGCCCGAGCCGCTCCGCTTCTTGCTCGGTTTCGGCGAGGTTTGTGCGCCGACCCCCACGGTTTCTGTCATGACTCCCACTCCCGCGTTCGAAACTGGCGGCGACGTCACGCGTCGTCCGCGTCCTCAGTCACTGTGGTCCTGCTGGTCCGATGACCCCGTCTCGGAGATCGCCTCACGCAGGTTCTTGATCTCGGCTTCGAAGTCCTCGATGGATGAGAAGGACCGGTACACGCTCGCGAACCTCAGGTAGGCCACGGTGTCGAGCTCCCTGAGCGGGCCGAGTATCGCCAGTCCCACCTCGTGGCTCGGTATCTCCGCCACCCCGGTCGCCCTGATCGACTCCTCGACCTGCTGAGCCAGCTTCTGCAGCGCGTCGTCGTCGACCGGGCGGCCCTGGCAGGCGCGCCGCACCCCCCGGACCACCTTGTCTCGACTGAACTGCTCGGTCACTCCCGACCGCTTGACGACGGCGAGGACCATCGTCTCGGACGTGGTGAACCGGCGCCCGCAGGCCGAGCACGACCGGCGACGTCGGATCGCCTGGCCCTCGTCCACCTCGCGGGAATCGACGACACGGGAGTCCGCGTGCCGACAGAACGGACACCGCATCGGTCGAACACCTCCCTGTTTGCACCTGCGGGGCAGGAACACCGCCCCCCTGTCACGCCCTGTCGCACCGTGGCCGCGTCACACGTGACCGCTGTCGTCCACGACCGCCCCGGCGCCTTTTCCGAGCACCGTCAACGACGAGGGACAACCTTGATCATAACCCAACTTGTGGACCAATTACAGCGATGTAACTACTAGATATGGTGGTTGACCATAGAAGGCTGCGAGAGCGCACGCAACCGCACCCCCCGCCTCGACAGGGTGAGAACCGACATAGGATGCGTCGACCTCGGCCCACTGATCACCAACCGCGGGGTACAGACGCTCGGACAGCCTACGGCGTGGATCGAACCGACAACACGGGGACTCCACCGACCCGCCACCGGCCCGGGTACCCGCAAGGAAAGCCACCACCAACACCCACCGCCGAGTCGTCGACACCATCGCCACGCCCGACAGCCGAACATACGCCCCATCGAACGCGTGTGCGAATACCGACACCCCGGGTGAGAAAATCCGAGCCACGACGGCGTGTCGGTCGAACAAACGTTTGAGATCCCCGCTGAGGCGGGTTAGCGTCGTGAACAGACGTGTTAGCAGGGCGCGACCTCAGGTCGGCCGGTGACTGGGAGGCACAAACGCGGTGGCACGCAAAACAACCGACAGCGGCAAGGTTTCCGACCTTCCGCACGCGGTCGAGGACCCGGACGCCAGCCTGACACCGCGACAGCAGAAAGTGCTCGAGGTGATCAGGACGTGGGTGGGCAAGTACGGATATCCACCCAGCGTTCGGGAAATCGGCGAAGCCGTCGGGCTCACCTCCACCTCGTCCGTTTCCCACCAATTGAAGGCGCTGCAACGCAAGGGCTATTTGAGGCGCGACGCCAACCGTCCTCGCGCCGTGGGCGTACTCGCGATGGATTCGGAGCGCGCCGCCACCACGGCCTCCTCGGCTTCCTCTGCTTCCTCGGTGTCTTCGGAGCGCTCTTTGCCCCAACCCGCGCTCGTGCCGCTGGTCGGCCGCATCGCCGCGGGTAAGCCCGTGTTGGCCGAGGAATCGATCGAGGACGTCTACCCGCTGCCGAAGGACATCGTCGGCGAAGGTGACGTATTCCTGCTCAGCGTCACGGGTGACTCGATGATCGACGCCGCTATCACCGACGGCGACTGGGTGGTGGTGCGGCAACAATCCACCGCCGAGAACGGCGACATCGTGGCGGCGATGATCGACGATGAGGCCACGGTGAAAACGCTCAAACACAAGGACGGCCATATCTGGCTGGTGCCGCAGAACGAGGCCTACGAACCGATCCCCGGCGACGACGCCACCATTCTCGGAAAGGTGGTCGCCGTTCTCCGGCGACTGTGAGCGGTAACGGGGAGCCCACCCGAAGAGCGCAGCGGGCCAAGATCCTCCCCCGGTTTTCCGCCCGTCGCCACAGGCGTTTCACACCGACTCTTCGCGCTGTCGCCCGACGGTCAACGGCGGCGTCGGCTGAGCCCAGCCACCAACGCGGCGGCGACTACGACGGCGATGACGAAACTCGGCACCACTCCGAGTCCGGAGTCGTCCTCGGCGGGCTCGGCGGGCGCGCTCCCGCCCGCTTCCCGTGCCTTTCGTGTCTCGGATTCGGGTTCGGATTCGACGGACGTGCCACCGACGAGGTCCGTGGCGTTCGGCACGGACCTCAACGGTTCACCGCGCCCCTCGCTGGCCGACAACAACGTCCCGTCCGGGGTGAAGGCGATGGCTTCTCCCTGCTTCTCGTGAGGCAACGGCACACGCACCGGTTCGCGGGAGAACGCCGCGACGATGTCTCCATCGGCCACGGGATACAGGTAGGCGTCGGTGTAGGTCCGCACGGCCACCACTCTCCCGTCGTGGGACAACGCCGCCCCAGTGATCAGCACGCTGCCCGCCGGACCGACCGGACCACCCGGTGTTCCGGTCGGCAGCAGTGAGATCGTGGCCACCTCTTCCAGTGGCGTGGGGCCCGGACTGGTCAGAGGTTGCGCGGGCCGGTAGACCCGGCTGGAGCCGAGGACGTTCTTCGTGATGATGTACGGCGTGCCCTCACGGTCCACGACGAGGGCTTCGGCGTCCTGGGGACCGTCCGGGTAGGTGAGCCGGTACAGCACCGACGTGCCGTCACGCGACAGGGCGTGCAGGGCGGCGGTCTCGCGTCGGCTTCTGTTGTCTCCGGTGTCACCAAGCCAGAGTGTGCCGTCGGGGCCCAGCGCGAGGTCTTCGACGTCGTACGGGTCCGTGGGAGCCGTGATGAGGTCACGTACTCGGCAATCTTCGTCGAGAATCGCGACCTCCAGCCGCGTGCCCCCGTCGTTGACCGCGTAGAGATGCGTGGAATCGGCGGCGAGGCCGGACAACTCCTCCAGACGTGGGTCGTCGATGACGCACTCGACCTCGGGTTCCGGAACGCTGCCGTCCTGCTCGGCGTATGCGGCTGAAGCGGTCCCGAATACCAGCGTCAGCACGAGCGCCGTCACGCTGCTTCCGAGGCCGAGTGTTCTCACACCGCTACGTTAGCCTCACACCTTGGAGCCGTCCGTGGCGTAGTCCGCGAGCGCCGCGGCCAGATCGGGATGCACCCTGGCCCGCAGGCGCGTGCCGTCGGGGCGGTGTTCTTCGGCCAACACCTCGCCGTCGGCGTATGCCTTCGCGACGAGCTCACCGCGGGTGTAGGGCACCACGACGTCCACGACGGTCTCCGGCCGGGGCAGCCGCGCGGCGATCTCGGAGACGAGGGTGTCGACGCCCTGCCCGCTGTGTGCGGAGACGACGACCGCCTCGGGCAACAGATTGCGCAGCCGTGCGAGCGTCACCTCGTCGGCGATGTCGGCCTTGTTGATGACCACCAGCTCGGGAGGCAACGGCTCGGACCGCTTCTCGGCGATCTCGGCGAGAACCTCGCGCACGGCGGCCACCTGGTCCTCGGGCGCGGAGGCGGCGCCGTCGACGACGTGCAGCAGCAGGTCGGCGTCGGCGGCCTCGTCGAGTGTCGAGCGGAACGCATCGACCAGCTGGTGAGGCAGGTGCCGCACGAACCCGACGGTGTCGGTCATCGTGTACACCCTGCCGTCGGGTGTCTCGGCCCGCCGCGTGGTCGGGTCGAGGGTGGCGAACAGGGCGTCCTCCACCAGCACCCCGGCTCCGGTGACGGCGTTGAGGATGCTCGACTTGCCAGCGTTGGTGTAGCCGACGAGCGCGACACTCGGCACTTCGTTGGCCGTCCTGCGCCCGCGCTTGGTCGCGCGGATGGTGTCCATCGCGGCGATCTCCCGACGCAGCTTCGCGATGCGCTTGTTGATGCGCCTGCGGTCGGTCTCCAGCTTGGTCTCACCGGGACCACGCAGACCCACACCGCCGTTCGCGCCGCCCGCTCGACCACCGGCCTGCCGCGACAGCGACTGACCCCACCCACGCAGGCGAGGAAGCAGGTACTCGAGCTGGGCGAGCTCGACCTGCGCCTTGCCCTCACGGGAACGCGCGTGCTGGGCGAAGATGTCGAGGATCAGCGCCGTGCGGTCGATGACCTTCACGTGGAGCCTCTCCTCCAGCTGCCGCAGCTGGCTGGGTGAAAGCTCACCGTCACAGATGACCGTGTCCGCGCCGGTGGAGGCCACGATGTCGGCCAGGGCCCTCACCTTGCCCGACCCGATGTAGGTAGCGGGGTCCGGCCGCGAACGACGCTGAACCACGCCTTCGAGCACCTCGGAACCCGCCGTCTCGGCCAGACGTGCCAGCTCGGCCAGGGATTCCTCGATCTGCTCCGCCGTCCCCTCGGTCCACACCCCGACGAGGACGACCCGCTCCAGCCGCAGCTGTCGGTACTCGACCTCGGTGACGTCGGCCAGTTCGGTGGACAGCCCCGCGACCCTGCGCAGCGACGCGCGGTCGGAGAGCTCGAGCTCCCCGGCGGTCAACTCGACGTCGTCGAGGTCGGCCTCGGGAAGGAAGTTCTGTGTCAGTTCTGTCATCGTGCCTCTATCGTCCCACGGTTCGCGGGAAAGAACGACCCATTTACCTGCTCGGATACAGGGCCACGTAAACCGCGGTGCGCTCTGCGTCCTCGTCGACCGGCTCGGTGCTGAACTCATCGAGGACGGTCTGCATCCGCTGTTTGAACTCGTCGAGCCGCTCGGGCGACACCTGCGCGACCAAGCGCAACTGGGACACGTTCTCAGGGCCCACGTCGGCCACCTCGGCGAGAAAAGCTTCGAGGGCGGCGTTACCGATGTCGGGGCTCTGGTCGATGTCGAGCTGCCACGACAGTCCCGTGGAACGGTACGGGATCTCCTTCGCGCCCCGGGCGCCGCGCCGAGCGGGCTCGGGTGCGAGAAAACCTGCGTCCACGAGTTTGCGGACGTGGTGCAGCGTGGTGGCCGGGTCCTTACCCAGCCGCTGCGCCAGTTCCTTGTTCGTCAGCGCTTCCGTATAGGTCAACCGGATGATCCGCAACCGTATTCCCGACGCGAGCGCGCGGGCTTCGACCTCTGTGGCTTTACGTCGCCTCGTGACCACACGGGCACTCTACGCCGACCTGGCTGATTGGCGCTTTCCAATCAATCGGCTCATACTGCATCCCATGTCTGGGGACACTCTGTGGCGACATCGCGACTTCCGCCTGCTGTGGTCGGGACAGACGGCCAGCCAGTTCGGCACCTTCGTCGGAGGAACCGTGCTTCCCGTTCTCGCGGTCATGACCCTGGCCGCGACATCCCTGGAAATGGGGCTGTTGACCGCCGCCGAGAGCGCCGCGTTCCTCCTTTTGGGCCTTCCTGCAGGAGTGTGGGTGGATCGGATGCGCCGCAGACCGCTCATGGTACGCGCCGACCTCGTCCGAGGACTGTTGTTGCTGACGATCCCGCTCGCCTGGTGGGCCGGAGCACTGACGCTGGTTCACCTGATCGTCGTGGCCGCACTGGTGGGCGCCTGTACGGTCTTCTTCGACATCGCGTACCAGTCGTACCTGCCGTCACTGGTGGGCAGGGAGAAGCTGGTGGACGGCAACGCGAAGCTCCAGGTCAGCCAGTCGGTCGCCAATGTCGGCGGCCCCGGCCTGGCCGGCACGCTCACACACCTGCTCGGAGCTGCCAACGCGTTGGTCACCGTCGGTGGAAGCTATCTGGCGTCGGCATGGTTCCTGCGTCGTATCCGGACCGAGGAGCCCCCACCGGCCCCGCAGGGTCAACCGGGCCTGCGTTCGCAGGTGGCCGAAGGTCTGCGGTTCGTGTTCACCACTCCCTCATTGCGGGCCGTCACGCTGTGCACCGCCTCGGCGAATTTGGCGGGCGGCATGTTCACCGCGGTGGAAGTACTGTTTCTGACCCGCGAACTGCACCTGTCCTCCGCCGGGGTCGGTTGGTTGCTCGCCTGCCACGGAGTCGGTGGTGTGCTCGGCGCGGTCACTGCGGGCCGACTCCTGCGGCGCGTCGGCCTCGTCCGCGCCATCTGGCTGGTGCCCCTTGCGACCTGGCCGGCGCAACTGCTCGTACCACTGTCCGAACCGGACTGGCGCATCGCCTTCACCGCTGTGGCGTTCGTGGTCGTCGGCTACGGGATCATCGTCTACAACGTCGCACAGGTCAGCTATCGCCAGACTCTCTGTCCCGACCACCTGCTGGGTCGCATGAACGCCAGCGTACGTTTCATCGTCTGGGGAGTGCTGCCGATCGGAAGTCTGCTCGGTGGTGTGGCAGGGCACTGGCTGGGTGTATCGACGACCGTGTGGCTGTGCTCGGCGGGCACCGTCCTGGCCCTGTTGTGGGTGTTGTTGTCCCCGCTGCGCCGCACCCCGGACCCAGTGCCGCCGAGTGCCCGTCCGATAGCTGGCTGACCGGCCAACCAGGGTGACCCGGCCGACTCAGTGCCGGCTCAGCCGAGGGCCTCCCACCACGCACGGTCGAGTTCGCCCTTGGCGACGAACTCCGCGGGACCGGTAAGGGTCGAGACGCCCTTGCCCACCGTGACCGACACCCGGCCGCCCGGGATCTCCACGACCGACTCCCCCGTGTCGGTGCCTCGCAGGTGCAGCGCCGCGGCCACCGCCGCCACCGTGCCGGTACCGCATGCTCGGGTCTCTCCGACGCCGCGTTCGTAGACCCGCATGCGCAGCTCCTTGGAACCGAGCACGTTGACGAACTCCAGATTGACGCCCTCGGGGAAGACCTCGGTGTCGTAACGCGGCGCGTCCCGGAGATCGAGCTCGTTGACGTCGTCGTCGAGCACCGACACCAGGTGCGGGTTGCCCACGTCGACCGCCACACCGGAGACCTGCCGACCGTCGACGAGCGCCACCGAGGTCCCCGTGATGGTCGCCGGTCCCATGTGCACGGTCACGGAGAGATCGTCGTGAACGCGGACCGACCGATCCCCGGCCCGAGTACCGACGGCGAACTCCGGACCGATCTGCAGTCCGGCTTCGACGAGGTAACGCGTGAACACCCGCACACCGTTGCCGCACATCTCCGCGATCGACCCGTCGGCGTTACGGTAATCCATGAACCACTCGGCCTCCGAACCGCTCGGACCGGCGTCCAGCGCAGCCGAGCGCACGACCCGCAGCACACCGTCGGCACCGAGCCCCCGCCGCCGGTCACACAACGCGGCGACCCGCTGCGGAGTCAACTCCAGTGACGCGTCGGGATCGGGCAGCAGCACGAAGTCGTTCTGCGTGCCGTGCCCCTTGAGGAACTCGATGCCAGCCATGCCGACAAGATTACGGGTCGAGCCGCGAGAGCACTGCGCCGACCAAATCGGGAGCACCACCGTCGAGCCACCGGATGCGGTCGTCCCGGCGGAACCACGACCGTTGTCTGCGCACGAACCGGCGGGTCGCCACCACGGTGGCTCTCTCGGCCTCGGCGAGATCGCCGCCATCCGCCAGCGCGTCGAGTACCTGGCGGTACCCGAGCGCCCGCGATGCCGTTCTCCCCTCCCGCAGTCCTTGTTTCTCCAGACGCCGCACCTCGTCGACGAGGCCGGCGGCGAACATCCGCTCGACCCTGCGCTCGACCCTCTCGTCGAGTTCGTCGACGGCGCGATCCACTCCTATCAGGACCGTGCCGTAACGCGGTGGTCCCGGCTCGGGCAGGTTCGCCGAAAACGGTTCCCCGGTCAGTGTGATGACCTCCAACGCGCGCACGATGCGGCGGGTGTCGGTGGGCAGGATCGTGGCGGCGGCCCTCGGGTCGAGTTCCGCGAGTCGTCGATGCAGCGCCGCCGTGCCCTCGATGCGAGCGCGTTCCTCCCACTGCTCGCGCACGGCGGGATCGGTGCCGGGAAAGCGGAGATCGTCCACGATTGCCTGGACGTACAGGCCGGACCCGCCGACGATCACCGGTACCGTTCCGCGCTCCAACAGCGACTCGATCCTCACGCAGGCCTGTCGCTGATAGTCCGCCACCGAAGCCGTCTCGGTGACGTCCAGCACGTCGAGCAGGTGGTGTGGCACGCCTCGCTGTTCCTCGGGCGTGGCCTTGGCCGTACCGATGTCCATGCCCCGATACAGCTGCATGGCATCGGCGTTGATCACCTCGCCGCCCAACGCGAGCGCGACCTCGACGCCGAGTGCGGTCTTACCGGTGGCGGTGGGACCGACGATGGCCACGGGTGTGATCACGACCCGGCCCACCTCGCGACGTGATAGGCCACACCGAAGGGTGCGTCCGAGTACAGCACTTCACCACGCCAGCCGGCACCCACCCGGCCGAGGCCCGCGAGCACCTGCCACGCGGCCCGCCCCTGGGCCTGGAGTTCGGCCGCGAAGGCCGGATCGAGCGCCAGCAGGGCCTCGCAGTCCGCGTCCGCCAGTGCCGTACGCACGTGCGTGTCGAAGCCCTCCGCCCGGTCGTCGGGCCAACCGGGCGGCGCCGTGTCGTGCCGGGTGGAGCCGTCACCCAGTACCAGCAGAACACGCTCCTTCGATTCGGCGAGCTGCTCACCGAGTGCCACGCAGTCGGCGACATCGGTATGCTCGGCGACGAGCTCCACGCGCACCGAGTCGGCTCCCGCCTGTTCCCGCAGCCAGCCTGCGACGAGAGCGGCCAGGGGAAGCTCTCGTGGCACGGCCTCCGTGGGAGCGCTACTCAAGCTGACGGGGACATCCACACCGAAACCGCGGAAACTGCCCCGCGTGTCGGGATCGATCGTGTCGCGTCGCGTCCCCACGCCTACCGCCAGCCACCGAGGGCTGACCTCGGCCAACTCACGCGCCGCCGCTACCGTCGCGTCCCGCACGGCGGCGGTACGCTCCACCGCGCCGGGCACGAGCGCGGGCACAAGCAGCGGCGGCTGAGGCACCACGATGGCACACGAGATCACGTGTTCCGAGGTTACCGGCAGAGTCACGAGAGGTACCTATCGAGGTATGGAGTACCCAGAACCGGTGTTACCTGTTTGAATGCGGCCTACAGACCCGTACACGCACGACCCGGCCCCGCACATCGCGGGGCGCCCGCGGCATCCGCGGGCCGGACAGCGAGAAGGAGCCGGCCATGGCCGAGCAGAACACCCCCCGCGGCAGTGACGTCGACGACGTCGACGACGCCCCCGGCGTCCCCGGCGTCCCCGGCGTTCCCGACGCCTCCGCGGACGTTCCCACGCCCCACCAGGTGCCCCAGTCCCCCGGTGGCACACAGGCACCCGCTGTGCCGGCCGCCGAAACACAGCCGTCGAGGTGGGGGCGTGTCGACGACGACGGCACCGTGTATGTACGTACCGCCGACGGCGAGCGTGCTGTCGGCGTGTGGCAGGCCGGCTCGGCCGAAGAGGGACTGAAGCACTACGCGCGCAAGTTCGACGACCTGCGCACCGAAGCCGAACTGCTGGAGACCAGGCTGACCTCCGGCGCCGGTGATCCGAAACAGGCGTTGTCCAGCGCGGTGAACCTCCGCGATCGCCTCGCCGACGCGGCTGTCGTCGGTGACCTCAACGCCCTGCGTGCGCGACTCGACCACATCGTCGAGCGCGCCGAGCAGGCGGTGGAACGACACCGGCAGGAGCGGGAGCGGGCCAAGGCCGAGGCCGTGGCTCGCAAGCAGGCGCTCGTGGAGGAGGCGGAGGAGATCGCCGCGTCGTCCACACAGTGGAAGGCCGCGGGTGATCGCCTCAAGGCCATACTGGAGGAATGGCGGACCATCAAGGGAGTCGACCGCAAGACCGACGACGAGTTGTGGAAGCGGTTCTCCAAGGCCCGCGAGGCGTTCAGCCGCCGCAGGGGTTCCCACTTCGCCGAACTGGACAAGCAGCGGGCCGCCGCCAAACGCCGTAAGGAGGAGTTGATCGAGGAAGCGGAGGCGCTCTCCGACTCCACCGATTGGGGCCCCACCGCCGCTCGCTACAAGGAGCTCATGGCCGAGTGGAAGGCCGCGGGCCGAGCGCCCAAGGACACGGACGACGCCCTGTGGCAGCGGTTCCGGTCGGCGCAGGACGCCTTCTTCTCCCGCCGTGCCGCGGCGTTCTCCGAACGGGACGCCGAATTCGCCGAGAACGCGGCCCGCAAGGAAGAGCTGCTGGTCGAGGCCGAGAAGATCGATCCCTCGGCCAACCTGGACGCCGCCAAGGCCCAGTTCCGCCGCATCCAGGACAGCTGGGACAAGATCGGCAAGGTCCCCAGGGACCGCATCCGGGAACTCGACGGCCGGTTGAAGGCCGTGCAGGACAAGATCCGGGACGCCGAGGAGGCTCGCTGGCGGAGGACCGACCCGGAGGCGCAGGCGAGGGTCGAGCAGTTCCGCGAGCGGGTCGAGCAGCTGGAGGCCCAGGCCGCGAAGGCGCGGGCCGCGGGCGACGAGCGCCGCGCGAAGCAAGCCGAGGAACAGGCGGCGCAGTGGCGTGAATGGCTGCGTACAGCCGAGGAAGCGGTGGCCAACCGCTAGCGAAAAGCGGTGGGGAGTGATCGACTCCCCACCGCTTTTCCATCGCCGACGAACTCTTTCAGGAACGCGACCAGGCGACCTTCATCCAGTGGATGGCCAACACCATCATCGCGCCGGTCGCGATGATGAGGCCAATGCCGGGGCCCGCACCCGGCACTCCGCTGATGTCGGTCGACTGCTGCGACCACACGGCGAGGATGCCGTCGACGAAGGCGAACCATCCTCCGACGGCACACACCCACGCCAGCCACCACCGGCGGGTCGCCAACGTGATCGCCGAGGCCAACACTCCGAAACCGGTGGACGTCGCGGCGAACAGCTGCGGGATCGGGCCCGCCTCGCCAAGCAACACCTCCCAGCCCGCATAGCCGTCGACCCACGGCAGCACGAGGCCCACGACCAGCACGAACACGACGACCGCGATGGTGAAACCACGGCGACCGAACTCGACCGTCTTGACAGCCCTGCCCAACGTCGCGTTGACGTCGGCGGCGAGCTGCTCGAGTCCAGCGTCATTCCCAGCCGAGTCCGAATCGGACTTCTCGCTCACAGCGAACACCCTTCCATGTCGGCGCTCACGGCGGCCGCGGGCTTCGGGCCGAACGACGGCAGCCCGAGGCTGACACCCTTCGTTCTGGGCCGCAGCCCGGCCTCCACATTGTCACCCGCCCTGGTGCGGCGGTGCGACAGCACGTCCCCGTCGGCCACCAGATGGTGTGGCGCCGCGTAGGTGATGGTGGTCTCGACGACGTCGCCGGGGCGGATCTCCCGGTCGACGGCGTCTCCCCGCGGCGTGAAATGGACCAGCCTGCCGTCGCGGGCACGACCACTCATCCTGTGGGTCTCGGCGTCCTTGCGGCCCTCGCCCGTGGCGACGAGCAGCTCCACCGTGGTACCGACGAGCTTACGGTTCTCCTGCCAGGAGATGTCGTTCTGCAGCTCGACGAGCCGGTCGTAACGCTCCTGCACGACTTCCTTCGGCACCTGGTCGGGCATCTCCGCGGCCGGAGTGCCGGGGCGCGGCGAGTACTGGAACGTGAAGGCACTGGAGAACCGTGCCTGCCGCACCACCTCGAGAGTCTGCTGGAAGTCCTCCTCCGTCTCACCGGGGAAACCCACGATGATGTCGGTGGTGATGGCCGCGTCCGGCATTGCGGCCCGCACTTTGTCCAAAATGGACAGAAAGCGGGTCGACCGGTAGGAACGACGCATCGCCTTCAACACGCGGTCGGAACCCGACTGCAGTGGCATGTGCAGCTGGTGGCAGACGTTGGGCGTCTCCGCCATCGCGTCGATCACGTCGTCGGTGAACGCGGCGGGGTGCGGCGAGGTGAACCGCACGCGCTCCAGACCGTCGACGGAGCCGCACGACCGCAACAGTTTGCCGAACGCGTACCGGTCGCCGAACTCGACACCGTACGAGTTCACGTTCTGTCCCAGTAGGGTCACTTCCAGTACACCCTCGGCCACGAGTGCCTCCACCTCGGCGAGGATCTCACCGGGGCGGCGGTCCCGCTCCTTGCCGCGCAACGACGGCACGATGCAGAAGGTGCACGTGTTGTTGCAGCCCACCGAGATCGAGACCCAGCCCGAATAGGCCGATTCGCGCCGCGCGGGCAGCGTGGACGGGAAGGTCTCCAGCGCCTCCACGATCTCCACCTGCGCCTCGGCGTTGTGCCGGGCACGCTCCAACAACACCGGCAGTGAGCCGAGATTGTGCGTGCCGAACACGACGTCCACCCAAGGCGCACGCCGCACGATCTCTCCCCGGTCCTTTTGCGCGAGACAGCCGCCGACGGCGATCTGCATTCCCGGGTTCGCCGTCTTGGCTGCACGCAGGTGACCGAGGTGGCCGTAGAGCTTGTTGTCGGCGTTCTCGCGCACCGCGCAGGTGTTCAACACGACCACGTCGGGTTCCTCACCGTCAGTGACGAGCGAGTACCCGGCGTCCTCGAGTTGCCCGGCGAGGCGCTCCGAGTCGTGCACGTTCATCTGGCACCCGAAGGTGCGAATCGCGTAGGTGCGGGTCACGCTTGCCAGGGTAAGTCAACGGTATTTGGCCACATCATCGCGCCCGGAAGCTCGATCAAGTTAGGGTTCGATAACACTCGGCGGTGGTCACTCTCGTGCGCGACCGCCAACACTTAAGGTTGCTTTTTGATTCAAAGACCACACCGGATTGCCCCAAAGGTGTTAAATCCGAGTGTTGCCCGTGACAACCCGCGACCCGCGACTTGCCATGTGATGGAGGTCAGATGAGCACCGCAACACCCACACCGCCGATGATCAAGGCGGTGGCGGTGAACAAGCACTTCGGCGATCTGCACGTGCTCAAGGACATCAACCTCGAGGTTCCTCGAGGAGAAGTCGTGGTCGTCCTCGGGCCGTCCGGATCCGGCAAGTCGACGCTGTGCCGCGCTCTCAACCGACTCGAACCGATCGACTCCGGCGAGATCCTCATCGACGGCAAGCCGCTGCCCGCCGAGGGCAAGGCACTCGCCGCGCTACGCGCGGACGTCGGGATGGTCTTCCAACAGTTCAACCTGTTCGCCCACAAGACGATCCTCGACAACGTCACACTCGGACCGACCAAAGTGCGCAAGATCAGCACCGAGGAGGCCCGCAAGACGGCGATGGAGCTGCTCGACCGGGTCGGGATCGCCAACCAGGCCGAGAAGTACCCGGCACAGCTGTCCGGTGGTCAACAGCAACGCGCCGCCATCGCCAGGGCACTGGCGATGCGGCCCAAGGTGATGTTGTTCGACGAACCGACCTCCGCCCTGGACCCCGAGATGGTCCAGGAGGTGCTCGACACCATGACCGAACTCGCCGACGAGGGCATGACGATGCTCGTCGTCACCCACGAGATGGGCTTCGCCCGCAGGGCCGCTCACCGCGTGGTGTTCATGGCCGACGGCGAGATCGTCGAGGACTCCACACCCAACGAATTCTTCACCGCTCCCAAGTCGGACCGGGCGAAGGACTTCCTCGGCAAGATCCTGACCCACTGACAGTCATGGCGGCGTTCGCCGCCTCAACCGGAAGAACAGGGAAGATGCATATGAAGATCCGTACCCTGGCGGCGGGATTGCTGGCCGCGAGCCTCGCGCTCACCGCGTGCGGCAAGGAAGGCGGGCCGTCCGACAACGGTGAGAGCGGCAACGGCGACGCCGCGGCTCTGAGCTACGAGGTGGCCGAGGACGTCACCGTCGAGGGCTCCTCGACCTTCGACCAGATGAAGCAGCTCGGTCACCCCGTCATCGGTGTCAAGGAGGACCAGCCGAACCTCGGGTACAAGGACCCGACCAGCGGTGAGTACAGCGGCTTCGACGTCGAAATCGCCCGGCTGGTCGCCGCCAAACTCGGTTTCGACCCGAAGGACATCGAGTACAAGGCCGTTCCGTCCGCGGGCCGCGAGCAGGCCATCATCAACGGTGACGTGCACTACTACGTCGGCACGTACACCATCAACGACAAGCGCAAGCAGCAGATCAGCTTCGCCGGCCCGTACTTCATCGCCGGACAGGGCCTGCTAGTCGCCAAGGACAACGAGGACGTCAACGGCAAGGACGACCTCAAGGGCAAGAAGGTCTGCTCGGTGAGCGGGTCCACGCCGATCCAGAACGTCCGCGACGAGGGCCTGACCGAGCCCGAGAACATCGTCGAGTTGCAGACCTACTCGCAGTGCGTGTCCGAGCTGCTCAACGGCCAGGTCGACGTCGTCACCACCGACGACGCCATCCTGCTCGGCTACGCCGCCCAGCAGCCCGACGAGCTGAAGGTCGTCGGCGAGTCCTTCACCGAGGAGCCCTACGGCATCGGCCTGCCGAAGGAGGACGACGCCCTCCGGGACAAGGTGAACGACATCCTGGAGGAAGCCATGGAGGACGGCACCT